>CAMJNC010000016.1 GCA_946407195.1 uncultured Treponema sp. | reverse complement strand
GCAATCAGCTCGTAGTTATCCCAGCAAGGGTCTGCAGCAAGAAGCGGCTTATCTACATCAACAAAAAGGTCGCTTACATAAGAAAGAACTGCTGTAAGTCCCGGTACCAGAATTGGCAGTGAGAACTGTTTGTTCTTAAGCGACGGATTTTTTTCTATGATTTTTTCTTTCCATAAAGCACGGAGGTCTGGATTACCGGCTGTTTTTGCATAAGCAACTGTTTCGCGCGGTGTAAGTGCAGGCATGTTCTTTTTATAAGAATCAAGCTCTATCGGAGTTCCGGCAGCAACTGCCATACCGATTGTTCCGTTTGCGAAGTGTGCATCTTTTGCAGCTTCTCCACCCTGAGAAATAATTCCGTTTGGGAAATAAAGGCGCTTTCCCATGTCCGACATGAGAGCGTCTACGACTGAACCAGCAAGGGTATCATTCAATTCTTTTGCTAATGGATTAATCATAATGCCCTAATTATGCAAATTTGTGCTTTGTTAGTCAATGATTATGCGAAAAACACAGTATTTTTTGTATATTTATACAGAATTTTCATTACTCTGTGATTTGTAACAAATAAACATTTTCGTTATAATCATTGACTATGGAAAATAGATTAGTGCATATAATAGAAGAATGCCGCGCAGAGGCTGGAAAGCGTCTTGTTGGGCAGGAAAAGCTTATTGATGATATTTTGACCGCTTTTATTGCGGGCGGCCACGTGCTTCTGGAAGGTGTTCCGGGTCTTGCTAAAACTCTTGCAATTAAAACCATAGCTGAAATTCTTGGTCTGGATTTTAAGCGCATTCAGTTTACTCCGGATCTGCTTCCGGCTGATGTTACGGGAACTTTGATTTATGAACAGAATACCGGAACATTCAGCGTGCGCAAGGGACCTGTTTTTGCAAACGTAATTCTTGCAGATGAAATTAACCGTGCACCTGCAAAGGTTCAGTCGGCTATGCTCGAAGCAATGGAAGAGCGCCAGATTACTATCGGCGAAGAAACATATAAGCTTCCTGAGCCGTTCTTTGTTCTTGCTACTCAGAACCCTGTTGAACAGGAGGGTACTTATAATTTGCCGGAGGCCGAGCTCGACCGTTTCTTAATGAAGCTTGTAATCAGCTATCCTGCTGCCGACAACGAAATTAAAATTGTACAGACCTGCGGTAAGGCTCCATATGTACCTGTAAGAAAGATTGTTCAGCCGGGAGACATTGAAGCACTTAAGGCTGCCGCAGAAAGAATTACCTGCGATGAAAAGCTTGTAGAATACATTGTTTCTATTTTGACTGTTACACGCCCGGAGAACTCGAAAAAACAGCAGGGCGGCCGTACTCTTGTAAACACTGCTAATTCAAACGATATTACCCGCTACATTCATTTTGGTGCGTCGCCACGTGCAGGTATTGCGATGCTTCAGTGTGCAAAGGTAAAGGCACTTTTAGCAGGCCGTGACTTTGTTCTTCCTGAAGATATTAAAGCCGTGGCCTTAAATGTTCTTCGTCATCGTCTTGTTCTTTCGTACGAAGCTGCAGCAGACAATGTTACAGCTGATGATATTATCACAAGAATTCTGGACTTTATTCCGGTTCCATAAGAGATGCTGAAACAAGTTCAGCATGACGAATACTATTATGTCAAAACGTTACCTTGCAAATAATGAATCTCTCATAAAAAAAGCTCTGTACCTGAGGCTGATGGCTGAAGATATTGCCGACGGAATGAAGTCCGGCAACTTCCGCTCGCTTTATCGTGGTCAGGGTGTTGAGTTTGCAGGTGTTCGTGACTATATACGCGGAGACGACATCCGCACAATCGACTGGAACGTAACAGCCCGAATGGGGCGGCCGTACATCAAGGTATTCGAAGAGGAACGCGAACTGCAGATTTTTCTGATTGTTGATTCGTCGCGCTCTATGCAGCTTGAGACCTCGGCAGACCGCCGCACTAAATACGCCGCTGCGGCAGAAGCGGCCGCGCTCGTTACAATCGCGGCGGAGCTCAATTCATGTCCGACAGGCGCCGTAATCTTCGACGGCTCAATACATTTTTCGTGCGAGCCCTCGCTCGGTAAAGAAAACACAATGCAGCTGCTTAACCATCTTGACCGCTTACCGTCATCTCTAACCGACGGCTCAGCGCTTGCCAATGCAATCACCGCGGCGGCAAAAGTCCTCCGCAAACGAACCCTCGTGTTCCTCCTTTCGGACTTCCGCAGCGGCGGCTGGGAAAAACCGCTCATTAACCTCGCACATAAAAACGACGTAATTGCAATAAACCTTCACGACGCCTTTGACGAAGAGCTTCCGTCTCTCGGTACAGTTACCTTCCAGGATGCAGAAAGCGGTCTTAAAATGTCGCTTCCATCCTCTTCTTCAGCCTTCCAGAAGGAATGGCGAAGCTACAACGAAATGAATAAAAACCGCTGGCAGGATTTCTGCATTAAGCATGGAATTATGCCTGTGATACTCGATACAAAAACAGAGCCTGTTCAGGTTCTTAATCAGATTTTTGCACGCAAGGCAAGAATGAGGTAAGGAGACAGCAATGGCAATAATTTCACCGCAGCAGATTCTCGTACCTAAAAAAGTTTACATTGGCGACACGGCAGAATTACGCTGTACCTTTAACAGCCCGAGTCAAACGCTGAAAACCCTTACTGCTCAGGGCACCACAAAACTACCGCTTGTTAGTCAGAGTTCAACAGAAGAATACGTAATTAAAGATGTTTCGCTCTCTCCAGCCGGTGTTGATTTTTATCAGCTTACAATTACCTTTGTTCCGTGGAAAACAGGAGACCTTCAGTTTCCTCCAATGGAAATTGAAGATGCAGATTTAATTCTTGAATTTCAGCCGCTTCAGATTGTTTCTCTTATAACTGCAGAAAATGCTGCAACGACCACCCTTCACGACACAGCAGCTCCGCTTCTTTTACCTGGAACTGCCTATAAGCTTTACGGTACCTTAGCCGGAATAATTCTTATTCTTATTATTCTTATAAGACTTTTTGTAAAACGAAAAAGCCTTATATTCTATATAAACAACAGACGTCTGCTAAAAAAATACAAAAAAAATAAAAAGCAGACAAAGCGTGCACTTTATAAAATTGCAGATACAGCTGATGAACCAGACTTTAATGCTAAAGCTGCTGCCGAAAAGATCCAGAAGCTTTTGCGTAATTATCTTGAAGTTCGTTTTGACTATCCTTTTACCCGTACTGTAACAGCTGATATTATGGCAGGCTGGCAGACAGTTACAAGCGGACTCTGCTCTGACAAAAAAGAAGAAGCCTTCGGCGACATTGCATCCTGCTTTATCCGTACAGACTACATCCGCTACAGCAAACGTGGTGCTTTTGAAAAAGATGAATTAGTAAAGCTTGTTGAACAGCTTGTAAAAAATATTGAAACCCTTGAAACACAGGAGGAAGCCCGTGCCTAACTTTGAAAACCCAGCAGCCTTTTTTCTCCTGATTCTCATTCCTGTTCTTTTTATTTTACGACATCTCAAAATATTTAACCGCATCACCTTCCCTGCTGTTCTTGCAGACTGGGAAGGCCGCAATTTTGAATGGAAAGGCAGACCTCAGAAATTTCTTTCTGTAACTGCCAGCATTTTTTATATTCTTGCCTTTTTAATTTCTGTATGTGCTCTTGCAGCTCCTGTTATTTCAAATCAGGAAAAGGTTTATACCTCTCTTGGTACAGATATTGTTTTTGTTATCGATACCAGTCCTTCCATGTCTGCAAAGGATGTAGACGGAGCACAGCGTCTTGAAGCTGCTAAAAATGCAATTTATCTTCTTACAAATAAAAACGACGGAAGCCGCTACGGGCTTGTTGGTCTTGGAAGCAGCGCTGCTGTTCTTGTTCCTCCGACAAGTGACCAGACCTTCTTTTCTGAAAGACTTTCGCAGATTACAGCAGGCTCCTTTGGAAACGGCTCTGCTATTGGAGACGGCTTAAGCACTGCAGTATGCCATCTTGTTTCTTCTTCTGCACAGAAAAAGTGCATTGTACTTTTGACTGATGGTGAAAACAATGCCGGTGAGATTCATCCGGAAACTGCCGCTAAGTTAGCAGCTGATAACAAGATTACAATTTATGTAGTTGGAATCGGATCAAAAGGAAAGGTTCCTATTGAATATACCGACCCGGTAACAGGCCGTCTTTATTCCGGCTATCTTGATTCAAACTTTAATCCGGCTTCCCTTAAGAAAATCTCGGACATTGCAAACGGCCGTTACTTTGAAGCCCTTACCTTAAACGAGCTTTCTGATATTTTAAGCACTGTTTCAAAAACTGAAGCTGTTTCACAAACCTTTACTTATCGAACTGTAAATCATCTTTACTACAAGAAATTTCTTTCTGTTGCAATTCTTCTTTTTGTTCTTGCATGGTTTATCAGACGAATCATCTTAAAGGAGATGAGCTGCTTCCGTTATAAAAAGATTTTATTTATCCGTTCGAGCTGTCTTGCTGTTGCATTTATTTTCCTGCTGCTCGCACGTGCCGGTCTTACCTGGGGAACCTACCTTGTTCCTGTTCAGAAAACAGGACATTCTGTTGCAATGGTTTTTGATATTTCCAACAGTATGCTTGCTAAAGACTGCCCTGGAAATACAACACGTCTCGATGCTTCTGCGCTTTACGCTAAAAAGCTTCTTTCAAAAATGGAAGGCACACCTGTTTCGGTTGTTATTGCAAAGGGAGACGGAATCGCTGCAATTCCATTAACTGATGATTCAGCAATGGTTGAATCTCTGCTTGAGGTTATGTCGCCGGGACTTATGACTGTACCGGGCTCAAGCATTGGAAAAGGTATTCTGAAAGCAAAAGAATCCTTTAATACTAACTTTTCTTCTGCAGGAAGAATCTGGGTTTTCACAGACGGTGAAGAAACAGATGGTCAGCTTTCTTCTGCCCTGCTCGAATGTCAGAAGGCAGGTATTCCAGTAACCTTAATTGGTTTTGGTTCTGAAGCTGAATCACCTGTTCTTACAGGCGATGGAAAAACTCAGGTAATGACAGCCCTTCGCCGTGACCGTCTTGAAAAAGCAATTTCCGAAGCCTCAAGCCGTTTCCGCTTTTTCAATAATCACGATAATCTTATGTACATCAACTCTCAGGAAAAAGGTTCTGCTGTTCAGCTGCTTTCTCAGCTGCGTTTTGGTGCAACAGAAAATCTTATAACCTCTTACGAAGTAAAGCCTGTTCCACGCTACAAGCTTTTCCTTTCGCTTGCGGCAATTTTTTTAATTCTCAGCTATATTGCAACAGAGTTTAACTTTGTTCGTTTCTTTGGAAGCAAAACCTTAAAAAGCTCTGCCGCAGCACTTATCTCTCTTGTCACCCTGATTTTTACAGGCTGCTCTTCTGAAACTGCAGACATACTCAAGGGAACAATTTCGTATCAGCAGAAAAAATACAGACATGCCGTTTCCTGCTTTATGGAAGCCTCTGAAAATGCATCCGCAGAGGCAAACCGCATTGCCCAGAGCTATGCACTTTATGATTTAGGTACAGCGTATATTATGCTTGGCGAAGATGAAGCAGCCCTTGAGCATTTTAAGTCTATTTCTGAGGATGCACCTGATGCTGTGCGCTACTCTGCATTTTATAATGCAGGTGTACTGGCCTGGCGCAATTCTGATTTTGATGAAGCAAGAGATTATTTCAGAAAAGCACTTGAAATAGACAGCACCCATATGGATGCAAAAATCAATTTTGAACTTTCAATGCAGCAAAGTCAGGCAAAGGGAAAGCAGAATCAGAGTAATCAGATTCAGGCTTCTCAGGAGGAAGCCTCTCCTCAAAACCTCGAACAGGCAGTATTCCAGCACATAAAGGAGAATGATCAGAAACAATGGAAAAACAGCGAAACCAAAGATTCATCAAATCTGGCAGAAGATTTCTAGTTATTCTCGCAGCCCTGTTCTGTTCGACCGCTTCATTTGCACAGAATATTACTCTCGAACAGATTAGACAGCTCAGATTTATTCCGGATGAAGGACAGAATCTTTATACTAAAACTGATTTAAAATTTACCGTAACAATTCCAAACGTGCGGGCTTCTCAGGTACAGGTACTTGCGGCTACTCAGGAGCACGACATTACCTTCCGCACAATCCGTAAATCAGAAGACTATAAGCAGAACGGAACAACAATTGAAGTCTGGTATAATTTCGCAAAGGAAGGAAGCTACACTCCATCTCCTCTTCCTATGATGATTCAAAACCGCCGCCGTTCAATTTCGTTTGAGCCGGTTACTGTTACTGTAGATCCTTCGACAATGAACCCGCGAATTGTTTTAGCCTTTGAAGACGGCATAAAGATTTATTCTGATGATTTATTGGGCAATTCACCAGTTTTGAAAATACCAACAGGAAAGAAAATTAAGCTTACCGTAAACCTTCAGTACGCAACTCAATTAACCCAATTCAACTGGGATCTTCCAAAGGATTCTATTTTTACCTGTATTGATGAATATGAGTTTACAGAAAATCGTTACCGTGAGCGTGTTTATTCTCATACTCTTATTCCGGTTGCTTCGTTTGAATGGACCGGACTTATTCCAGGCCTTCAGAAAATTCCAACCTTCCGCTTAAATGCAATCGGTTACAACGGCGCAAGAATTGAACTGAAAATGCCGGGTTTTTTAATTGAATTTACAGAAAGCACCGATTCAGAAGAATCTGCAAACGAAGAAGACATTTTCTCGGCAGCCTTTTTCCAGGAAGAAGAACAGGCTGATTCTTTTGGTGCAACACTGCTTACAAAAGAAGAATGTCAGACTCTTGCTGATTATTACACAAAAGAGCATAACGAGTTTTTGCTTTATCCTAAGGCAAGAAGAAACCGCATAAACTATGAGGAATCGTGCGGACTTATTGTTTCGCCTAATCCTATTTTCCCTTCAGTGCTCTTTTATATAGCAATTATCATTATTCTTGCATCCATTGTATTTATGATTATTGCCATAAGAAACAAGCATAAAATCAGAACGCTTGCATTTATTATTCTTCTTGTAATTGGAATTGCCATATTAATTTATTGTGCCGTAAGAAAGAACGAACGCTATGGTATCTGCACAGGCTGTAAGATATATTCAATTCCTCAGGCAAATGCAGAATCTGTTTCTGAGGTTTCTGGCGGCAGCCGTGTCCGTATTCTTGAACACACCGGTAAGTGGTACTACATTGAGGTTGGGGAAACTGGAGGATGGTGTAACACCGGTGATATTTGTATCATCAAGTAAAAGCGAGGCAATATTATGGACATGGGCGATATTCTGAACCAGTGGGATACATACCAGAAAAATCAGGTTAAAAAACAGAAGGAAAGCGGAAAGAATCAGGTTTCTCATAAAAAGGCAAATGCTCCTACTGCAGAAGAAAAAGCCCGTGCTGCCGAAAAGGACTTTGAAATAAAGCTTAAGGCAGAAAACTCTAAGCAGATTAATCCTATGGAGCTCTGGCTCCGCCGCTATGGAACAATAGACAAAGACAAAATGGCTGAAGAGCAGGAATCCCGCTCAAAGCTTTACGACAGAAATTATTTAATGAATATGCAGCCGGAAGCAAGACTCGACCTTCACGGGCTGCATCAGGATGAAGCACAGATGAGCCTCGACCGCTTTATTACAGACTGCAAAGCCCGCGGTTTACGAAAGGTTTTAATTATTCACGGCAAAGGCATTCATTCACACGGCTCAGACCCAGTGCTTGGAGAGCTTGTACGACGCTTTATTGAACACGATAAACGCTGCGGTGCTTCCGGCCATCCAAAAACAAAGGCAGAAGGCGGAAGCGGAGCAACCTGGGTTTTACTCAAATAAACTACAAAGCAATCACACATTTTAAAGGCAGATGATCTGAGCAGCCTTCTCCCGTATAAATTTTAAATGCAGCAGGAATCCCCTCCTCGTCTGCAACCGGTGAATCAGTTACTGTTGAAAACGACGCAATAGATGCAGCGCCTGTAATCATAATATTATCAATCCGCTCCCATTCTTCATTATAAAAATAACTTCCAGCTTCGGTTGCAAATTTTCCGTCTGAACGAAACCAGGGAGAAAATACTTCAACATTACCAGCTGCCCCTCTCAACACTGTATTACTATGCTTACGGTCTGCCTCTGAAAGAATAAAATCTTCGGCACTGCGGTTAAAGTCTCCGCACATTACAACTGTTTTTCCGTTCCGTTGATTCTGCAAAACATTTTCCGCAAGCACAAGCTCCTGCCAGTCGCGCCAGATTTCAGTTTCTTCTTCTCCCCCTGATTTTGACTTCCAGTGATTTACAAACAACTCCAGCTCCTGCTCACCGGCAATAACAGTCAGCTGCATAAGCGGCCGCGCAGAAGGCTGTGCTTCTTTTTGAGTACGTATATCAAGAGTATGACATTTTACTCCGGTAAGCTCATAACGGGAAAAAACTGCACAACCGATTGCACTCCCGCTGTCCTTTGTAAAACAGGTATACTGCCAGTTTTTCTTACGTTCCCACGAGCCACCTGCAAGTGTATTTGTAATATCCTGAACCACGTCTGCATTTTCAATTTCTTCCATTACAAAAACATCAGGGTTCAGCGAGGTCATTACCTCACATAGCTTATTCAGACGCTGCAGATATTTTTCTTTAGTCCACCGCTCGGAATTTTTAAAATCCTTATATTCGCTGCCGGTTGTTACCGCATCAAAAAAAGTTTGAACATTCCAACATACAAGGCTGATGTTTCGTTTTCCCCGTGCTGCCTCTCCCGTTTCACCGCTTCTCTTAAACGAAGAATCTTTAACAAACTGATTTTCGCAGCCACAAAAGAAAATCATGCCCGCCGCGAGCAATACCGCAATCCAATTTTTCATAGAAAACCTCCTTATAGTTCCCATTGTTAAAATAGGATTGATATGACATTTCTGACACTTTTCAGGAGATTTTTTTTGATTTTTTATTGTTTTTCTACAAGGAAAAGAAATTCCTTTACGTGAATCTCGCGGCCGCTTAAATTACGCGACCCACGGAAGGCATTATAATCAGCTTCGAGAACCTTAACCTTACCGCAGGAAGAAAGAAGCTCAATCATTTCATCCTTTGGAATAAAGCCTTCGGAATTAAAAGAAACAAGAACAAAGCGTGCACGCACATTTCTTACAAGTTCCACAAACACTTCTGCCACACGGCGCTTTTTATTGTAATCTGAACGGTTCCAGTCTCTAGGGATTCCCGAAACGCGGCTGATATTTTCTGCATCCGGACGCTGGTAGTCAGCTATCAGATTCAGCATAAAATAATTTGAACCATAAGGATGCTGATTGTATGGAGGGTCGAAATAAGCTAAATCAAAAACTCCGCCTGTTGTAAATGCTTTATCATAAAGAGCTTCATCAAGCACAAGACTATTTGCATCGCAGCTGAACACGCGCGACTTACAGTTGAACTCAGAAAACACAGGGAAAGGCAGGCTGATTTTTCCACGGATTCTGGAAAGCGCATTACGACCGTTTCCACCGAACTGACCTGTTCCTGTTTTGGAATTTTTATAAAAGCCCTTAAAGATTCCGGCTGTGTTTGCATGAATAGAAGCTTCGGACAAAAGCGGTGCAATAAAAAAATCTCTGAGTTCCGGAGAAACTTCTTTTTCTATAAGCTGGCGGGCAACATCAAGATAGGCTGCATTGTACGGTGTGTAAAAACAGCGTTCGCCTTTTTCTATATTATCTTCGCTCGCCGGAGCATAAAGCTCAGAAATAAAGCCCGCACTCTTAAAGCCAGAAGCTGATTTTTCGAGGGCTGCCATGCGGCGGTCTATTTTTTTACAGAGAGAAGCATGAAGTTTTTGAAGCTCATCAATATTAATTTCTGATTTATTACTTAAATAGCAGCGGTTGATTATACCCGAATACTGCTCAAGGTCATTAACTGTAATTGAAGAAGCGTACTGCTTAAGGTAGCGGCTTACAATACCGCTTCCCGCAAACAAATCAAGACAGGAAAGTTTAGCACGCCCAATTTTCGACTGTACCTCGCCAATCCCTTGACCAATGAAATCTAGAAGAGCTCGTTTATTTCCAATGTAAGTAATGAGCTGACTCTGCAAGAACTCCGCATTCTCACCAGCCGGCCTGTTATTTTGTTTCAAAGCCGGCTCCAATTTCATTCATTACTTCAAAGAATTTAGGGAAGGTTACGCTGCACCATTCTGCATCATTTACAGTTACCTGCTCGCCATCTTTTAGTCCAAGACCAAGACAGGCAAACGACATAACAATTCTGTGATCCTTAAAGGATTCAACTTCGCCGCCATGAAGGCTCTTACCGCCGTCTCCGTAAACTACAAGCCTGTCGCCTTCATCAACTATGTGAGCACCAAGCTTTGTAAGCTCACTGGTCATTGCCTTAATGCGGTCGGTTTCTTTTTTACGGCAGATATCAATATCAGTAAATACAGTTTTTCCTTCAATAAAGCAGGCAATTACTGCGAGTGCACAGATTGCATCCGGGAAGGCAGACATTTCAACTGTGAGCTGACCGTCAGACAAATCAGCTGTGCTAAGCATTTTGCCACCACGCACCACAAGCTCATCTGCATCACGATGCCAGTCGATATCAGCGCCAACAGACTTAAGCACTTCTACAATTTTATCATCGCCCTGGCTGCCAGAACCGTCTACATTATCAATTATAATTTCACTGCCGGAAATTAAAGCGGCAATCAGAGGGAATGCAACACCTTCCCAGTCGGAAGGAACGGCACGGTCAAAGGCCTTAAATGGAACAGGACCTGTCACGCTGATTTTTTTGAAATCCGGTGAAATTGAAACCGGCACCCCTACACTCTCAAGCCAGAGCTTTGTCATTGTAAGGTATGGAGTTTCTTTAGGATTTGTAAGCTCCATTTTAAGAGTTCCGTTGAGGCGTGAAGCAGCCATCATAAAGCCGGAAATATACTGCGAAAGAGCACCCTCTGTAACGAGAGTTTTATTTACATCTATTGGACCACAAAAGCTGAAAGGTGGAGTTGTTCCAGTAGAGCCATCCGGCCCGTTATTTAAGCTTTTTCCATTTGCGCCAAACTGACAGAGCGCATCAATCAGATGATTTACAGGGCGGCGACAAATAGACTCATCGCCGGTAAAGGTACATTCTCCAGGCAAGGTTGAAAGCACTGGACACAGAAAATACATGAGTGAGCCAGAATTTCCTACATCAATCTGGTCTTCTGGTAAATGAAGATTTTTGCCGGCACCTTTTACAGTCCATACACCGCTGTTTTCTCCGTCTCCAAAATCAACTTCAGCTCCAACCTTTTTTACAGCTGCAGCTGTAGAGAGACAATCGTTACTTGGAAGTGGATTTGAAATGTGCGAGGTTCCATCTGCCATTGCAGCAAGAATCAAAGCACGTATTGTATGACTTTTTGAACCTGGAACTGTAATATGTCCCGCCAGAACAGACTTTTTGGATATAGCTTTCATAGGACTTCATTTTACATTATTTTTCTGATAAAATAAAGTTATGACAAAGAGAGCTGTAATTCACGTTGAAAACACAGAAAATCTCGTTGAGTTTGCGGAATTTCTTGTTTCTGATGGCTGGACCATTCTTTCTGCAAATAAAACAGAAGAAATCTTAAGAAAGCAGAAGATTCCGGTTACAAAAGAATCTGCGCTTTCAGAAAATAATGTGTACATGGCCGATACTTCCCGCCTCATACGCAAGGTTATGATGACAAAGTATCACGAAGAGGATGAGACGTATATTTCTCACCCGGATGAAGAAGAAAACAACATCTACATTATCTGTATGAATGTTCTTCCGGTGATTAATCCTTCCATAGTTTCCAAGCAGTTCGATAATCAGCTGTGTCCTAAAAACTTTTTTGTAACAACAGTTCTCCGCAATGCTTTCAAAAATTATGAAAATCTTTTGATTCTTACAGACCCGGAAGATTATAAAGAAGCAATGATTCAGCTGAGAACCGGCAGCATCTCCATGGAGTTCCGAACCTATCTTGCGGCAAAGGCCCTTAATCTTGTTTCTGCTTTTGATGCAGGTCTTTCTGCTTCTATTTTACAGAGCCCGCAGTATAATCAGCCCTTTATGAATTATATGATGCTGCCTTTTAAGCGCGAAATTCAACTTCACAGTGGAATGAATGCACAGCAGGCCGCATACCTTTATAAATCACCTACAGAAGAAGGCTCTCTCGGAAACTTTCTGAAATATCAGAACAAGGATTTGTGTTACACCCTGGTTAATGACATTTCCTATGCCTGGCGCCAGATAAATACACTTTTTGCCCTGCTCAAAGATCAGCTTACTGTAAAAAGTACAAACAGCGACGGATATGAATTTACAACTCAGTTTACTCCGCTTACCGGAACAGTTTTCTCTCTTGCCGTAAAGTTCGGAACAATTCTTGGAGCTTCTCATGCAACAAATGTTCTTGATTCCTTTAAGACCACATTTACATATGATGCACTCAGCACAACTGATGTTGTATTTGCCTGCAGTGCTGTAATTAATGGTGACGCCGCAGAAGAAATTCTCAAAGGTAATTTTGCTGCAATTGTTGCTCCAAGCTTTACCACAGAAGCAAAGCAGATTCTTTCTAAAAATAAAAAGACAAAGCTTGTTCCATCATCAAAAATCACAAATATTGACCTGGAAGCACGCTTTATAAATGGTGGTATTCTTGTTCAAACAAAGGACAATACACTCTTTAATCACTGGAATGTTCGTACAAAGAACCGTCCTTCTCAGCTGCAGACTGATGAAATGGTTTTTGGAATGCTGCTTGCAATGGGTGCACGCTCATACTCTGCAATTCTCTTAAAGCAGAATTCTATCTGTGGAATTGCGCAGAGCTGTACTTCTGTAAGACGCGCTATGGATGGTGTCTGGTATGAAGCACTTAAGCATATCGAACGTGCTAACGGTCTTCCTGGTGATGACTTCCATCTGCATCATGAAATAGATAATAGTAATGTTGGAGAGATTCTGGTTTGCGATGCCGCAATTCCGTTTGGAGAAGTGCCAAAAATGCTGATTGACAGCGGTGTAAAAGCGATTCTTCAGACAGGCGGAACATCTTCCGATGATGAATTTATAGATTATTGTAACGAGCACGGTGTTGTCATGGTTTTTACAGGTATGACACATCTTTCATTTTAACAGTATATATCGAGGTTTTTTATGCTTTACCATCTTGGTCTGTTTCTTCAGCAGTATTGGGGTCCTGCACGACTCCTTACATCTTATGCAGTACTTATTACCCTTGCACTTTACCTGGGCTTTATACTTGCCTACAAGCTGATTCCTAAATTCTACAACGTTCTGCCACATGACCGTGGCCGCGAATTCACACTTAAAGATAATGCAGAAGCTGCAAAGGGAAAGCCAACCGGAACCGGCCTTGTTTTCATTTCGATTTTTGTAATCATCACTTTTCTTATCTGTCCAATGACCTGGACACGTGCTTCAATTGTAATCATTACATGGCTTACAATGCTTACAGGCTTTCTTGATGACCGCAGCACAACAAGCTGGGGCGAATATCTTAAAGGTGCACTCGACCTGATTATAAGTGTTGTAACTGCCTTTATTCTTTATTTTTCACTCAAGCAGATTTCTGCTGATGGTGTTGTGCGCTTCTGGCTTCCTTTCTTAGCAAATGAAGTTGCCGTAAATCCGATTGTTTATATTGTTGTCTGTACAATCATGTTGTGGGCTTCTATTAATACCACAAACTGTACTGATGGTGTAGACGGTCTTTCTTCTTCGCTTGTTCTGATTGCACTCCTTACTCTGGGTATCTTCTTCTACTTTGTTCTGGGACATAAGGACATTTCAGCTTATCTTTTGATTCAGCACCTTCCATCAGGTGCCAGCTGGGCTGTTATTCTTATGGCGATGGCCGGTGTTGTAATGGGCTACCTCTGGCACAACGCCTTCCCTAGTCACTGTCTTATGGGAGATGCCGGAAGCCGTGCTCTTGGTTATTTTATTGGTGTTGGAGTAATGGTAAGCGGAAACCCATTCATCATTCTTGCAACCTCTTCAATCATTATGATTAACGGAGGAATGGGACTTCTAAAGGTTTTCCTTCTCCGCTTCTTTAAGATTAAGATTTTTGAAAATATAAGATTCCCACTCCACGACCACATGCGCAAAAACCGCGGCTGGTCGCCTACACAGGTATTGTTGAAGTTTATGATTCTTCAGCTGCTGATTACCTGTGCAATTATGGGAATCTTCCTTAAGGTAAGATAGTTCCTGTAAAAAAAAGAGAAAGACTTTTAAATCTTTCTCTTTTTTTATTTACACAGCTAAAATGCAAGATAAAATTAAACATATATATATAAATAATCTTATTGGATAAACTAAACATATATATAATTTTAGTAATGTATTATGATATTCATAAAGATGTCTTAAAACTTCAATCACCCATAAAAACTGAGTAAAGCTATAAAAAATCAATAATATATTGAACCACAAGAATGCTTTATCTGCTAAACCTTTAATTCCCAGACTTAGCATAAAAAGACTCAATACAAAGACAGGAATCAAAAAATATTTATTCCAATAAACACATTCTTTAAAATCCTTAAAATTGATAATACAACTAATGATTCCAACAAATGAATTGAATAAACAAAAAATAAAAGGTGTAGAAATATTAAAAAATAATAATAGTGGAGAAAGGATATCTATTGTTAAATAAATGTAATTTATTACTTTCTTCATAAAATAAACTCCCCAGAAAAACTGGGGAGGAATTTATTATTCTGCAAAGAACTCGATAAGAGTCTCGGCATCCTTAATCAGATTATCAATGATGCAGTATTCATTTGGCTGGTGCGCCTGGTCATCCAGAGTGCTCCAGACTACAGCGTCAATTCCTTCGCGGCGAAGTTCTGCACCTACGGTGCCGCCACCAATTCCAATAAACTTAGCATCGATATTATGAACCTTTTTGATTGCGCCAGCAAGCTTCTGTGCTACAGGAGCTGTAACCGGAGTTGCAGGGCTTTCTGACTTCTGCGGAGTTGTGTATTCAACTTTTACACCATATTGAACTTCTACCTCACGGCAACACTTGTCTACTTCTTTAAGAACATCCGCAAGCTTGTAGCATGGAAGAATTCTACAGTCCATGCAGAATGTATCTTCTCCAGGAATGATGTTTATACTGTCTACGTTCTTTTCGCGCTTTGTCGGCTGGAAGGTAGAATAGTCCGGCTCGA
Source organism: uncultured Treponema sp. (assembly GCA_946407195.1). Taxonomy (GTDB): domain Bacteria; phylum Spirochaetota; class Spirochaetia; order Treponematales; family Treponemataceae; genus Treponema_D. Next base: position 9,085 of record CAMJNC010000016.1, on the reverse strand, counting down.
ACAGTGGGTCGTGTTTGTCGAAAACTTTTTCGAGTTCGTTGAGCTTTAGAGAAAGGGCGCACGCGGCGAGGCATGCATTTGCACCGCTGTCTGGGCGACTTCCGTGAGTCTGTTTTCCCATTACATGAACGCGCAGCCACAAAAGATTCTTTTCTGCAATCTCAATTGTGCGGCCTTCGCTGTCTCCTCCGTCTGGAATAAGCACAAGGTCGTTCTTGCGGAACAAATCTGTATTATGAATGAGCCAGATTGCTCCATATGCACTGCCGTTTTCCTCATCAGCTACAAAAAGCAGCTTTACTGTATGGGCAGGCTTTATACCATTCTTAAGATAATAAAGGCCGGCAAAGGCTGCAGAACAAAGGCCCTGCTGGTTATCTTCTACACCGCGCCCGTAAATGCGGCCGTCTTTTTCAACGACTGTCCATGGATCTGTAAGCCACAGCTTTGGGTCGCCTACAGGAACTACGTCCATGTGAGCCATTACCCATACACGCTGAGAATCGTCTGTACCAGGAATTGTTACAACAAGGCTTGGACGAACACCGGCACTTACACGACTGTCTGGAGCTTCAAAACGCTCGAGTGTACAGCCACCCCCAGCAAAGCCGTTTTTACGAAGCCAGTCTTCAAGGGCAGCAGCCTTCTTTGCTTCTCCGTCTCCACCACCCTCAGGAGCAATGGCAGGAATAGAAGTAAGAAGGGTTTCGAGCGCAACAATTTCACGCTCGCAGTTTCTTAAGAATTCTTTTGCATTCATTATTTGTATACTTCCCAAGTAGTCTTTACCAAAGTATCAACGTCAGAATATTTTGGTTCCCAGCCGAGAAGTTCCTTTGCACGCTTAGAAGTTGCATACAAACATGCAGGGTCACCAGGACGGCGCTCTACATCTTCAGAAGGAATTGCCTTACCTGTAATTCTGCGTGAAGCATCAATAATTTCTTTTACAGTTGTTCCCTTTTCTGTTCCAAGGTTTACTGTAAGGCTCTTATCGTTCTTTGTAATATAGTCGAGTGCCATTACATGTGCACGTGCCAAATCAGTTACGTGTACATAGTCGCGGATACAAGTACCATCGCGTGTATCATAATCAGTTCCAAAAACCTTCATACCGTCTTTCATGCCGGCAGCAACCTCCATTACACGTGGAAGAAGGTTCTGAGGATTCTGCTCGAGTCCGCGGATTTCACCATCAGGATCATAGCCTGCAGCATTAAAATAACGGAGAGCCGCAAAGCGCATTCCCTTAAGCTGATCATACCAGTTCATAAAGCGTTCAATTTCAAGCTTTGTAAAACCGTAGTAGTTTTCCGGATTCTTTGGATGGTCTTCATCAATTGGAAGATATTCTGGAGAACCAAATACTGCAGCTGATGAACTGAAAATCATTTTCTTACAGCCATATTTTACTGCGGCATTCATAATATTAATTGTACCTGTAATATTATTGATACTGTATTTTTCCGGAAGAATCATAGATTCTCCGGCAGCCTTAAATGCGGCAAGGTGTACAAAAGCATCAAAGCCCTGTGCAAAAGCGGCTTCAATATCGCGTTCAATTAAAATGTTGCCGTAAATAAAGCCGTTCTGTGGAAAAAGATTGCAGCGCAAACCGCTTGAAAGATTATCGAATACAGTAACCTCGTGGCCTGCCTTCATCATTTCTTTTACAACGTGACTTCCGATATATCCGGCACCACCAATAACTAATACTTTCATATAACTTACTCCTCTTTATTATCTATTAATAAAACCGCTGCTGCATAATAAGGATACGAATTATTATTAGCAGAAGCTTCTTTTTCTCCAAGTAAAGCCCAGCTGGAATCATACAATTCAAACAATTCAGCCTTTTCAGACAGCTTTTGCCACAGGCTTTTATTTGCCTGATCGCTGTTTATTCCCTGTGCTGTAACAATTTCTATTGTATGATTTTCTGGAACTGCAATTTTGCTGCGGACTTCGTCTAAATTACCTTTATAAGCCGCTTCAAACCATACCGGTAACGGCTGCCCAAAGCCCTTATATTTCCAGTCTTTAAAAAGTAACTTTTTATTGCTTTGTTTTTTTTCTATATTGATATCGCTTGTGCCTGCCAGCGTAGTTGCACAGGAAGCAAGCAGTATGATAAAAAGCAGAGGTAAAATCAGGTAAAATCTTTTTTTCATCTCTCGTATTTTATCAGATTCAGGACTTAATGTTAAGGTATGGTACAACAGGTCTTGAATCATAAACTGATTTTGAGGTAAACTTGTTGAACTATGAAAAAATTAATTAAAATTGCAGCCCTTATTACAATCGCATTGACATTTTTCTCATGCAAAACACTTAAAGAAATCCCAGAAGATAAGACTTCTGCTCAGATAATTCAGATGGGTCAGAATTATGTAGGAATTGGTGATTATAAATCAGCTGAATTCTGCTACAACACTGTAATTGAACGCTATGGTTCAGACCCTTTAATTTATGTTGAAGGGAAATATGAGCTTGGCCGTGTTTATCTTGCACAGCGCAGATATGATAAGGCTTATTCTGTTTTTAATGAGCTTTTAGACATTTATGACAGCAGCTACGGAATGATGCTCCCTGGTGCTTATAAAAAACTCTGCAACATCAGCATCAGCCAGATTCCAGAAATCAAGCTTCAGGAAATCAAGGCTAAAAACACAACAGTTACCGAGTAAGCTAGTTAGCCGGCAGAAGAATCGAGTGTATCTTGATTTTTCTGCTGTCGGCTATTTTCATTACAAAATCTTTTGAATACTTTCCACTTCCACGTGGTGTTGGATGTGGCTCTGCATCACCAATCAGAATAATCTTCTTTTGAGCAGTATTTCTCCAGGCATAAAATTCGCAGGCTGCATACATGGCCTCATAAACAGCTTCTGGAATATCACCGCCTTCTTTTCCATAAATACGGATAGAATTAAGATTTTTCGAAAAGCTTGTAAAATTAGAGGTGAAAGGGAACACTCTTACCGGTAAATCCATATATTTAAATGTATCACCATAATCACGGTAGAAAAGAAGTCCTACACGGGTACCTGGAGTTTCACCAAAAAGCTCTGCAAGCAAGGGCTGCATATCAGTCTTTAATTTATCTATATCATTTTTCATGCTGCCGGTAGCATCAATTGCAAATACAAGATCAAGATTATCCTTATCTTCAATATCAGCGAGAAGGCCGCGGATATCTTCTATAATTGTTTCAGGCCCCTTTGAATAGATGATATCATCAGACATTTCCTTAAATCTTTCGCTAGCAACCGGATTATAGTCGTCTGTAAGCACAGTTTCAGGCTCTTCAACAGGCTCCGGTTCTTCTACAGGCTCTGGTTCCGGCACAGGAGCTGGCTTTGGAGCCGGCTTTTTAACAACACGCTTTGTTACCTTAAGGTCAAACATAAAAGGGCTGTCCATATAGTCTCCGGTATAGTCCGCATAAGGCTTTTCGAAAGAGCGGATATTTATGAAAGTTCCCTTTCCAATGGTTATTTCTCCGTGACGGGACCATTCATAGCCGTAAACTATTGTTTCAGGAATATAAATGTGAAAGGCCTCTACTTCTCCGCCAGCTTTTCCGCTGAAAACCCTTGTTTTTTCGGGAGTTGAGTCTACAAGACTGTATTTTGCACCTTCAGATTCAAGCTTTTTACCATCCAGAAAGCGGATTTCGTCTCCATTTACCTTATTATACTCTTTTGCACGGTAGGCATAGCTGTCGCTTTTACCTTCCGGGTCTTTAGTAGTTTCTGTAAGAAGTATGGAATTAATGTTTGCAGTCTTTTTTACGTAAAGATGATAACCACCGTTTTTAGAATCAGGGATAAGGCGAACATTGCTGGCCTTAATACGCAGCTGCTGCTGTTTTGGAGTATATAATGCGGTTTGAGAACCTTCCGATTCCCCTGTAGTCTGTGCAAAAGCCATGGCTGTCACGGCAAACAAAATAGTCATCAATATAAATATTTTTTTCTGCATAAGTATATTATCGGGTAGACAAATCAAAAAATTGATTTATAATAGAATAAATAAGGTTTAGTATATATTAAACGCTTAAGTATTAGTTAAAAAGTTACTGCTTTCAAGCGACCAGACAAAATGAGCACTCAAGAATTTGAACAGGTAGATATAAATTCCTTTCTCGATCATACAGCCGAAGACCCGAGTGCTGCCGACAATAATGGTGCATTTACCGACCGGCAGAATGACCTTATAAATCAGCTGCTAGAATATACAAAAGAAAACGATAAGGAACATTATCAGACCTTTATGAACCGCATAATGGACCTCAATTCCATTGATTCTTCGGTTTCTAAGTTCCCGTCGCTTCTGGAACGCTCCGAGCTTGCAGGTGGTACCCGTACCCGCACTACCCTTATTGAATCTTTAATTAAACACCAGGATAACGGAGACCGTACACTTCGCCTTCCTTCAAAAGCTGTTCTTGGAAAAAGTCTTTTGATTGCCAAGGCTCACACACTTTCTAATTTTGCAAAATACACAGCTCACCTTGGAAAAGACTATGAAAAGCTTTCCAAAGCCTTTGATACAGAAACAATTCTTTCTATGTTCTCTCTTCTTGTAGAGGATGTATACCTTAATTTGATTTCTGATACTACCCAGCCAATGGAATTCCGCCGTGAATGGGCCCTTTCGCTTTTGCTTCTCTGGGAACACTGGAACGATGAAACCAGTGAAAACGTAGCGCCTATTCTTCAGTCTGTATGGACTGCCCGCCGCAAGCTTGCCCCTGCCTTTGGTACTATGATGGGTACCAGTGAGCTTCTGCTTATTTCCATGCAGATGGATGACCAGTGGATCAGCTTTATTAAACAGAAAATGGGAGACGACGGAGTTTCCCAGGCAATGGAAGAGTTTTTGTTTGGTATTTCAACTGAACAGATTCAGACTCTTCGCCAGATACTTAAAACAAAAGGAATCCCAGCAATTGGGCGTGATGAAGTTTCAAAGTTCCTCGGAGAGCATGTTAAAGCCGATGCGGGTCTGGACTACCGTGACTTCTACTCAATGTATACAATCCGCCGCGATAATGCACGTTCGCGAGCCCGCCTGCATCTGGAAGGCCCTAAAAAGACACTGGAAGATTACTTTATCCAGTTTGTAACCGCAGAAAACAAGGAGAAACAAAATAATGACACCTTCGCAAAATCCTGATAAAAACGATAAAAATGATGAAGAACAGGCAGGAAAAAAAGTTCCTTACCATTTTGGAGAAAAGCTCCGCCAGGTTCGCGAGCACAGAGGCTACACTCTCAAAGTTGTTGCCCAGCGCGCCGGCGTAAGTGAAAGTCTTGTTTCTCAAATTGAACGCAACCACGTTTCCCCTGCAATCGACACCCTTCTTGCCCTTGCAGACGTACTCGACATCAACCTCGAATATCTTTTTGAAGAATACCGCAAAAAACGCCCGGTTCACATTATCCGCGCTGAATCTCGCGCCAGCGTAAAAGAAGACGAAGTTGTCTACGAAGAGCTGGCCCGCCCGGAATCTCCAACCGGCGAAGAATCTACAGAATCTTACATTATTAAGATTCCGGCAGGTTCACATACACATCACGGTTCATTCGGTCACATTGGCCGCGAAATCGGGCTGGTACTCAAGGGCCGCGCCAAGTTCACTTACGCCGGCCAGGAATACATCCTCGAAGAGGGCGACAGCGTTTCCTTCTCTTCCGGCTCCCCTCACGTCCTCGAAAACGACGGCGACACCACCATGGAAGCAGTGTGGTTTGTAACACCAGCAGAAAGATTCGCGAAATAAACCTACAGGAGGGGAAAGCCTTCCCCTCGCTCCAACCGCCTCCGGCGTTTTCCGCTACCCCTTCCAGCGGGGGCCAAAATCCCCGACATCATACCCCCCGCAACGCCCCCCAGTGAGGTCATACAAATTACTATTTGTCGGTCTTAAGAGTTATTGTGTTATTCTGAAAATCAATTTGTATATTTACATATGGCTCAAATGCGCCAGGTCCAAATCGATCTTCGTTTACATATTGTCCAGTATAAAAAGGATCTTCGAGAATATCTTCTGTATACCCAATAAATGATTCTGTATACGGATTGCTATATATCAGTTCTTGATTTTTATTATAAATTCCGTATTTATCATATTTTCCAAGAAAAAAATAATTATTATCAGATTCATAATAAAAAGAAATTGTCTCTATAGGAGTTCTTTCAGATCCATTAACAATAATTTGATTTGAATAAATATAGATTGCAGATATATTGCCAAAATTTTGTAATATCTTTTTGTCAATTTCATATTTTTCATCTAGAGAATAGTGTTTTATTCTTTCTTCAGTCGTTATAAGATATAAATTGCAAGTTAGAATAAAAACAAACATAAAATATTTTTTCATACTTAATCCCCCCAATATCCATCTTCTGCTAAACCTACATCAAAATATTTTTCCTTAAGGATATCCCAGTTTATTGTTGCTTGTAAAACCACAGGCGTATTTGTTGATAAGGGGGCATAAGTCTGATTTATTGAAGAAGATTTAGCTTCATAATATTGTCCATTTCGTCCATCATTTCTAACTAATAAACTGTCATCTTCATTTGCATTGATTATTTGCTTCATTTTTTCTTTTGGGTTTACTGGAAGCGGTATATTTGAATAGCCTATTCCAATACTCATATGATTAATTGATTTTGCGCCACCTGTTTTATAAAAATTTATTATACCTAATTCTCCTTCAGACTGTAGTTCTTTATTAATAGAAAGCCATTCTACTTTACCACTAGAAAGAGTTGCCGTTGTTTCACGACTTACAGCAAATCCCATCATTCGTAAAGAAGTTATTAATAGTCCACTACAGTCTATTCCTTTTATTGATGTACCACCAGTCAAATATGGCTTATTTAATAAGTATTTTGTCATTATGTTTATAAGACTCGAATTATATTCATACGACAAATTGTCATTTGTATGACTTAAGTACCTCCTTTCAATAAGTATTATATACAACTACTTTAGTAACAAGCAAGAAAAAAATTGGATGTTCTGCCTGCGGAAGATGGCGGGGACACGGAGGAAACTAGTTTCATAGAGATATACCCTCTAAATGTTAATTAAAAACATAGATTTAGCGGATAAATAATTGACTTACATAATTCACTTTGCTAAATTTAAACTATGAGCAAAACAAAGATAATCGGAAGGACCGAAGAATATGAACGCTTAGATGAATGCATGAATTCAAATCAGGCACAGTTAGTTATTGTTTATGGACGCCGAAGAGTTGGGAAAACCTTTCTCATAAATGAATACTTTCATAATACATTTGCCTTTAAACTCACCGGAACCTATGGCAAAGCAAAAGAAGTCCAGCTCAGGAATTTTGCATCCTCTTTAAAACGTCAAACACATAAGGAACAGAAAGCTCCAAAAGACTGGTTGCAGGCCTTTGAACTTCTTCGCGATTATCTGGAATCCTTACCGCAAAATGAAAAACAGGTTGTATTTTTTGATGAAATGCCGTGGTTAGATAATCAGAAATCTGACTTTCTTTCGTCATTCGAATGGTTCTGGAATGACTGGGCTTCCACACAGGATAATCTTGTCTTCATTGTCTGTGGTTCAGCAACATCCTGGATGGACGAAAAAATCGCAAATAACAAAGGTGGTTTATTCAATCGCCAGACCTGTAAACTCTTCTTAAAACCTTTCAAACTGGCAGAAGTAGAAGAATATCTCCTGTCAAAGCAGATAAAATGGTCTCGCTACGATATCGTCCGCTGTTATATGATTATGGGAGGAATCCCATATTATTTGAGCCTTCTTAGCAGCAAACTTTCTCTTTCTCAGAATATAGATAAATTATTTTTTGCTGAAGGTTGTGAATTGTGGGATGAATTTGAACACCTTTACAACACTCTTTTTACAAACAGCGAAAGTTATATAAAAGTCGTAGAAGCATTAAGTTCAAAACGAGGTGGACTTACAAGAGCAGAAATAGTTGAAAAAACAAAACTCAATGGTAATGGCGACCTTACTGCCGTTCTTAAAAATCTTGAATTGTCTGGATTTATCCGGGTTTCAATTTTTTACAAGAAGGCAAAAAAAGATGCCCTTTACCAGCTGCGAGATTATTTTACTGCCTTTTATTTTCAGTTTATCAAAAACAATTACGGTAAAGACGAACAATACTGGAGCAATTCAACAGACAATCCTGCCCGCCGCACTTGGGAAGGTCTTGTCTTTGAACAGATTTGTAAGGATCATGTATTTGCTATAAAACAGAAGCTTGGAATTTCAGGAATTCTTTCAGAAGAATCTGCCTGGTTTGTTCGGGCAGACAAAGAAAACGGAACAAGCGGAGCCCAGATTGATTTGTTAATCAAACGCCGCGACAGAGTTATAACAATCTGCGAAATCAAATTCTCTAACGGCGAATACCAGATTACTAAAGATTATGATTTGAATCTCCGAAATAAAGTTGAACTTTTCAAATCAGAAACAAACTGTAAAGAATCAATCCAGCTTGTCATGCTAACGACCTACGGTGTAAAAAAGAACGAATATAGCTCTGTAATTCAAAATCAGGTTATTATGGATGATTTGTTTTATCGGTAAGCTGATGTAAATCCAACCTCATTTCGTTTTTCTGAAAGGTTCTAGCAGTATGTCATAATACAATTCCGTCATTTTTAATTGGCTTTTCTAATTTCATAATATCAATTTTAAATAAAAAAAAGTTTTTTTCTTCTTTTATTTAACCAGCTAAAAGAAATTTCTACCTCAACACTGTAACATTTTTGCTTTTTCTGATTGCTTTTTTTTCTCAAAATCCGTATAATTATGTAATTTTTATGCATAATTATGCATTTTATTAAAGTTTCTTTATATAAACGGAGGCAATGATGTCTAACAAATCTGAAGCAGCTATTCTTAAGAACCTTGAAAAACTGGCCGTTCACAATGACCCTATCGATCAGAAGCTCTACTCGCAGTACGATGTAAAACGAGGCCTCCGTAATGCAAACGGGACTGGTGTACTCGTTGGTCTTACCCGCATTGGTGATGTAGTTGGTTACGAAATCAAAGATGACC
>CAMJNC010000015.1 GCA_946407195.1 uncultured Treponema sp. | reverse complement strand
CAGTAATCGTTTACGGAGTAGTTGCTCAGTACGGGCTTTCAGGACTTGCCACAGCTACAGTTATGGCCGGAATAATTCTGATTCTTCTCGGCGCTTTTAAGATGGGTGGTCTTGTAAAGTTTATTCCTTACACAATCGTTACAGGCTTTACAGCAGGTATCGCAGTTACAATTGCTGCAGGCCAGCTCGGAGACTTCTTCGGACTCCGCCCGGATTTCTCACAGCCAATGCTGGTTCTTGGTGAAGAATATTCAAAGATGCCAGGTGATTTCCTTCCAAAAATCATCGTGTATATCCGCTCAGCTGCAACAATCAATATTTACTCAACAATTATGGCAGCAGTTTGTCTCGCTTTCATTTTTATCTGGTCTAAGTTTATCAAAAAGATTCCAGGAAGCTTTGTTGTAATCATTGTTGCAACAGTTGTAAGCATCATCCTTGAAAAAACTGCAGGACTTCACACAGACACAATCGGAAAATTTGCAGACGGCTCACAGCACTTTGTAATTCCAAACACACTTCCAAAGCCACAGCTTCCAGCTCTCAGCGTCAAGACAATCACAACACTCTTCCCTACAGCAATTTCAATTGCAGTACTTGCTGCCATTGAATCACTTCTCTCTGCTGTAGTTGCAGACGGTATGATTGGTTCTAAGCACGATTCAAACACAGAGCTCATTGCACAGGGTATCGCAAATATCGCAAGCCCTCTCTTCGGCGGAATCCCAGCTACAGGTGCAATTGCCAGAACTGCTACAAACATCAAGAACGGCGGACGCACACCAGTTGCCGGAATCATCCATGCAATCACGCTCCTCATCATCCTCTTGTTCGCAGGAAAATATGCCGCTTATATCCCAATGGCAGCCCTTGCCGCAGTACTTATCAACGTAGCCTGGAACATGGCAGGCTTCCCTGCAATCCGCGCCCTTCTTAAAGGCCAGAAATCAGATATCTGTGTTTTTGCAGTAACCTTCCTTATTACAGTATTTGTGGATCTTACAGTTGCAATTGAGGTTGGACTTGGCTTTGCTGCCTTCTTCTTCATCAAGAAGATGATTGATCTTTCTGAAGTTCAGAATCAGAGAGAAACACTTACCGGCGGTATCAAAGTTGATCAGCCGGAAGAAAACCTCGACATTCCACCTCAGACTTTTGTTTACGAAATTGAAGGACCACTCTTCTTCGGTACAGTACGCAAGTTCGAGCTTGCAACAGAACGCGCACACACAGACTGTAAGTATCTCGTACTCCGCATGAGAAACACAATTTATCTTGATGCCGGCGGAATCAAAGCACTGGAACAGTGTAAGGCTGCTTGCGACCGCAAGGGAATTACAATCGTAATCAGCGGTATTCACACACAGCCTTACTTACTGCTTGAAAAGACAGGAATGGCAGATACACTCGGCCGTGAAAATATCTTTGACAATATTACAGACGCACTGAACAGGTGCCGTAAATAAGGTAATTGTAAAAATACCGGCTCATAAAAAAATCTAAGTGGCTCCCGCTGGTGCTGGGGCACAAAACTGCTCGCTTTCCTTTTTTTGTGTAAGAATCCTGCGGCTTTCGTTCCGAAAGTCCTCGGATTCTTTTTATGGCTAAGCGCCAAAAAACTCAAGAGGCAGTTTGTACCCCGCACCTGCTCCGCCACTTAGATTTTTTATCATAATAATTCTACAATTACCTTCCTTCCGAACTTGCACGCGTACCTTATTTCGTCTAAAATATCCTCATGTCAACAAACGAATTCGATGATAAAACCGTATACATCCTGGACAGCTACGGACTTATTTTCCGCTGCTACTTTGCTTTCATCGCCCGCCCACTTACTAATCAGCGCGGCGAAAATGTTTCGGCCATCTTCGGCTTTTTCAGAAACTTTCATTACATTCTTCAGCATTACAAACCAGGCTATATCGTAGCCGCAATGGATAGTAAAACAAAAACCTTCCGTCACGATATGTACGACCAGTACAAGGCAAATCGTCCTAAAACTCCGGAAGACCTGCACGCCCAGGTGCCTTGGATCTGCGAGGTTCTCGAAGCCTTAGGAATTCCGGTTCTTCAGTGCGACGGTTATGAGGCAGACGACATAATTGCAACCGTAGCCCGTAAATGCCGTGAATCAGGACGTACCTGCCGCATTCTCAGTGGTGACAAGGACCTCATGCAGCTTGTAGACGACTCTACACAAATCTTAAAACCCGTACCTGGCGGAGAAACCTGGAAAATAACCGGCATAGAAGGTGTAGAAGCCGAATGGGGTGTAAAGCCACCAAAGCTCCTCGACCTTCTTTCCCTCTACGGTGACTCTGCCGATAACATTCCCGGTGTTCATGGAGTTGGAGTAAAAACCGCTTCCAAGCTCATAAACGATTACGGTGACCTCGACGGCATCTATGCCCACATCGACGAAATCAAAGGCGCAATGCAGAAAAAACTTGCCGAAGGTAAAAACGATGCCTACTTTAGTCGCGACCTCGTCCGCCTCTGCGACACCGTTCCCTGCCCGGATATCGACGCTGCCATCAATGCAGAAAAGTACAACTTCAATTACGCCGCCGCTGCCGATGTGCTCATGAAGTACGGCGTTCCAAGCGTTGCAAAATCTTATGCTAGTCTCGGAGTAGAAAATGGACAAGGTAGTACAGGAGGGGAAGGCCTTCCCCTCGCTCCCAAGCCAAGTCGCTCCACGAATCGTTCCTGCACGCAGGACGATTCTCTCCGCTTTGTTGGCTTGTCCGCTACCCCTTCTCCTAGGGGCTCCGCCCCTAATACCCCGGCAGACTTCTCCGAGCCAGCCGTCCTCAATCTTGTACAAAACGACACCTCAAACTACAAGGCCCTCACCACTCTGCCAGAGCTCACCACCTACATCGACGCCGCCCTCAAGACTCCACAGGTAGCCTACGACAGCGAAACAGACGGGCTCGATACAATCACCGCAAACATTCTCGGCTTCTCGCTCTGCTACGAACCAGGCAACGCCGTATACATACCAGTCGCACGCCAGTCAGACGACCTGTTTGCAGACACTACAGGTATTCCGCTTAAGGATGCCCTCACTCAGCTTCTGCGCCTTTTCCAGGCAAAGAGCGTAACAGTTGTAATGCACAATGCAAAGTTCGACCTCAAGGTACTTGCAACAAACATCAAAAAGGCTGGCTTTAAAAATGCAGAACTCATTCAGAAGGTATTAGAATCTTCTATATATGATACTATGATTTTCGCCTGGCTCCAGAATCCGGAACGTACAGGCAAAAACGGCTACTCACTCGAGTCGCTCGGAGAAACAGTTCTCGGTCTTAAAGGCATTGAGTTTTCAAGCCTTGTAGAAAAAGGCCAGACCTTTGCAGATGTTCCACTCGAAAAGGCAGCTCCATATGGAGCAGAAGACGCAGACTTTACCTTAAAGCTCGCCCTCGCCCAGCAGAAGGAAGACACTGCACACCTCAAAGACCTCTTCGCCCTCGAAATGAAGGTTCTTCCAATCCTTACACAAATGGAGCTCACAGGTATCCACCTTGATACTGCCACTCTCCACGCTTACAACAAAGAGCTCACAGAAGGCATCGCAGCAGCGGAACAGGCCATCTACAAAGAAGTCGGCCACGAGTTTAATATTGCATCTCCAAAGCAGCTGCAGACAGTCCTCTTCGAAGAACGAGGCCTCAAAGCCGGAAAGAAAACAAAAACAGGTTACTCAACAGACACCTCTGTTCTCGAAGAGCTCGCTTTTGAAGATCCAGTTCCACGCATGATTTTAGACTATCGCGAAATGGCAAAGCTTAAATCAACTTATGTAGAAACTCTGCCAAAGCTTACAGACGACCAGGGCCGCATCCACACAGATTTTGTACAGACTGGAACTGCCACCGGCCGCCTTTCATGCCGCGAGCCTAACTTACAGAATATCCCGGTACGTAACGAAGCCGGCCGCCGAATCCGCTCAGCCTTTACTGCACCAGACGGCAAGGTTCTCATTTCTGCAGACTATTCTCAGATTGAGCTTGTAGTTCTTGCCCACCTTTCGGCAGACAAAAATATGAGCCAGTCCTTTATAGACGGCACCGACGTACACAAGGCAACCGCTGCCCTCATCTACGGAGTAGCACCAGACGCAGTAACACCAGACATGCGCCGCACAGCAAAAACAATCAACTTCGGCGTAATCTATGGTATGTCTGCCTTCCGTCTTGCCCGCGACCTTGGAATCAGCCGTACTCAGGCAAGCCAGTTTATAGAAAACTACTTTGCACAGTACAGCAGCGTAGACAGCTTTATTAAAGAGACAATCCGTAAAGCCGAAGAAACAGGTTACGTAGAAACACTCTTTGGCCGCCGCCGCCCTATCATGAATATCAACAGCCGTAACAAACTCGAAAAATCAGCTGCAGAAAGAATTGCCGTAAACACACCTGTACAGGGAAGCGCCGCTGACATTGTAAAAACTGCAATGCTCAACGTTTCAGAAGAGCTCGCCCGCAGTGGCTCTCCTGCACGACTTCTTCTTCAGGTACACGACGAGCTTATTTTCGAATGTCCGGATGATAAGAAAACTATAGACGCAACAATCGCGCTTATAAAAGATAAAATGGAAAACGCAGTAAAGCTCAACGTGCCTCTGCGCGTAAGTATTGAATACGGTAAAAACTGGGGAGAATTCCATTAATGTTGGCAAAGGTTGAAGGACTAAAAATTATTGCCGTTGCAGGTCCAATGGCAGCAGGCAAAAACTATATCTGTTCTAAACTCCAGGCAGAAGGCTGGGCTGCCGTAGATGCAGACCTCCTCGTGCATGATGCAATTGAGCTTGTAAAAGATAAAATCCTCGAAACCTTTATTCCTTACGCAGAGTCACAGAATATTAAACTTACAAATCCAGACGGCTCAATAGACCGTCACGCGCTTGGACGTCTGCTCTTTTCTTTTCCAGAGCTTTTGAAAATTCAGGAATCAATAGTTTATCCAATTATCACGAAGCAGATAGAAAACTTTATTGATGGACACGATAAAACAATAATAAATGCTACAGTGCTTTACAAAACTCCAGAGATACTTTCACGCTGCGAAAAAATTCTTTTTGTGACTGCACCGTTTTTTACACGACTGCGAAGAGCACGCCGCCGCGATAATTTGCCGCTAAAACAGATTTTAAAACGGTTCCACGCACAGCGAAACCTTCTCAAAGAGTATCAGAAATCAGGTATTCCTGTTGAAATAATAAATAACGCTTAGATTCTCGAATGTCTTGAAACAAAGATTATAGAAGCACAAAGCAAGGCAACAATGTAAATTACAAGGCCTGTTATCATTCCACCCGAAATACCAAGTCCGCCCAACAGAACATAATTTATGAGACGGAAAAGGAACATCATCATCTTATAGAAAAGCATTGAAGTAAAGATGAACGGTATAAAGGCAAAGGCCCATGAGAACTTAAAGTACTGTGTTGCTCCAATTCTGTTGTTCCAGCCAAAGCAGGCAAGCAGAACAAAAAGAATGAGAATCCATAAAGGATAGTACAATCTGTTCATTAAAGCCTGACCAAATACTTCGGTGCAGAAGCCATACTTTCCTGCCATGCGCACCAGCTTGATTAAAGAAGGCAGCGCCATTGTTTCTGGAGTTGAAGTTGACTGCTCAAGCAGCAGAAAATCATCATAAGGAATAGAAAGCAGCATATACTCAGGTGTCATTGCAGTTTCGCCATTCTGGTAAGTATAAAGCGGTTCATTATGAATCTCTGGTGAATCACGGCCTACAGACTTAAGCATGATATAGGGAACACAATCAATCTTGTCATCAATTCCCATAAGCTGCTTTGTTGTTGGAGTAAGGGTTTTTACAGAAACCGGAAGTACCTTTGCATAAGGAACTGTCATTGTTCTGAATACTTCTCCTGCCCTGCTTACAGAAATTATTGTAAGTGCGCGCAGATACTGAATTGAGTTTCCGGTAGATGCTACGGTTGTCATTCCCTTAAAGTAAATTACATCTCTCGAACCATCAGCATATTCATAGGCAAAATAAACATCATTTGCACTTTCAAAGCTCTTAAGCTCAAAGGTTTCGTCAACAAAGAAGCTTCGTTCATTAATTCTATTTTCAGCAATCTGAAGATAGAAAACAACATCCGGGTCAGACTGCATTTCACGTGACGACTGATAAAGCTCACGGAAAATATAATAAGCTTTAAGGTCATCCTTCTGAACAAGAGCAAGGTAGCCTTCAAACTTACGTTCAAAAATCAGCTGTCCTTCTGTCTTTGCAAGATTATGATATTCAGTCAGGTTGTTCCAGGCTGCTGTAGACATTTTTTTCAGCTCTTCCAGATTAGGATCCTTTGGAGTTGCAAGCTTAATTCCAAGCTCAGAATAATAATGTGCGTTGAACCACTCCTTTTTTTCAAAGGCTTCCTGTGCCTTAAGGTAAAGCTGATATACTTCATTAATCTGCTGAGCATCTATAACTACACGGTCTACCTTTTCTGCTTCTTCAACTGATTCATAAAGCTTAAAGCGTATATTTGAAGTTCTCGCACGGTTTATTTCAACATCAGCCCGGTCGCGAAGATTTATTGCATTTTTTTCATTCGGACTAAGCTTAAGTGCTGCATCAGCATAATTCATTGCACGCTCATAATAACCGTTATCAAAAAGCTTATTACCAACATTAATATAGTCATTTACAATTTTAGGACGGTTGATTATTGAAACCTGTTTATTTGCAGTAACAAGACAAAGCACCTCTGTACAGATAGTAAGGAAAAAAGCAATTGAGATGGAAATAATCATAACCATCTTATAACGGTCCATCATTGCCTTAGAAAAGCGTTCTGTACTTCCTTCTGCATTGCGGCCAAAATGAACTGAACAGCTTACTGCAAAGCCTGTAATTGCAACACCAGGAATATATTTTCCAAAATTCTGCAATCCGGTCATCAGCTTATAAACAAAAACCGACGAAGCCGGAACGCTGGACGGAACGTCGCTCATAAAGCCGGTAACAAAGCTTACTATCAGCCCTATTGCAATAAATATTGAAAGTATGCCGATTATTTTTTTCATATTCCCCTTCCCCTATCTTGCCTTTCTGGCATGCTTTCGTACAGCAAACTTTATGATTCCAGCACTTATAAATAAAAGCGCAAACAAGCAGTTAATCAGAAACAGAATCGGTTCACTTACTATTCCACCAAAGGCTCTGAAAAATCCATTACTCATAATCTTAATTTTAAGCTCATGGAACTGAGGCATAAAATATAAAGTATTAAGACAGAAAATCAGTGTAGTTGTAATATACAGAATAACGGCATTCAAAAGCCGCCAGTCAAAGAAGCTTGTAATTCCGTATACCGAGCAAAGAAGCAAAACAAATGAGAATAAAGTCAGAAGATGTGTAAGACCGCCGGAATAAGCTCCGGTTATCATAGAAAAAAGAAGCCGGAAATCTACAGGAACTGGATTCTTGTCTTCTCCAAAAATATTCTTAAGCTGAATTTCTCTGAATGGTTCAGCCTTTCTATTCAATGCAAGACTCGGATAATCAGCAACACTTCTGAATTCTACATTTCCATCTTCCGAGGTGTCTATAATAATTGCTGGAGACTCAGCAGCCCTTCCCTGTGTATTTGACCTGAACTCTCTTGTAAAATAATAAACGTCTTCATCCACCTTTCTAAAATAATGAGGTGAAAGAGAATCAGTTGTAGTATTAAACGAAATCTTACGGTTGCAGTAATCGCGAAGCTTAATAGTACCTGGCATAAGCAGACCCCAGGTAAGAACACAAAGAACAATATATACAATCAGCTGAAGAACTCCACCAGGATGACGCATTCTGTAATATGAAACGAGAGGAAGAATAAAAATCAGCATACAGAATGAAACATAAAAAAGAGATTTAAACAGCTCTTCATCCTTAAAAAAGATAATTTCTCTTCCGGCAACAAAGCCAAGAAGATTCAGATAAAAGGAATATAAAATAGTTCCAAGAACAGTTCCCAAAATGAGAATGATCAGATAGATTACGGCTAATTTTATTGCTTTTTTCATACTCTTCCTTTTGTATACAATTTATCACTATATTATCGGCAGAAAATTAAGAATTTTTACTATATAAAAACGTTTTAGAAAAAATGCTTATATGCCGATAATAAGTTTGACATAAAAGTCATTTCTTAGATATAATATACCTATAGGACTAAATATGGATAATAACGCAATTATTCCAGGATTCGACAACGATAAAGACGACAGTCTTACAATCTCTTTGAGAAAAGCAGATGGTGTACCTCATGGAATGTTCATCTATCTTAGTGGTTATATTGATACGTATAACTCAAGCTTTTTCCAGAAGCAGATTCAAAAAGTAATGGATTCAGGGTTTATCAACTTAATTTTCAATTGTTCTTCGTTGAACTACGTATCATCAACGGGGATTGGTTCGTTTACCGTTTTCCTAAAGGTTGTAAAGCCAAAGGGCGGAGACGTTATTCTTCTTGAAATTCAGCCAAAGGTATATGAAGTATTCCAGCTGCTTGGTTTTTCTCAGTTCTTTAATATTAAGGGCTCAGCAGACGAAGCAATTGCCTACTTCAACAATGGCGGAACAGAATCCAGCAGTTCTGTATTCCCTCTTGTTATTTCATGCCTGGTTTGCAATAAGAAGCTCAGGGCTACAAAGTCTGGCCGCTTCCGCTGCTCCGGCTGCCGTTCGATTCTCGCAATCAACGAGAATGGAGAGGTTTCTTTAGGCTAATAAAATAACTGATATATAAAAGACCTTCAGCTCTGCTGAAGGTCTTTTTTTTGACTGTTCTTCGATTTTAACCGGCAAGCACAACTTGTGGAAAACCTGTGGATAACTTGAGAGTTTTGCTTTGTTCTTCAAACTAAATTTGGGTAATTTTTAATTAAATAACACTTAAAATTAAATAAAATAATAAATACAAACATCCTAATTCTTTATATTATATAGAATTAAGTCATTTATAATGAATTTTCGTAAATTTTCGTAATTTTTTTTAAAAACCCTATTGACATGTCATTTTGACACACCAGTGTTTAAAAAATGTGGATAACTTGTGGGTAAAAAGTGAAAATCGTGTGGTTTTACATACTTGCATACCAGGGCTTTTCATTTGTCTTTTTATCAATTCTTCTATATACTTTAATATAGCTATGAATACAGAATTTAAGAAGATACTTGAAAATATAGAATACGCCCTTAATGTTGCCCTGCCGCAGACTGCCAGCGAAAAAGACTGGTGCCCGGCATCCTTCGGCACCCTGCCAAAAGGGGCTTCTTCAGAATATATAGATAAGCTCATTGAACCAAACAAGGCCCTTGTAAGCCTTGGAGGTAAACGCTGGCGCCCGCTTCTTATGATGCTTTGCTACAAAATGGCAGCCGAAAAATCAGGCCACCCTGCCCTTAAAGAAGAGCAGACCTACTCTATTACACCACTTGTAGAATTTGTTCATACAGCAAGCCTTATCCACGATGATATTGAAGACAATGCAGATCTCCGCCGCGGTAAACCTGCGGCACATATTACCTATGGTCTGGATACAGCCTTAAATGCAGGTTCCTGGCTTTATTTTGAAGCTCCAGTCTGCATAAACCGTCTGGACACACAGGATTCCTTTAAGCTCGAGCTTTACAAGACCTATACAAATGAGCTTCGCCGCCTGCATCTTGGACAGGCAATGGATATTTTCTGGCACCGTAATCCAGAGGTTTTTCCACCGGAAGAAGAATACCTTGCCATGGTAAAATGTAAAACAGGAACACTTGCAAGCCTTGCTGCAAAGCTCGGCTGTCTTGCAGGAGGCCTTTCTGCACAGGAAGCTGAAAATTTTGGCAGCATAGCTGCAGATATAGGCATAGGCTTCCAGATTATTGATGATGTAATAAACCTCACCACAGGAAATCCTGGAAAAAAACGTGGCGACGACATTGTAGAAGGCAAAAAAAGCCTGCCTGTTCTTGTACACACAAAGCTGCAGCCGGAGGATAAAAAGGCAATTGCCGCATATATGAAAGAAGCGGCCGCAGCCGGAATAGATTCTCCTGCAGTAGAAAACTGTATTTCTCTTCTGCAGAAAAGCGGCTGTATTGAAAAGGCTGCAGAACGCGGCCGCTGCCTCATAGAAGCAAGCTGTGAACAGTTCCATTCAGAGCAGATTCACACCCTCTTTACCTCAATGATACCGGAGAATTTCAGATGACAGAACGTTCAGACACACTGAATAATCAGGCTATAATCCTCGCTTCCGATGGTGCTTATAGAGAGGCCATTGCCTGCTTTAAGCGTGCCATTGTAATAGACAAGGAAAACTATCTTCTCTGGTATAATCTTGGAGTAACCTACAGAGATGCAGGCAGTCTTTTAGATGCAGAAAACGCGCTTGAAACAGCTTACCGCATTGCACCAGAAAAGGAAGATGTAGCAGAAACCTTTGCTACTATCTGTCTTATGCAAAAAAAACTGTCTAAAGTACAGCATATCTGCATGGATTCTCTGGATTTAAATCCGCTTAATCCACATATGTGGAATCTTCTTGGCGTTACAGAGTTTCAGAGCGAAAACTATGAAGAAGCCTCAAGCTATTTTGAACAGGCTGTTTCCATAAATCCTTATTACTCAGATGCACTTTACAACCTTCGCGACACCTATTCTGTTCTTGGAAACAGCAAAGGCGAAGCCGCCTGCAATGCACGGCTTAAGGAGCTGTAAACATGTCAGAAAATGAGCAGGACATTACAATAGTTGAAAAGAACATACACCGTACAAATCTCCGCCGTCTTATAGACACCTTATATCTTTTTGTACCTATTGCACTTGCCTTTGCGGGCTGTTTTCTTGCAGAGCCACTATGGGCTGCAATTACAAAAAAAGAAGGACACACCCCGGAGCTTTTCCGCTTTGGCTGTGCTGCCCTTCTCTTTATTCTCTCTGTAATTTTCGTATTTATCAAAACAAGAAAAATAAACCCGATCATGAAGATCGGGATTTTCAGTACAAAAAAAGATGAATAGCTTTTTCAGAAATCAACTGTTACATAAGCTGATGTTCCTTTGCAAGTGTACTGATTTCATTTGCCATATCAGCTAAAGCAACCTGCTTTTGAACGCCACCCATTTCAAAGGCAACCTTTGGCATTCCGTATACAATACTGGAATCCTTGTTCTGTCCAAGAGTCCAGGCACCTTTTTTACGCATTTCTGTAATTTGAGCAGCACCATCACGGCCCATACCTGTCATAATTACACCAAGCGCATGGTTCTTATAGATATTAGCAACTGATTCAAAAAGAACATCACAGGAAGGTCTGTGTCCATTTCTCGGCTCATCCTGAGAAAGCTTAATAAAGTTTCCAAGAGGCTTATGCTCTACAAACATATGATAGCTTCCCGGAGCAATGTAAACATGTCCTCCAAGAATAGGCTCTCCATCCTTTGCTTCAGTAACATCAAGCGGACAGATATTATTAAGACTGTTTGCGAACTCTGCAGTAAAGCCTGCAGGCATATGCTGAACAACAAGAATCGGCTGTTTAATATTAGGATCTATAGCCTTAAATACATCGCGAAGGGCATTTGGTCCACCGGTAGAAATACCAATGGCAATAATTTCGATTTTTCCACCCTCACGCTCCGGCTTAATAACAACAGGTTCTTTTACCTTTGGCTGGAACCAGGTAGAAGGAACAACATCGGCCTTTGTAATAGAAACAGCTTTTGCAGTTTCCTCACCCTTCTTTTTGATTACAAAACGTTCTGCTTCTTTAAGCTTAATCTGATGTGTAAAGAATTCCGGCTCTGGAATCTGCTTGCCATGCATAATTGCATAGGCACCACCATAAGAAGCAATGTATTCTATAATCTCATTTGTAACATCACCAATTTTAAGGGTAACAGAAGAACCTGGCTTTGTAATAAAATCGGACGCACCAAGTTCAAGACATTCAATAGTAACAGCGGCGCCTTCTGTAGCAACGCTGGAAAGAATAATAACCGGAACATCCAGATGAAGCTCCTGTCTTTTACGCAGGAACTGAAGACCTGTCATAACAGGCATTTCAATATCAAGGAGAATTACATCCGGCTTTACAGTTTTAAGCTTCTCAATAAGGTCCTGACCATTTTCAGCCTTTCCGCAGACAGTCATACCTGTAGTTTCATCAACAATCCTTCCGATAAGATTCCGCATCAACGCAGAATCGTCGCATATCATTACCGAAATATCATCCATTATTTTTAACTCCGATTATAATTATTTTGTACCCTTACCGTAGAAGCATGCCCATTCGGTTTTGATAAATTCAAAATTAGTTTTCATTCCAAACAAAGATTCTGAGTGACCAATATAAAGATAAGACTTAGGTCCCATAGAATCATAGAAATGATTAATTACAGCGAGCTGAGCAGGCTCATCAAAATAGATAAGTACATTGCGGCAGAACACTACATCCAGGTTTCGTGCGCCAGAATCGTTCTTAAGGTTATGATAGTCGAAACGGATTGTTTTCTTAATATCATCCTTAATCTGGTAACCGCCGTCAACCTT
Organism: uncultured Treponema sp.; assembly: GCA_946407195.1. GTDB lineage: Bacteria > Spirochaetota > Spirochaetia > Treponematales > Treponemataceae > Treponema_D. Next base: position 11,851 of record CAMJNC010000015.1, on the reverse strand, counting down.
TGTAAAATATTTAGAAAGATAGTTCTCAGGAACTCCATCTACACGTGCTTCAGGATAAAAGCCCTGCTGCGCTGTCATAAGAGATTTAAGAGAAATATCAGAGGCAGTAATCTGGAAATTGAAATCTGGTGGACAGATTTCCTTAAGAATCATAGCAATTGTATAAGGCTCCTCACCTGTAGAACAACCGGCACTCCAAATCTTAATGATACGGTCGCCGGTTGCCTTTTTATTCTCAATAACATGTGGAATTACATAATTCACAAAAGAATCAAAATGAGGCTGATTTCTGAAGAAGCGGGTCAGGTTTGTAGTAACCGCATCCAGCATGATTTTCATTTCTTCAGGATCTTTAGAAATCAGTTCGTAATATTCCTGAGGTGTATTCAGGTTCTTTTTACGAAGCATCTCTTTGATACGACTGTCGAGAATAGATCTGTTTGTTGCCGAAAAAGTTATTCCGCTTTCATCATATATTACTTTGCGGAATAATTCGTAGTCGGCATCGGTAAGTACATCTAACATAGTATCTATTATACACTATGATTTATGAAAAGTAAAAATAAAATGTTATATTTTTCCTAGCGCTGGATACGACCAGAACCGTTTCCTGCAGCAAGTTTTTCTACTTCGTCTACGCTTACCATATTGTAGTCACCTTCGATAGTGTGCTTGAGACAGCTTGCAGCAACGGCAAACTCTACAGCATCCTGAGTTGACTTACCGTTGAGAAGTGCATAAATAAGTCCGCCGCCAAAGCTGTCGCCGCCACCAACACGGTCTACAATGTACATTTCATATTCTTTAGAGAAGCAGTAATCAGTTCCATCATAAAGAAGGGCTGCCCAGTTATTGCGGTTTGCATTGATAGAAGTTCTGAGGGTAATTGCTACCTTCTTAAAGCCGAACTTGTCTGCCAGCTGTTTTGCAACTGATTTATAGCCTTCCTTATTGAGTTTTCCGCCAGTGATGTCGGTATTTTCAGCTTCGATTCCGAATACGTCCTTTGCATCTTCCTCGTTGGAAATACAAACATCTACATACTTACAGATTTCTGTCATTGCTTCACGGGCCTGGTCGCGAGTCCAGAGCTTTCCGCGATAGTTAAGGTCGCAGCTTACTGTAGCTCCGGCAGCCTTTGCAGCCTTACATGCTTCAATACAAATCTGAACCATGTTTCCGCCCAGAGCCGGTGTAATTCCTGTAAGGTGGAACCATTTGCAGTCCTTGAAGATTTCTGTCCAGTTAAAGTCTTCCGGCTTTGCTTCTGCAATAGAAGAATGTGCACGGTCGTAAATACATTTTGAACCACGCTGACTTGCACCGCGCTCGTTGTAGTAAATACCTACACGGTCGCCACCGCGTACAATATAATTTGTGTTTACACCAAAACGGCGGAGCGAGTTAATAGCAGCCTGCCCTATTTCGTGCTTTGGAAGCTTTGTTACGTAATAAGCGTCTAAGCCATAATTTGCAAGAGAAACGGCAACGTTAGCCTCGCCGCCTCCAAATGTAGAAGTCATTTTATCTACCTGAACAAAACGGAAATATCCTTCCGGTTCAAGTCTCAGCATTATTTCACCAAATGTAACTACTTTCATATTTATCTCCTAACCACGAATTTCCTTAACAATTGCAGCTGCTTCACGAGTCAGCTTTTCAATTTCTGCAAAATTACCGGCGTTGATTAAATCACCCTTCACCATCCAGCTGCCGCCGCAGGCAAGAATCTTGTCGCAGGCAAGGTAGTCGCGAACGTTTGTTGCATTAATTCCACCAGTCGGCATAAACTTCATCATTGTATATGGAGCGCTCATAGCCTTAATCATCTTAAGACCACCCGCATTTTCTGCAGGGAAGAATTTTACTACATCAAGACCAAAGCCAAGTGCAACCTCAAGCTCTGTTGGAGTCATAATTCCAGGAGTAACCGGATATCCCTTTTTAATACAGTATTCAACAACCTTAGGATTCAGACCAGGAGAAACAATAAACTTAGCACCAGCTCCAATCGCACGGTCAACCTGTTCTGTAGTAAGAACAGTTCCAGCTCCTACAAACATATCAGGGAATTTTTTAGAAATAGCGCGGATGCTTTCTTCAGCTGCATCAGTACGGAAGGTAACCTCTGCACAAGGAAGGCCTCCCTTAATAAGAGCTTCTGCCAAAGGCTCAGCATCGCTAACCTTATTCAAAACAACAACAGGAACAATTCCAGTTGCTCCAATCTGCTTTAATGTATCATTCATAAATGCCTCTTATTGCTTTATGTAATATACTAGTATTCTAGTTACGCTTATTCTAGCATGTTATAAGGAGAATGTCATCAGTAAATTATCGTATATGCTTATCTTAAAGCCTTACCATCAGAAAAAGCCTTGCCCACTGCTTCTCCAAGAACATTGTAATTATGGGCAACCGGATCATAGCAGATTGGCTTAAGCTTAGAAGCATCAATTTTACCGTCTGTAAGAACAGCTTCATCAGCACTTACGTTTATAATATTTCCTACGATATAATCACTGTCATCACTCATCTGAACAAGCTCACACTCAAGCACCATCGGCAGCTCATTCAAAACAGGAGCATCTACAAACTCAGACTTAGTAACAGTAAAGCCAGCCTTTTTAATTTTATCAGGCTCATCATTACCGCTAACAATTCCAAAATAGTCACATTCCTTTACGTGTGCAGCATCAGCAATGCTCACTGTAAATGCACGGCGCGCAGCAATGTTTTTTGTAGTTTTATGGCTCTTATCAAGACAAATTCCAATCTGATTTGTATCGTGAATTCCACCCCAGGCTGCATTCATTGCATCCGGATTTCCATTTTCATCATAGGTTGCAATAATCAAAACCGGCATAGGATAAAGATAAGTCTGTTTTCCAAAAATCTTTTTCATATTTACCTCGATTTATAAATATCTATTCCATTTTAGACTATGGAGCTGGTGACGTCAAATAGGATTTTTTATGTATGAGGGGAAATGTTTTCTATCAGGGCAAAAAAAAACTTCTTGATTTCTCAAGAAGTTTTAGGCGGCTCCTGCTGGGCTTGAACCAGCGACACATGGATTAACAGTCCATTGCTCTACCGACTGAGCTAAGGAACCATCAGTTCATTGCTGAACGTGAATATTACTATATTGAAATCGCGATTCTCTGTCAATAGGTCGTAACAGATTTCTGTGCATTTTTTTTAATAATTGTGTTATACTTTAAATATGACCAAAGCCGAAGTTCGAAAGCAAATTAAAGAAACACTGAACCTTGTAAAAACAGGTCTGCCTTCTCAGTCCAGAAAAATATGCGATACTATACTGGGCTCAAGCCGTTATACCTCCTGTACTACCCTTCTGGCTTATATGCCGCTTGCAGATGAGGTAGATGTTTTACCTGTAATTTTAGACGCACTTAAAAAAGGCAAAAAGGTTTTTCTTCCGCACGTTTTTCCTGATACAAGCAAAATGGAGTTTTACCGCTACGAGGAAGGTACAGAAACTTCTGCCGGCAGCTTTGGCATTCAGGAACCAGAGGCTGATGAAGCCAAAAGCTTTTCACGATTTCTTGAACGAATGTCTATAAATGAATATTCTCCTGCTGCTCATTCTTCGAACTATGTTGATATCCCAGAGCCTTCGCAGTCTGCAGAACATATTCTTATTCTTGTTCCCGGCCGCGCCTTTACAAAAAGCGGAAGCCGTATAGGACGAGGCAAAGGCTTTTACGACATTTACCTTGCAAGCCTTCCACAAATTTTTGACATAAAAAAATCCGGTGTATGCTTCAGCGAGCAGCTGCTCCCTGAACTTCCCACAACACCGGACGATGTATTAATGGATAATGTATTTAGTAGTAACGTTTAGTAGTAAATCCTAGAAAACTGCTCCAAGTTTTCGCAGTTTTCTTTAACGGATTTGCTATTATTACTATTTCTGCAGAATAAACTCTACACGTCTGTTCTTCCAGTTATTATCCTTATCCTTTGGATTAACTACAGGCTTTGTACCACCCATACCATCAGTTGAAAGCGCACCAGCACTTACACCACGTTTTGTGAGGTAAGCTTTAATTGCATCTGCACGTTCCTTAGAAAGTGGCATAGAAGCACGTCCCCATTCCTGTGGATTATCTACAGTCTCTTCGTTAGGATTGTCTGTAATCTTGTTAGCATGACCTACGATTGTAACCTTGTAATCCTTGAACTTCTTGAGGATTTCTGCAATACGGTTCAAAACCTTAATATTATTATTTACCTTATCAGAATCGAGCTTAGCATTTGCATTCTGGAAGTTTGCAGCATCAGACTCGAAGATGATAGAAGGTACAGCCATCTTCAAAAGGTTTCCATCGCGGATTACAAGAACATCAACAGGAATTACACCATTTACAGTAGAACTCATTCCAAGGTTATCTGTTACAGTAAAGGTATATGGATAATCCATAGCAGACTGAACACGTTCAGCATTTCCCTTTGCATCCTTCTGAAGGTTACTCAAACCATCCCAGATAATTCTTTCTGTAATCTGGCTCTTTCCGCTTGTCTTCCAGAATTCCTTACCCTTAGGATCCTTAATAGTGAATGACCAGCTCTTAATCTTAGCCTTTGTAGAACCAGAAAGCTTGATATAAAGATCATCATCTACACCATCGTTATCAGGACTGAAGTATTCTGGAGCAGTTTTAACACTGAGCTTTGGAGCAGAAGCAGTACAGATAAATGGAGCAGAAACTGCACTTACCTTATTGCCTGTTATATAAACAATTTCGAGGGTTCCAGTAAAGGTTCCTTCGCTTGCAGTACCGTCTTTACCAGCACCATTCCAGTTGATTGTTGCAGGAAGATTTGCGCTGTCCTTTTCTGAAAGAGCGTAAACACTTGTTCCGTCTTCCTTACGAACATCAAAGTTCCATGCCTTGATATTATCTTTTACAGATGTACGGATTTCAAACTTCTGAACATCGAGGTAGCCGTCGTTGTTTGGAGAGATACCTTCGTATTCAGCAGTGATATATGCCTTTGTTTCGCGGTTATCAAGAGTAATTCCCTTGAGCTCTGTACTGAAGCTGTTTCCTGCATCATCAGTTGAGAAAATTACAATATTGTATTTTCCGTCTGGAGCCATGTTACCAGCTTCATCAGTTCCGTCCCAGGCAAAGCTGTCTTTGCTTCCGTTCCATGAGAACTTGCGAACTGCCTTATCCTTAGAATCACGGATTTCTGCATTCCAGAGCTTTTCTGCAGTGCTTTCCTTAATGCTAACCGGAATATTTTTCTGTGCACCGTTTCCGTTTGGAGAGAAAGAATTCCATGGAGTTTCTGCAACAAGATTTGGTGCTGCAGTATCAAGCTCAAAGCTCTGTGTAGAAGCAGATGCAGTTGAACCGTTTACAGCAAGTACAGAAAGCTGTGCAGAATATGCTCCGTCAGGACAAAGAATCTTTGAACTGTCTTTTCCGTCCCAAACAAAGTTTACAGGAAGCTTTTTATTTTCTTTTACAGAATATACAGAGTTGCCCTTTGCATCGCGAATGATGAACTCAAATGAAGCAACATCCTTAGTTGCAGTTACAGGAGTAAAGGTAATTGTATCCTTTACTTTATTTCCGTTAGGAGAGAAAGCCTTGTCAGACATAGCAAGCAAAAGCTGAGCTTCTGTTGTATCAAAGGTTACAGCCTCTGTTGTCTGGCTCATACCAGTATTTCCTGCAAGGTCTGTTCCAATCAAAACAAAGCGGTACTGACCTTTGTCGGCAATAGAACCGTCAGAAGAAATACCGTTCCAGGTAACTTCACTTGGAGGATACTCACCAAAGTCATAAGAATTAACAGCCTTACCGTCTGCATTCTGAATTTCACCCTTCCATGAAGGTACAGTTGCACCGTCAGAAGGAACAGGAGAAATCTTAAAGGTAACAGTGTCCTTTGAACCTGCACCAAATACCTTTTCAGAAGCAACAATCTGAGCAGCAGGCTTTTCAGTATCGAGCACGAGAACCGGAGAAGAAATAGGAGCTGGCTCATAACCGTTAAGATACTTTGCAGTTACAACAGCCTGATATTTTCCATCCTTAAGCTGCTTTCCACTTTCATCATTACCGTCAAAAACAATTGAAGAAGGAGGAACTGCACCGTCAGTTTTCTGATTATAAGTACGAACAACCTTTCCAGAAGAATCTTTTACAGTAACGGCCCATTCAACAAGCTTATTTCCAGATTTTTCTTCAGGAACAGGAATTGAAACATCAAGAGTTACGTTAGCATTCTTGCTGTCTGTTTTTGGAGAGAAATAGCGTGAACCCTTTACATAAAGGTTTGTAGCAGGCTTTTCTGCAGAATAAATGATATTTGTAATTGAAGCCGGAGCAGAAGTGTTTCCCGCACGGTCTGTAGCAGAGATTTCATAAGAATAAACACCATCATAAACCTGAGAGTCCTGGTCGTTAGTACCCTTCCACTGGAATTCAGCAGGCTCAGCATTTACCCATTTTACAGTCTTAACAACCTGTCCATCTGCAGCACGGAAAAGTCCAACCCATTCATCTTCAACAGAACCAGTCTGTCTGATTTTAAGAGCTGCTTTAGCGCCTTCTCCGAAAATCTTGTCAGAAGGCTGAGAAAGCTCTACATCTGGAGCAACTGTATCAATTACAACCTCGTATTCCTTTGTTTTACCGGTATTTCCGTTATCATCGGTTGCGGTAATGTAATAGAAGTAGCTTCCATCAGGAGCAGTTTCACCATTGTTCATTGCACCATTCCAGATTACAGTTTCTGGAACAACTACACCCTGCTTCTGAGAAAAAAGCTGCTTGAAAAAAGCCTTAAATGTAAGCTTAGAAGGACGTGCAATTTTGTTTTCGATTGTACGAACAACGTTATGGTTTGAATCCATAATTACAAGGCTCCAGCCCTGAATATAACGCTTGTCCGAAATCTTCATTGGAATTGCAAGCTCATCCTGAATACCATCACTATTAGGAGAGATATATTTTGGCTCAGCAGAAGCAAAAACCGTAACTGCGGCCAGAAGAAGGCCAGAAATCAAAATCTTCTTATTCATTTTCAACTCCTTTCACCCGACTATTCATTATCCCATACAGTAATTTTTGGAGGTTCATTGTCGGCCATGCCAAGGTCAATATCAACTCCAGCAGAAACTGCATGAACTGTCTTATAAAGATTCTTATAGCCGGCAGAAACTGTCATTTCACTCTGGCTCCAGCCATTATCTTCAAGATACTGATTATTCTTTACATCAAATGAGAACTTATAGAGGAAGGCCACAGATGGAATAAGGTTATATTTTCCATTGATAATTTCCTGCATATTAAACTTTTCACCAACACTGATGTAGAAGGCTTTTTTAAATGCAACCTGGGCATTTACATCAAGAATAAAGTTCTGGAAGCAAGGAACTGTAACATCTACACCAAGGCCGATTTTAGCAATATCAGTATCCAGAACTGTTCCTGCAGCACCAGCCTTAAAGGTTACAAGTGTCGGGAACTGTGTGTTCTTGTCATCTTCATCAATACCAATGCGTTCTGCCTTTGTATACATTTTACCAAGATTCAAAACAGAAGCACCAATTCTAAAGTCGCTGATTGGACCAAGATTTCCCCAGTTATAAAGGGCACCTACATCTGCATACAAAGACCAGTCTTTGTCCCAGCTTGTCCAGGCATAACCTGCACCGGCATTAATACCAACACTAAGCTGATCTGTAATTTCCTTTGAAAGGCCAGCCTTAAAATTCAACGAATCACCAAGGTGCATTTCATAGAAAGGTGCAAAAATACCATTCATATAGCCGCTGAAGATAAAACGCTTAAACGGAATAAGAATACCAGTCTGGAACATGTTTCCAATCTGCTTATCGTTATAATCCTTTTCTGTTGAATAAAGGAAAGTATATCCTGCGGTAAGGTTTACACGCTGTTCTCTAGCAGTAAGTGCAGGGTTTACGATGATAGAATCTGCATTAGCATTAAACAGGGCTCCACCTGTAACGGAATTAGCTCCCGAAAGGTTTGCCGGGCTTACAAGCTGATTCAAATCCTCTCCTCCAGCCGGCGGATTGTAAGAATATGCAGCTGTCAAAAGCATGCCTGCTGCAAAGAACGTGAATAATAATTTTTTCATAAAAACTCCTTCACAAAGTAATATTCACAAAAAAAACAACGCTGCTTTAAAAAAGCAACGTTTTATAATGATTTATTTAAATTATATTCATAAATCAATCCGACTTCAAGTTATCCTTGAATTATTACAGTTTTTACCATATTATTATATGTATGGACAGTAAAAAACCTACAGTAGAAGGAACCTCATCTACTAAACCAGCTGAAAAAGAGAGTTTCTTTCAGTCGCTGATTTCTTCATTATTTAAATCATCAAATCCAGAAGTAGAAAAAAAGCGTCGTCTTAAGAATCTCGCTAAAACTATTTCTAAGACTAAATATCACAGTTTCTACCGCCCTGCTACTGGAGAAATGCTTGCTCCGTTCGGTAAACTGATTTTTGATTTATACAAGGCAGTTTCTTCTGCACAAACCTACTTCCGTAACACACAGAATCCGGCAATTTTTAAGCGCCAGATTATAAACTTTGTGCTTTCAGAAAATCAGATGGCCCTTTTAGACCAGCTTGATGAGCAGAAAATTCTCGAGCAGGCCAGAACAGTACCTTTTGCAAAGCTTCAGCAGGATGTTGAGCATAAGCTTCAGGTATTCACAAACGATTTTAACGAAACCCGCGCCACAAAAGCTGATTCTCTTGAAAAAGCCTTCTCTGTCTTCCAGGATTTCTGTGAATTTGATTATTACATGATTCTCAAGAAGTTCGACTCTTCTTACCAGGAATTTTCTTTCAACGCTTTACCGCGCCTCGAAAAGGTTAATGGTGAATATATTATTGATGACCTTAAGGATTTTCTTGCCGTAGCCTACAGCATTACAGATGAATCTATAGACTGGTCTATTCTTTTTGATATGTTCAAGGAAACTCAGAGCCGCGAGCTTGTTTCTCTTGGAAACTGGAAAAAGATTATTGCAAAAATCAAGAATGTTCAGGCTTCAAAATCACTGGACTATATTGTTCAGCATATTTCGCAGGATTTTGTGTATGAGACAAAAACCTCTTACCATCATGCTTCCGTTATTGAGCCATACATTGAAAAAATTGAAACTGATACAAGAAACCTCATGGCAAAAATCGAAACAGAACAGAAGGAATCTAAAGCTTCTTCTATCTGTATGCAGATTTTTGGAACGGCAGACCCTCAGAGCCTTAAATATTACACTGCAGACTTCAATGCTCCGCTCGAAAAGAAAGGTCTTTCTGTTCTTGAGTATACAGAACCGCTCAACTACCTTAAAACTTTCCTTGTAGAATTCGTAAAAAAGACTATCCGCGAATATTACGATGTTGTTGTAATCCGTGGTCAGTGGGATGCAACTCTTTCTGCACCTATGTCTAATGCATATCAGGAGCTGCTCAAGCTTTCTGATGAAGTTTCAAGCTTTGACGAGATGATGGCAGAAGAAGGAACTATGGGTGTAAAGGTAAAAACCCTTCTTCCAAAAACAGCCCACGATGCTGGTGCCGAAAATATAATTAACCGCGTTGTTTCAGATGCAAATGATACAGCACGCGGCTATATTATTCAGGGAACACAAAACCTTATTACAATCGGCAAGACTGTAAAACAGCTTATTGAAGATTACGTGCTCCCAAAACCGGTGCTTGTTCAGAACTGGAAGGAACTGGAAAAATACATTGAAGAGCCTATGAAGGAATTCAGTGTAAATATTTATAAGAAGATTTATCTTTTCGTTCAGCTGATGCAGACATATATAAATTAGTCTGCTAGAGTCGCTCGATAAATCTCGCTCTGAGCCATTTTTTCGATGAACCTAACCAAACCGCTAAAGCGCTTTGGTTTTAACGGTTCTTCGATTATAGGCTTATCTCATTGCCTGCATCTTATTAGAAATTCGTGTACCAATAACCTGAATAATCTCAACCATCAAAAGAATGATAACAACCGAACCTACCATGTATTCTACACGGTAGCGCTGGTAACCGTAACGAATTGCTACGTCTCCAAGTCCGCCGCCGCCTACTGTTCCGGCCATTGCAGAATAACCAATCAGGTTGATAATTGTCAAAGTTACGCCATTTATAATAGAAGGAAGTGCTTCCGGCAGAAGAATCTTAAAAATCAGCTGACGGTCTGTAGAACCCATTGAACGGCCTGCAGCAATTACACCAGGGTCAACCTCTTTAAGACTGGACTCAATTACACGGGCAACAAAAGGAGCTGCCGCAATTGTAAGAGGTACAATAGAAGCTTTTGTTCCAATTGCAGTATGTACAATCACACGGGTAAACGGAAAAAGCAGAATTACAAGAATTACAAAAGGAATTGCACGAAGAATATTAATAATAACAGAAAGCACCTGATATAGAATCTTGTGAGGTCTGAGGCCTGCTGCAGGATCACTTGTACAAAGAAGAATTCCAAGCGGTATACCAAGAATCATGCTGAATACAGTAGAAAACAAAACCATTACGAGGGTCTGCCAGGTAGCTTCTCCAATTACAGACAAATACTTTACTAATTCTGGACTCATATTACTCACCTGCCTTTTCTACTATTATATTCTGATTGCGAAGGTATTCGAGGGCTTCAGAAACCTGAAAGCCAGTAAAGTCTACAATCATTTTACCAATGTCACCGTCTGTAAGGTGCTGAACACCTGCCGCACGGATATTAAACTCTACATCAAACTTTTTAGCCACATTGCTGAGCACTGGAGCACCCTGCTTTTCGCTAGGGAAGCTGAGCTCATACTCACCGCCCTCTTTTGACCAGCGGATTATATCTGAGCTGTTTTCGTCCATCTTACGGTCACTGCCGATATGCGAAATAAAGTCCTTTGTTACCGGGCTCTTTGGATTTAAGAAAATCTCGTTTACAGGGCCAACTTCTACAAGCTTTCCTTCGTTAATTACCGCAACCTGGCTGCAGGCATCGCGTACAACCTCCATCTGGTGGGTAATCATAACTACAGTAAGGTTCATCTGGCTTTGAATCTTGCGGATTAAGTTCAAAATTGAAGTTGTTGTCTGTGGATCAAGGGCAGATGTAGCTTCATCGCAGAAAAGTACATCTGGCTTGTTAGCAAGGGCACGTGCAATGGCAATTCGCTGCTTCTGGCCACCACTTAAAGTGCTTATGCGGGCATTTTTACGGTCAGAAAGCTCTACAATTTCGAGCAGTTCGTCTACACGGCGGTTAATTTCGTCCTTTGGAAGGCCACAAATTTCCATTGGATAGGCAATATTCTGACCTGCCGAACGAGAACTGAACAGGTTAAAGTTCTGGAAAATCATACCAATTCGGCGGCGGCGCATAACAAGCTCTTTTTCATCAAGGTTATCTACACGCTTTCCGTCGTATAAAACCTCACCGCTGTCCGGCTTTTCCATCATACTGATAAGGCGCACAAGGGAAGATTTTCCCGCCCCACTCTTTCCGATAATTCCAAATATCTGATTTGAAGGAATAGTAAGGGAGATGTCATTTACGGCCGCAACCTTAGAAAGTCCGTCTGCCGAATCATAAACCCTTACAAGATTGTTTAATTCTATCTGCATTCTTCTATTATATTAAATCTCTCCATTCCTCGCAATTCCCGCCCTTCCGAAGCAATTCAGAATCTTTTTCATTTTTTTCCTAAACTTTTTTTCCTAACAACCGATAGTTTTAGTAAGGTGGCCGGTAGTTTTCTTGCCGGTGCAAAGAGGAAAAATATGGAACAGAAAAAGACATTATGGATTA
>CAMJNC010000014.1 GCA_946407195.1 uncultured Treponema sp. | reverse complement strand
CCGGTATGGTAATTGGTGTAGCTGATGATCCTGGAATGCATTCAAGTCAGAACGAACAGGACAGCCGCCACCATGCAATTGCCGCTAAGGTTCCTATGCTTGAGCCTAGTGATGCTGATGAAGCCCGCAAGTTCGCTGCAATGGCTTTTGAAATCAGTGAAAAATTTGATACACCTGTTTTGTACAAAATGTGTACCCGCGTTGCCCACAGCCAGAGCATTACAGAGCCTGCTGACCGCGTTGTACCAGAGCATAAGGCTTACGAAAAGACAATTTCTAAATATGTAATGGCTCCTGCAAACGCAATTAAGCGCCATCCTTTTGTTGAACAGAGAATGAAGGATCTGGAAAAGTGGAGCGAAACTTCTGGTGTTAATAAAATAGAAAAAGCTGATTCAAAAACTGGAATTATAACTTCATCTACAAGCTATCAGTATGTAAAGGAAGTTCTTGGTGACAGCGTAAATATTTTGAAGCTTGGAATGGTAAATCCACTTCCTGGCGACATGATCCGTAAGTTTGCAGAAGGTCTTGAAAAGCTGATTGTTGTTGAAGAGCTTGATCCTGTTATCGAAACTTTTGTACGCGGTCTTGGCCTTAAGTGCGAAATTCACGGAAAAGATATGTTCCCGATTTGCGGCGAGTTCAGTCAGAATCTTTTGGCTGCTGCATTTGGAAAAGAAGTTCCACAGGGCACAAAACTCGACGGCGTTCAGATTCCTGTTCGCCCTCCAATTATGTGTGCAGGTTGTCCACACCGCGGAATGTTCTATGCCCTCAACAAGCTTAAGGTAACTGTATTTGGTGATATCGGATGTTATACTTTGGGCTCGGTTGCTCCGCTTTCTGCAATGGACGTAACTCTTTGTATGGGTGCTTCCTTCAGCGGACTTCACGGCTGGAACAAGGCCGGTGGTGCTGAAAACGAAAAGAAATCAGTTGCTGTAATTGGTGATTCAACATTCATGCACTCTGGTATGACTGGTCTTGCAAGCATTGCTTATAATCAGTCTAACTCAACAGTAATTGTTCTTGATAACTCAATTACCGGTATGACAGGACATCAGCAGAATCCTACAACAGGAAAGAACCTTTATGGTGACCCGGCTGGCCGCGTAGACCTCGAAGCTCTGGCCCGCGCTATGGGAATCAACAGAGTTCGTGTAGTTGATCCATATAACATTGCTGAGTGCGAAGCAGCTGTAAAGGAAGAACTCGAAGTTAATGAGCCAAGCCTTATCATCAGCCGCAGACCTTGTGCCCTTCTTAAAGAAGTTAAGCCAAAGCCAGCCCTTGTTGTTGACGAAGCAAAGTGTAAGAGCTGCAAGATGTGTATGAAGATTGGATGCCCTGCAATTTCTATGAAGGGTGGCAAGGCCAAGATTGATCCGACACTTTGTGTTGGTTGTGGCGTTTGTTCACAGATGTGTAAGTTTGGAGCACTGTAAGGTAAAGGCGGAATAATATGGTAAAAAATATAATGATTGTTGGCGTTGGCGGCCAGGGTGCTTTGCTTGCGTCTAAAACTTTGGGACAGGTTCTGCTCGACGCAGGCTACGATGTAAAGGTAAGCGAGGTTCACGGAATGAGCCAGCGCGGAGGTTCGGTTGTAACTTATGTTCGTTACGGCGACAAGGTTTATTCACCAATCGTAGATAAGGGCGAAGCTGATTTTATCGTTTCTTTTGAACTGCTCGAAGCTGCACGCTACACAGAGTGGCTTAAAAAAGACGGACAGATTGTCGTAAATACTCAGAAGATTGACCCTATGCCGGTAATCACTGGCGCGGCAGAGTATCCGGAAGACCTGACAGGTACAATGACTAAGGCCGGTATTAAGGTTGATGCCCTGGACTGCCTTACTCTTGCAGAGCAGGCTGGAACTGCAAAATCAGTTAATATCGTTCTGATGGGACGCCTTTCGCGCTATATGGACTTCCCTGAGGATGCATGGCTTGCGGCGATTGAAAAGCTTGTAAAGCCTCAGTTCCTCGAGATGAACAAAAAGGCCTTTAAACTGGGCCGCGGCGAGTAAATAAGACTTTTGTAATATTATAGACTCAATCTTGCTTTCTTTAATTGATTTCAAGATTGAGTCTTTTTTTATTTCTATTTTGGAAAAACCGTAGTATAATAGACAGCAAAGTCATATTTAAAAATCTCAATTTAATAAGTCGTTCTATTTTTTCGCAGGAGTTTTAAATGAGATTTGGATTAAAAATTAAGATTATTACATTTGTTGTAATATTTGTTAACCTGGCGGTAATTATAGTAGGGCTTATCGCAAGAAAAGAACTGGCCCACTCAATTTCTACTAATACCCAGCAGATTATGGAATTAAATGCCCAGAAATCTGCACGCATTTTGCAGGACGTAAACAAAAAAGAATTTTACCTTCTGGAAAGCATTGCATCAATTCCTTTTATCCGCGATGAAACAATTTCTCTTGAAGAGAAAACAGCCCAGCTTGAAGCAATTGTAAAATCTAATCCGATACATTTTGAAAATCTTGCATTTTATAGTGAGCAGGGTATTTGTATTCGCCCAGATGGCGAGTATGTAGATGTTTCGCAGATTGACTTTTTTATTCAGACAATTTCTGGAAAACGAGTTGTTATTGATCCGCTTCCAAAGAGTTTTATGATGGAAGGTGGTTCTGATGAAACAATCATGTTTTATTGTATTCCAGTATACAGTATAAATAATCCTAATAAAGCAGTTGGAATTTTATCTGCAATTGTAAATGGTTCAGATGTTTATAATCTTTCTGAATCAATTCTGATTGGAAAAAAATCACATCCTATAATTATTTCTACTACTTCGGGAATGACAATTGGTCCAACAACTTATGATGGAATGAGCGCAGATGATATTACGGCTGCACAGGAAAATGGGGCCCAGCAAAAAAGTGATGATGAAAAAACACCATGGGATTTAATGATGGATTCAGTAATTGCCGGAGAATCTGGTTTTAAGATTTTAACAGATCCTGTTTCAAATGAGAAAAAAGTTGTTTCATATGTTCCTGTAGGAGATGAAAGTGGTTGGGCTGTTTTGTGTGCTGCACCATACAACGAGTATTATGAAAATCTTTCAAGAATTACATTGATTATTGTAATTTCAATTATTGTTGCGGCATTTGTTGTAATTATAGGAAGTATGATTCTTATTTCTATTCTGATAAAGCCGCTTGGCTTTGTAAAGAATAAAATTAATGAAATTGCAACTGGTGATGCAGATCTTACAAAGCGTATTGATATAAAATTAAATGATGAAATTGGAGATGTTGTAACAGGCTTTAATAATTTTACAGAAAAACTTCAGACAATTATTGCTCAGGTAAAGAATTCACGTGATGCACTTGGAAACGCTGGTGATGAGCTTGATGTGTCAACTCAGGATACAACAATTTCTATTGAAGAAATTCTTACAAGTATTGATTCTGTTCATAATCAGATTAGTAATCAGTATAATTCGGTTCAGCAAACTGCAGGTGCAGTAAATGAAATTGCAAGTAATATTGAGTCATTAGGTCATATGATTGAAAAACAGACTCTGGAAGTTTCGGATGCTTCTTCTGCAATTGTTCAGATGATTGGTAATATCAAATCTGTTAATAATTCTGTAGAAAAAATGTCGACTTCTTTTGATGGACTTGCTGATTCTGCACAGACTGGTATTCAGTTACAGTCAAATGTAAACTCAATTATTGAAGGTATTAAAAACCAGAGTGAAACCCTGCAGGATGCAAACTCTGCTATTGCGGCAATTGCAGAACAAACAAATCTTCTGGCTATGAATGCGGCAATTGAGGCGGCTCATGCTGGAGATGCGGGTAAGGGATTCTCTGTTGTTGCTGATGAAATTCGTAAATTGTCGGAAACTTCATCTGCTCAGTCTAAAACTATAGGTGATCAGCTTAACAGCATTAAGGCTTCTATAGATAATGTAGTCTCGGCTTCGGAAGAATCTAGTAATGCTTTCCAGTCTGTAACAAATAAGATTATTGATACAGAACAGCTTGTACATCAGATTCAGGCTGCAATGGAAGAACAGAATACTGGGTCTATGCAGATTTCTGATGCCCTTCATTCTATGAATGATTCTACAATAGAAGTAAGAACCGCAAGTGAAGAAATGTCTCAGGGTAATAAGGCAATTCTTGAGGAAGTCAGAAATCTTCAGGATGCAACTGGTATTATGCAGTCTAGTGTAGACGGAATGACAGCAGGTGCTCAGAAAATTAAGGATACGGGTATAGCGCTTCGCGAAATTTCTGAAAAAATGAAATCTTCAATTATTGATATAAGCGGCCAGATTGATAAATTCAGGGTATAATTTTTTGTTTTAATCTTTACAAGCGGCTCTAAGCATGGTAATATTCAGTATATGTTAAGAATTACAGGCTTACTTAAGAGCCGCTTCTTTTCCTTTTATTTCTTTTTCGCCTAAGGGCGAACTTCTCTTATCTTTTTGTGCAATGCGTACAAAGTGCCGTGCACGGTAGCCTTCCATTAAATTAAAATTGAAATGAAATCTGCGGTGGTTTCGACATGCTCAACCACCGTAAATGAGGTAATTATGAACTTAAAATATTATCAGAAAGAATCAGAATGTATGCCGCTTGAGGAGCTTCGTAAGCTTCAGGGCGAAAGACTGGCAAAAAATTTCCGCCATGTTTATGAAAATGTTGAATACTACAGAAAGCGCTGCGAGGAAGCAGGTGTTACTCCGGATGATATTAAGGGCCTTGATGACCTTGATAAAATCCCATTTACCTGTAAGGATGACCTCCGTGCAACTTACCCATATGGACTTTTTGCTGTTCCAATGAGCAAGGTTGTCCGCATTCACGCATCAAGCGGTACTACAGGAAAGCAGATTGTTGTAGGTTATACAAAAGAAGACCTGGACATATGGGATGACTGTACAGCACGTCAGCTTGTGGCAATTGGTTGTGATGAAAATGACATTGCACAGAACGCTTACGGCTACGGCTTGTTCACTGGTGGATTTGGTGTTCACGGTGGTGCGACAAAGCTTGGCATTCAGGTTATCCCGATTTCATCTGGTAACACACAGCGCCAGATTACCTTCATGCAGGATTTGAAATCTACAATTCTTTTCTGTACTCCAAGCTACGCTGCATACCTTGGCGAAACTCTTAAGGAAATGGGCCTTACTCCAGCTGATATTCACCTTAAAGCAGGTATTTTTGGTGCAGAGCCTTGGACAGAAGAAATGCGCCGCGACATTGAAAAATCACTTGGCCTTAAGGCTTATGATATTTATGGTCTTACAGAAGTTATGGGACCTGGCGTTGCTTATGAATGTTCTGAGCAGGCTGGAATGCATGTAAACGAAGACCACTTTATTATAGAAACAATTGACCCTAAAACTGGAAAACGTTTGCCAGATGGCGAGAAGGGTGAACTTGTATTCACTGCAATCACAAAGCAGGCATTCCCGCTGATGCGCTTCCGCACAAAGGATATCGGCGTTTTGAACCGCGCTCCATGTGCCTGCGGCCGTACCTTTGTCCGCATGAGTAAGCCAATGGGAAGAACTGATGATATGCTTATTATTCGCGGTGTTAACGTATTCCCAAGCCAGATTGAAGGCGTTCTTATGCAGAACGGTTACCCTGCAAACTACGAGATTCACGTTGGCCGCGTAAACAATACTGATACCTTCGAAATCAAGGTAGAAATGGTTCCAGAAAAGTTCAGTGATGTGGTTTCTGAAGTAAACAAGGCAGAAAAGCAGCTCGAAAGCGCACTGTTGAGTGTTCTTCAGATTAAGGCTAAGGTAACACTTGTGGCACCGAAGTCTATCGCGAGAAGTGAAGGTAAGGCAAAGCGAGTAATAGATACCAGAAAACTTCACGATTAACGAGGGGCGTTGCGGGGTGCCCCCGCTAGAAGGGGTAGCGAGCAACGTAGTGCGAGCGAGGGGGAGACTTCCCCCTGCATAAGGAGATTTATATGACAATAGAACAGATTTCAATTTTTATCGAAAACAGAAAAAATGCATTGGCAGAATTTACAAACGTTCTGGCAACTCATAATATTAATATGCGTGCAATGAGCCTTGCAGATACAAGCGACTTTGGTATTGCGCGAATTATCGTGGATGATGCCGCTTCGGTACAGGGAGCTTTGGAACGTTCACACTACATCGTAAAGGTAACTCCGGTAATTGCAATTGAGATACCGGATGAGGCAGGAAGCCTGAATAAGATTCTTAAGATTCTTGCTGATAACGGCCGCAACGTTGAGTATATGTACGGCTTTACAGGACGCAAGTCTGGTTCGGCTTATATGATTATCCGTTGTACAGATGTACCGGAAACAGAGAAGGTTCTGGATAAGGCTGGAATCAGAATGATTGGACAGAAGGATCTGGCAGAAATCTAAAATCTGCGTAAAGCAATTGCACCGGCGGGGCAGATTTCGTGGCAGCAGAAGCAGTGCAGGCATTTTGATTTGTCTGTAAGGCGGGCCGTGGAGTCTGCCCCGCTCATATTTATGATGTGAGCCGGACAAATCTGTTCGCAGCGGCGGCACTTCTGGCACTTTCTGGCATTAAAGTGCGGCGTTTTCGTAAGAATTGCCGTAGCCAGAAAGTTAATAATCCCCGGCATCTTTTTCTGCAAAGACTGAGAATCCCGTACAATTCTAAACGTGGTACAACGACAGTCCTCTTCCGCCGCGCCGCTCGTCTTAATCTCCGCCGGCGTATTCAACCATATGCCGCGCCCCAAAGCATCCGCCAGATTCAAAATATTGTGTGGATTATAACCTACGAGTTCCGCGCACTTCCAGTCGAGCGCCAGTATATTATCCGAGGCGGCCATAAACCCTAACTTTATCGGGTCCCCGCTGCCAGGACCGCCGGGGCCGTCCATTCCCATAATTGCGTCCATAATTGCATACTGAGGCTTTGCAGCAATAACTAAATCAGTTAAAAATTCGGCAAAATCCTCTTTTTTCGCAAACCTGTAATGGCAGCCGGCCTTTTCAAGCCCAATCATCAGCCCAAAAAGATTTTTCATGGCACCGGTGTAGGCCATAAGCTGGTGGCTTTTGAGTTTTGAAAGGGAAACGACAATATCAGCTTCAAGAAACTGCTTCGCAAAATCAATGCTTTTTACGACTTTTCCGTCCGGGCATGGCACACTAACGTGCTCTTTAAAATCAGCCCATTCGCCGCCGTTGTTTATAACCTGGTCGTACATGCCGGTAAGCTTGGCAGCACTTGTAGAACCCGCAATGGCAGGAGACTCTCCGGCAATTACCCGGGCGGCTCCAAGGTCCAGAAAGGCGCGCACTGCGGCGCCCACCACAACCGGGTGAGTACAAACTGCGCAGTCCGGAGATTTAGGATAAAGAATATTCGGTTTAAGGAGCACGGTTTTTCCGCGCACATCTGGCGGCGGCACCAGCTCCATCATGGTCTTTACGGCATTGAGAACTTTTTCAAAATCGTAGTCATCACACTTTTGCAGCGCAACAGTTTTGGTCATGGATTCAATTATAAAACCACACGGTTAATAATGCAATGACAGGAGGGCGGATTTATTGTATACTTAAACTTCAAGGAGTTAACTAATGTCACAGCGCAAAGTTGTAGTTACCGGATTAGGTTGCGTTTCTTCTGTTGGAAACGATGTAAAAACTGCATGGGAAAATGTAAAAAACGGAAAGAGTGGAATTACAAATATCACACTTTTTGATGCATCTCAGCATCAGGTTCAGATTGCAGGCGAAGTAAAGGATTTTGATATAAATAATTATGGCGTAGACCGCAAGTTGGCCCGCAAAATGAGCCGCATGAGCAAGTTCCTACTTGGAGCCAGCATTGAAGCTGCAAATGATGCAGGGCTTACCCCGGAAAATCTGGCTGATGAAAAGGCCGGAATTGTAACTGGTGTTGGAATTGGTCTTTCAGATGACCTTGAAACTGCTTACAAAAAATATCTTGACCCTGCGAGCGGAGTAAACCGCATTCCGCCGCTTACAGCTCCTTTTGTATTGAACAACGAGGCATCGGCTGGCGTTGCAATGCACTTTCAGATTTATGGTCCTTCCTGGACATTGTCAACAGCCTGCGCTTCTGGTACAGATGCCCTCGGACTTTCTTTAGACATGATTCGCAGCGGCCGCCTCGACGTTTGTTTTGCCGGCGGTGTTGATGCAAATATTACAGGATTTAATATCGGATGCTATCAGGCACTTTCAGCGCTCACTAACAAGTTCAACGACACACCTGAAAAGGCAAGCCGTCCGTTCGACAAGAACCGCAGCGGCTTTGTAATGGCAGAAGGTTCGGCTGTCTTAATTCTCGAAGAATATGAGCATGCAAAGGCCCGCGGTGCTAAGATTTATGCTGAAGTTGCAGGTTATGGTGCAAGCTCAGATGCTTATCATATTACAGCTCCTCGCGAGGACGGAAGCGGTGGTGCACTTGCAATGAAGCGTGCCTTTGAAGATGCAGACATGAAGCCGGCTGATATTCAGTACTACAATGCGCACGGAACTTCCACCAGCGCAAATGATACTGCCGAAACTGCCATGATTAAGACCGTATTTGGTGAAGATGCAAAGAAGATTCACATCTCTTCAACTAAGAGTGAGATTGGTCACATGGTTGGCGCGGCTGGTGCCATCGAAGCAATTATGTGTATTAAGGCAATGGAAGATAATTTTGTTCCGCCTACAATCAATCTTGAAGAACCAGACCTGGAGCATGGCTGCGACCTGGACTACACCCCGAACAAGGGCGTGTCTTGCGAAGTCAATGCAACAGCAAGCTGTTCTCTCGGCTTTGGGGGACACAACGGTTGTATTATCTTAAAGAAAATATAGTAATTAAATCTTCGACAATTCTTGCTCTTATCTCTGTTGGTATTATGATGCTTGTTGCAATTCTCTGGTGCATATTTGGTTCTGTGCCGGAGGTTGTTACTGGCAAAGGTGTCATAATCAATATTGATAAAATTGAAAGTATTAAATATCCGGGAACCGGAATTGTGGAAAATACTTTTATTTCCCGTGGTGACAGGGTTTATAAGGGACAGGTAATTGCCCGCGTTGAAAAGCAGGATGTGCAGCCTGTTGAATCAAGTCAGATAATTGCAAACAGTTCTGGACTTGTTATGGAAGTTCCCGTTCGCAGGGGAGATTACATTGGGCCTGGTACAACTCTTGCAGTAATTGATACTGCAGATGTTGATATGCCAATTGAGGCTCTTGTTTATTTTTCCGGCGCTGATGGTAAAAAGCTTACTCCCGGAATGAAGATTGGTCTTGTGCCTGGAACTGTAAAGCAGGAAGAGTACGGCTACATTGTTGGAATCATAATGGAAGTTTCGGAATTTCCTGTGAGCGATAATTATCTTAATTCGAGTCTGCAGAACACAGCCCTCGTGAATACCTTCAGTCAGATTATGAATCCTATAGAAGTAAAGGTAAGTATTGTACCGGACCCGAATTCTTACTCTGGTTATAAGTGGTCTTCCTCGAACGGACCTAAGCAGAAAATCGGCTCGGGCTTTATTTGCGATGCTTCGGTTATTACAGAAGCACATCGTCCAATCTCAATTTTGATTCCATGGATTAGAAAAAAAGTTTTAGGAATTGGTGAAGGAAAAGCGGAGTAGTAAGAGGATTTTTGATGTTCAGAAAAAATGCTTATTTTAAAACTCCGACAGTTCTGCAGATGGAAGCTCTTGAATGTGGAGCAGCCTGCCTTGCAATGATTCTTGGCTATTACGGCAAAACTGTTTCCCTCGAAAAAATCAGAACTGACTGTGGTGTTTCCCGTGATGGTGTAAAAGCAACTCATATTTTTAAGGCAGCTGAAAAATACGGACTTAAGGGTAAGGGCTATAAGATGGAACTTTCTGCCCTCAAGCTTCTTACGGCTCCTGTAATTCTTTTCTGGAATTTTAATCACTATGTAGTTTTTGAAGGCTTTAAAGGAAAAAAGGCCTGTATAAATGATCCCGCTGCAGGACGGCGGCTTATTGATACAGAAGAATTTAACGAAGCTTATACTGGTGTTGTCTTGGCGCTTGAAAAAACGGAGAGCTTTTCTAAAGGCGGTGAGAAACAGGATTTCTGGACAAAGCTCAAGCGGAATGTCAGCGGGGTGAGAACTGTATTTCTTTTCCTCTGTGTTTTAAGTTTTCTGTTTTTAATTCCTGCTCTTGTGTATCCGGCCTTTTCACGCTTTTTTGTAGATACAATTCTTATTAAAGATTCTATAAACCTTTTGAAGCCTCTCATAGCTGCCATGATTATTACGACAGTTTTTTCTACTATTCTTTCTATAATAAAAAGCACAGTTCTTATCCGTTTTCAGATTAAGCTGCGTGTTACGGGGGCGTCCCAGATGATAGAGCACATGCTTCGTCTGCCTATGCAGTTTTTTCAGCAGAGATTTCCCGGTGAACTTTGCAGCAGAGTATTTGCCAGTGATTCTATAGCCGTTTTAGTTTCTGAACGCTTTACAAATTTTCTGATAGATTTTTTCAGCACAGTGTTTTTTCTGGTGCTTATGTTTTTGTATGATGTACCGCTTACAGTTCTTTCGCTTGCGCTGACTGTGGTTCAGATAATACTTTTCAGGACTGGCAGGGAAGAACGAAGAAGCAAGGCGATAAAGGTTCAGATTGAAGGCGGAAAACAGGATGGTCTGATAATGGCCGGCCTGAATAGAATTGAGTCCATAAAAGCTTCGGGTGCGGAGAGTGTATTTTTTAATCAGTGGAAAAGTCAGCAGATTAAACTTGTAAACGAGAAGCAGAGTCTTAGTAAAGCAAGTGCTGTAAGCATAATCGGGCCGGAAGTTATTTCTTCTGTACTCAGTATTTTTATTCTGACCTTCGGGGCTTTGCGGGTTATCGACGGTTATATGACAATTGGTATGCTGATGGCCTTTCAGATGATTCTTGCAAGTTTTAAAGCACCGCTTAATTCTTTTATGTCGCTCGGTCTTACAATGCTTTATACCAGTGCTGATATTCAGAGAATTGATGACGTAATGGATTACGAGCTTCCGAAGATTTTTAAGGAAGAAGAGGCAGCAGAGGAGGGGGCCCCAGCTCCAGACGCTCAGGCTCAGCCGAAAAAACTCGAAGGATATGTCACCTTTAAAAATGTGAGCTTTGGTTACAGTCCTCTTGAAGAGCCTCTTATTACAGATTTCTCTTTTGAGCTTAAGCCCGGAAAAAGAATTGCTCTTGTTGGTACAACTGGTTCTGGTAAAACAACAATCGGAAAACTTGCCTGTGCACTTTATCAGCCGTGGAGCGGGGAAATTCTTTTTGACGGCAGGCCTTTGAATCAGATTGAGAAAAAAGTGTTTGCTTCTTCGGTTGCTGTTGTAAATCAGAATACAGCGTTATTTGAAGGGACGGTAAAAGATAATCTTACAATGTGGGATTCTTCAGTTTCGCAGGACTGCTATATTCAGGCTGCAAAGGACGCCTGTATTCACGATGAAATTGCGGCACGGCCTAAAGGTTATTCTTCTTATGTAAATGAGGGTGGAGTAAACTTCAGCGGTGGACAGAGACAGCGCCTTGAAATTGCACGCGCTCTGGCTACTCAACCTTCGATTTTGATTCTGGATGAAGCTACAAGTGCACTGGACGCTGTTACAGAAATGCTTGTAGATGAAAATATAAAACACCGCGGCTGTGCCTGTATAATTATTGCGCACAGACTCAGCACCATCCGCGATTGTGATGAGATTCTTGTGCTGGAGCATGGAAAAATAATTCAGCGGGGAACTCACGAGCAGCTTGCCGCTTCTGAAGGACTATATAAAGAATTGATAAGGACAATGTAGTTTTATGGAAAAGATTAATGCTGAAACAAGATTGGCCTTTGAAGATATGAGACGCGACCTTGTCCGTTATATTTTGATAGGGCTCTTATGTACTCTTATAGGGCTTATTACTCCGCTTGTTACAAAAAGCTTTGTAGATGGTATTATTCCGCTGGCTGCAAGAAATCAGGCTGTGCAGATTTGCATTCTTGTTTTTGTATGCAATATTTCTGCAATGCTAGGCTCTTTGTCAAAATACCTTGCAAACCTTAAAATGGAAACAAGGGCAGAAACAGATCTTGAAGCAGCTTTTATGGCAAGACTGCTTAAGCTTCCTGTTGGCTTTTTTAAAAATTATTCCTCAGGAGAACTTGCATCCAGAATTGCGGCCGTTTCTGTAATCAGAAAAAAAAGTTTTAATATTGTGTTTACGCTGCTGCTGAATTTTATTTTCAGTTTTGTGTACATCATTCAGGCAAAACACTATTGTCCTGCACTTGCAAAAACCGGTATTGTTCTTGGGCTTATTCCGATTTTTGCCGGCATTATAACCGGCGTTGCAACTTATAATTTAAAAGAGACACTTACAGACATTCATGGAAAACTTCAGGGAATGCTTTTTCAGTTTTTTACAGGTATAGAAAAACTCGTAAATACAAATTCAGAAAAACGCGCATACTCCAGATGGGCTGCTGCTTATGAAAATCAAATTGATAAAACTTACGCTTTAAATCGTTTTGAGACGACCGCCGCAATAATCAATCTGATTTATCCTACAGTCGTAAGCATTGCCTTTTATTTTGTATTTGGAGAGGCAATCCTTTTAGGAAAAAAGGGGAATGTTTCAACAGGAAGTTTTCTTGCTTTTTTGACGGCCTACAGCCTGTTCCAGACTGCACTGCTTAGATTTTCTGAAGGCTTTATAGAAGTACGTGATTTAATTCCTCTTGTAAAACGAATTAAACCGATTATTGAGGCACAGCCGGAAAGCGATGATGGAAAGGCGGAAATAAAAATTGAAGACGGTAGAATAGAAGTCAGTCATTTACGCTTCCGTTATTCTGCGGAAAGCCCGCTTGTGCTTAATGACGTGAGCATGAAAATTGAGCCGGGCCAGTTTGTTGCAATTGCTGGAAGTTCCGGTGCGGGAAAGTCTACGCTGCTCAGAAATCTTATTGGATTTGAACATGCGGAGTCTGGTTCAATTTTTTATGATGATCATGATATTAATTCTCTCGACCTTGGTCTGCTTAGACGTCAGATGGGAGTTGTGCTCCAGAATGATTCAGTTTTTCATGGAACAATTTTACAGAATATAATCGGAACTTCCGGACTCGATGAAAAGGCAGCCTGGGAAGCAGCACGTAAGGTTTGCCTCGATAAGGAAATTGAAGCACTTCCTATGGGAATGAACACAATGATTCTTTCAGGTGGAAAATCTTTAAGTGGTGGTCAGCTGCAGCGCCTGGTAATTGCAAGAGCAATAATCAGAAATCCAAAAATCCTGATTTTTGACGAAGCCACAAGTGCTCTCGATAATCTTACCCAGCAGGCGCTAACTAAGAGTCTTGAAGAATTAAAGGCAACCCGCATTGTTATAGCACATCGCCTCAGCACAATTATCAATGCAGACAATATTTATGTTATGAAAGATGGCCAGATTGTTGAAAGTGGAAATTATAATCAGCTTATGAAAAATAAGGGCTGGTTTGCAAAACTTGCGGAACGGCAGGTTTAATCTTGGAGATGGAATTATGAAGAATAAAATATTTAGTTTACTGCTGATTTTTGCGACATTTCTTTTGCTTGCCTGCAATAGCGACGACCCTATCAAAAGACGGCAAAATGCGGTTTCAAAATTATATTCAAAGGGTAGTGTAAAAATTGCAGTAGAGCAGAGTAACGAGGTTGAAAATCATCAGCTTATGAATGCGCTGCAGCTTGCACAAAAACACATTCGCGAAGAAAATCTCTGCCCTGTAAATATTGAACTTGTAGAAGTAATTGATAACCCGACACCATCAAGCGGTATGCGTCATGCTTACGAAATTGCTTCTGATGACGAAATTGCGGCTGTAATCAGTTATACAATTTCTGATATTGCAATACCGAATTCTCTTATCTATCAGTATTACGGGCTTTTGATGTTCAATATTATTTCTACAAGTCCAAAGCTGGCAAGGGGAAATAATTCTCT
Source organism: uncultured Treponema sp. (assembly GCA_946407195.1). GTDB lineage: Bacteria > Spirochaetota > Spirochaetia > Treponematales > Treponemataceae > Treponema_D. The sequence continues at coordinate 11,815 of CAMJNC010000014.1, read as the reverse complement.
TTATTTCAGCAATATGCCCGACGATACTATGATTGCCGCAAAAGTTACAGAGCTCTGTTCAAAGAAAGGCTTTAATAAAATTCTTATTTACAGCCTTGATTCTGATTATGGTATGGGACTCGCAAACAGTTTTGAAATGAACTGTGTTGTAAACGATATTACTGTTGTAGACAGGCAGGCTTATTCTGAAAATTCTACAGAAGGTGAACATATAAAAAACATAAGTCGCTGGAAAGAAATGCTTTCTTTTGATGCAATATTCCTTGCCGGCCAGATGCCCGAAATTCAGACAATTTACCGCCTTATCAGAGAGAATGGAATTGACTGCCCTGTAGTTGGCGGCGATACTTTTGACGGGCCGGATTTTATTTCTTCACTTAAGGCCGCTGATGAGGGGAAAGTCTTTGCCGTGTCTAACTTTGATGAAGAGTCAGAAAATCCGGCAGCCAGAAAGTTTTACAAGGCATATAAAATGGAATATAATGAAGAACCAGGACAGGATGCATTGCAGGCCTATGATGCGCTCATTGTGCTGGCAAAGGCAATTGCAAAAGGTCAGTCGGCTGTCCCTGCAAAACTGGCCGAGAACCTGAAAGTTACAAATGGAATAATAGATGACGATAGTCTTGAAGCAAAGGTTTATTCTGAAGGAAGATTTAAAAGAATCAGATAAAACATCCTGAAGAATTAGCCTTTTTTGAAAGTCATTCGTATAAATAAGTGTCGGCAGACTGCTTAGTTTAAGTGGTGTCAGACAGGAGGTACAAAATGAAAGACAAGAAATTACGACAGCTTTTTGACTATCAGAAATTTGAAAAAAATTCTGCAATGGATTTTGCAATTCAAAGTGCAAGAAACTTTATAAATGCCCAGGCGGCGGTAGGTGCTACCGAGCTTTCCAGCGATGAGCTTGATATGCTGAATGCCGCAGATACTACGCCCCTGCGGGACGAGGATAAGGATTCGTGACAGAAGAAGAAAAAGCTCAGATTTTCAAAGACTACAGCGCAAAGGTTCTCGGCTACATCAGGGGTAAGGGAATTACCGGTGATGAGGCTGAGGATTTGCGTTCTAATATATTTTTAAAGTTTTATTCTTCTCTGGAAAGCTTTGATCCTTCAAAGTCTTCTCCATCCACCTGGATTTACAGAATTACACAAACTACAGTAATAGATTATTTCCGTACAAAAAAGCATTTTGGCGAGCTTAACGAAGACCTGGTTTTTATAGATAACAGCTACGACCAGGTGCTTACAAACGAAACTTTGACAGAACTTGGTCAGGCTCTTATTCGCCTGGATGAGCGTTCACGTGCCCTTATTGTACTGGTTTATTATGATGGAATTACCCTTAAAGAAGCAGCTGCAAAAATCAATATGTCTTATAGTAATTCCAAACTTATAATGAAAAAAGCTCTTTCTGAACTCAAGGATTTCTTAAAATAAAAAAAGTCTAAAAAAAATCAAAAAAAACATAAAAAAATTAGCCCTCCTCACTTTGCCTTCGTATAAATAAACAGATAACTTTAAGGAGGCATATTATGAAAAGAGTAATTGATAGAGCAGTAAAAGCTTGTGAAGTTTTGATTATGGCTGCATTCTTCTTTGGATGTTCAATGCAGATAGATTCAATTGATCGTGGAGATTGGTCAGGTTCGGTTAGTAATAATGTTCGTTCTATGATGAACCGTGCAGATGCAGAAAACATGCTTTATATGGGCGGTTCTGTTTTGTACAGTCCAAAAGATTCAAATGCAAACCAGCTTATGCCAGGTGCAGTAATTGCAACCCGAATTGGTAAGGTTGAAAGAACTAATTTAGGTGCCGGCCAGTATGCTTACAAGAATTCGAAAACAGATTATGAACTTGGATTTATTTCAGTAGATTCAATCTCAAAATCTGAAATTTCATTCAGCTACTTTAAGTTGCCGGACACTGATTCAAACGCATATGTTGCAGCAGGTAGCTTCAACCTTGCAGCAGGCCAAAGTGCAGATTTGAATGGCGATGGAAATGCTGATGTAAAATACGCTAAACCAGAAGCTGGACGTAAGGGTTACAAAAGCAATATGTGGCTTACCTTCCTTTGTGATGTAAATGCCGGAAACAGTGCAACAATGTTCTCAATCATTCCAATGCAGTATGAAAGAAGTGTATATCCAAACGGCTTGCTTGGTATTAACCCAATGGGACAGTACATTGTAAACAAATACAATGTAGGATCAAACAGCCGCTCAATTGTTTCAAATATCTCTTACGGTGACTACGTACTTGATACAGAAGCAAATACACTTGCCCGCTATGTTGGAGAAGAAAGAAACGGTAGCCGTTCAGCCGCACGTGCAATCAGCGATTCAGAACTCGAAGCTGTAGAACAGGTTACTTCAACATCAAACCCAGAAGACTTTGAGTTTAAGCCAAATGAGTTTTCAGAAGAGTTTGATATCAAAGAACTACTTTCTGTTATGCCAGCAAGCATCGTTACAGAAAACTGGTCTGGCCGTAGCATCGCAGACAATGTTGCTTACCTCAACAGCCTTATCCGCGACTTCTCTTTCATCAACAAGCTGGTAGAAGCAAATCCTGGAGAGGTTGCAGAAGAAATTAAGGCAGAGCTTGCTTCAAGCCCAATCACCTGCGAATTAGAAAGAGTAATGTTCAACAGACATGCTTTGAGCCTTATCTATCCTGAATATTGTCCTGATATCAACCTCTTTTCACAGACCTTGAGCAACATTCTTCCATGGCTCTACGTAGAGTTTGGTGGAGAAGGCGAAGAACCCGCTGTAGACGAAAATGGAAATGCAGTATCAAGATCTATCTTTGATGAGAACAATAAAAAGATGGTAAGAAAGATTAAGTATGACCAGGCAATGGCTCAGTATATGGACGAGGCTAGAAAAAAGCATGCCGCTGAACATGGAAAGAAGGTTGAAGAATATATTGAGTACGAAGTAAAACGCGATGCAATGGAAAAGTACTTTTCAACACTCAGCAGCTACAACTTTGCTCCATTACTTGCAACTTTGACTGGACAGAATTGGCTCAAGGACATTGTAAAGGGAACAAAAACAGAGCTTAAAGTTGGTGCAAGTGGTAATATCAGCTTTGCAAATGCTAACCCATGTGTAGAGCTTAAAGTTGGAGTTCTGCTTAAGTTCGAACTTGAAAACAGAATTGCTGTTAATGTTTCTTCTACATCACTTTTTGCAAGCTCAGCACCAGAAAAGAAGAGCATTTCAGAGCTTCAGGAAAAGTTCAATAAGAAGTTCCCTGATGGACACTACACAGCAGAAGAGGTTAAAGATTACATTGACACTATGGACAGTATAAATGTTAAGGATGAGCTTGGTCTCGACAGCTGGGTATTCAATGCTTCAGAGAAATTGCAGAAGTCATCTCCTGTAACAGGAATCCGTCCTTCTAAGGATGCAAAGAGCTTACATTATTCTTACAATCCTGTTCCGGCTCTGCCATTCGTTGTTACCTTCGATGTAAGACTTGATATCCTTTTCAAGATTGCTGCAGTGGTTGAGTTTGATAACTTTACAGTAGGCGGAGTTTACATGACAGTCTTTGACTGTGCCGCCGGTATTGACTGGGGCTTTAGAAAGAAGTTCCTGGGTATTCCTCGCCCGTCTTCTTTCTACTGCGACACTTATGCAATCTGTAACCGCTATTCAGAAAATGCGGGCTTTGCAGGAATTACTTCGGTAGACAAAGATGAACTTAAGATTGGTGGTGGAGCAAAGTTTACAATCTGCCCTGTACTTGAACTTCGTGTAGGAGCAGGAGTTGGCTACAGCATACTTGGAGCCGGAGCTGATGTATCAATTGGTCCTAAGGTAGATTTCTTTGCACCTTTGAGTGCTTACCTGGGATACGCAATCCGAAGAGACGGGGCACCGGTAATGATTCTTGATATGGATATGGATGCAGGCTTCAGCTTCAGCGGTGATGTACAGTTCTGCCTTGACCCTCCAATCCTTTCAAAGAAGTACTGGAACTACGACATTCCTGGTCTTAAAGATCAGTATTTATGGCAAATTTTTAGAGTGAGACTTGAAAACTTCCAGGTAGTAAAGAAGGAGGGACCAAAGAGAAAGGCATAAGGCTTAGAAGCAAGGGCTGTCCGAAAGGGCAGCCCTTCTTGTTTTAAATGACATTTTTTGATAAAGTGTAAAAGTAAAAATGCGAATAAACAGGAGAATATATTTATGATAATCAAACCAATGGTTCGTTCGAACATGTGTCTTAACGCTCATCCTATTGGATGCGCTAAAGAAGTTGAAAATCAGATTGCTTACGTAAAAGCTCAGAAGGCTAAGCGTGGAACAAAGAGCTTGAAAGAGGGAGGAAACGGTCCTAAGTTCGTTCTTGTTTTGGGATGTTCTACAGGTTACGGCCTTGCATCACGTATTTCTGCAGCTTTTGAATATGGTGCAGATACAATTGGTGTTTCTTTTGAAAAGGCTGGAACAGAAACAAAGGGCGGAACTCCTGGCTGGTACAACAACCTCGCATTTGACCGCGCTGCTAAGGCAGAAGGCCTGTTCACAGAAACTTTCTCTGCAGACGCTTTCAGCCACGAAACACGCAAAATGATTATTGAAGAAGCAAAGAAGGCTGGAAAGAAGTTTGACCTTATCGTATACAGTTTGGCATCTCCGGTGCGCAGCGACCCGGACAAGATTGATCCAAACAGCGAAACTGGTGCACATGTACTTTATAAATCAGTTATCAAACCAATTGGTAAAACTTACGCAGGTCTTGGAATTGATATTCTCACTGATTCCCTCAAGGAAAGTGCTGCAGAACCTGCAAACGACGACGAGATTGCAAACACAGTTAAGGTAATGGGTGGAGAAGACTGGAAACTCTGGATTGATCAGCTTAGTGCTGCCGGAGTTCTCGCAGAAGGCTGCCGCACCGTTGCTTATTCATACATCGGACCAGAGTTGAGCCACGCAATTTACCGCGACGGAACAATCGGTCAGGCAAAAAAGCACCTTGAAGCTACTGCTCATGAATTGAATGACAAGCTTGCTAAGGAGCTCGGCGGTGCTGCTTACGTTTCTGTAAACAAGGGACTTGTAACTCGTTCATCAGCTGTTATCCCAATCATTTCTTTGTACCTTTCAATTCTGTTCAAGGTAATGAAAGCTAAGGGAACTCATGAAGGCTGTATCGAGCAGATGGAACGCCTTTTTGCAGAACGCCTTTACACTGGTGAAAATGCTGCCGCAGGCAAGGTTCCGGTTGATGAAGAAAACCGCATCCGTGTAGACGACTGGGAAATGCAGGCTGATGTTCAGGCCGAAGTAGACAAGCTGATGGCCAGCGTAAACAACGACAACATCAAAGACGTTTGCGACCTCGCAGGCTACAAGCACGACTTCTACGCAACAAACGGCTTCGACGTAGCCGGCGTAGATTATACAGCTGATGTTGCACGAATGGATCAGATTTAATATTGTAACACCCCGTGATTTTTGATAAAATAACAAAAATCAAAAAGGGGTAACCAATGCTAACTGGTCGTCATTTAATTCAGCCGGATGATCTTTCGGTTTCAGAAATCGAAGAAATTTGTTCTTTGGCTGAACAGATTATTGTTGATCCTAAATCATTTCAAGATGTGTGTCGCGGGAAAATTCTTGCGACACTTTTTTTTGAGCCAAGCACCAGAACTAGGCTTAGTTTCGAGGCGGCCATGCTGCGACTGGGCGGTTCGGTAGAAGGCTTTTCCGATGCCGACAACACTTCCACAGTTAAGGGCGAAACTCTTGCCGACACAATCCGCGTAGTTTCAAGCTATGCCGATGTAATTGCAATGCGTACTCCAAAAGAGGGTGCGGCGCTGCTCGCAAGTAAATATTCTGCCTGCCCGATTATCAACGCTGGAGACGGTGGACACTATCACCCGACACAGACTTTGACAGACCTCGTAACAATCCGCCAGCTGCTTGGTGGCCTTGAAAATCATACAGTAGGCTTCTGCGGCGACCTTAAGTTTGGACGGACCGTTCACTCACTCGCCGAGGCTCTCCGCCACTTTAAGGGAAATAAATATATCTTCATAAGCCCGAAGGAGCTTTCGGTTCCAGATTATCTGATTACTAATGTACTTGAGCCGGCTGGTGTAAAATACGAAATCGTAGAAAGCCTTGATGAAGTAATTGATCAGCTCGACGTGCTTTACATGACCCGTGTTCAGAAGGAGCGCTTCTTCAACGAGCAGGATTATATCCGCCTTAAGGACAGCTACATCCTCGACACAGAAAAAATGAAGCTTGCCCGCAAGAACATGATTGTTCTTCACCCGCTTCCACGCGTAAACGAAATTACCCCAGAGGTAGATGACGACCCGCGCGCCGCATACTTTAAGCAGGTTAAGTACGGCATGTACGCCCGCATGGCATTGATTGCTAAGATTACTGGTGCAATAGACTAGGAGGGGAAAATGTTAAACGTAAACACAATTAAAAACGGACTCGTAATAGATCACATTCACGCCGGCTCCGGCTGGGAAATCTACCAGTGGCTGGGCCTCGATAAGGCGCCATTTACATCCTGCCTGATTCAGAATGTGCATTCAGAAAAATCAGGAAAAAAAGATATCATCAAAATTGATAACATCATCAATATTGATTATTCGGTTCTTGGCTTTATCGACCCGGATATCTGCGTAAATGTAATCGAAAACGAAAAAATCGTGCGCAAAATCAACATGGAGCTTCCAAGCCGTGTGCAGGGAGTTTTCAAGTGCAAGAACCCGCGCTGCATTACACAGACAGAGCACTACGTAAAACCAACCTTCCTGCTTACAGACAAGGCAAAGGGCGTTTACCGTTGCGAGTACTGCGACACCCTGTACCTCGCGGGAAGTAAGAATTAGTAGGATAAAAATATGAGCAGAGTAGTTTTGATTTTTAATGCGCGGCTTTTGGATGAAACTATAGATACACCGGGTGCAGTCCTTTTGATGGACAGCAAAATCCGGTCGGTATTCCAGGGGTATTATACCAATTCGGAGACACTTGAAAAGATGGCGCGTGCTGTTCTTACAGAAGACGGCCTTGAAGAAAAGTGCCCTATAGAACTCTTTAATGCTCACGGACTCACACTTACCCCGGCCTTTATCGATATGCATGTGCATCTTCGTTATCCGGGACAGACTCAGAAAGAAGATTTGAATTCGGGGCTTCACGCTGCGGCTGCGGGTGGTTACGGCACAATTGTTGCAATGCCGAACACGAACCCGGTTGTTTCTTCAATGGAAATGGCAATGAAGATAGAACGCGAAGCCGCCGCCATTGGGCTAACACATCTTTTCCAGACCGTCAGCATTACAAAAGACTTTGGCGGTGATGATACTACTCATCTTGATTTCATAGAAAAAAAATATGTGCCGGTAATTACAGAAGACGGCCGTGATGTACCTTCATCATCAGCTATGCTCGAGGGCATGACAAAGGCCGCAGAAAAAGGAATTATCGTAAGCTGCCACAGCGAGGATATGACCCTTGGCGCTCAGGCAAAACCTTTCCGTGCCGAAGCCCTTGAAATAATGAAGGGAGTCGGACTTTCTGCTTGGGGAACCGGCGACGAAGATTTTGACGAAGACGATGAAGCAAATGCCGAGGCTTTGGACCGTATAGACCTCGCCCTCACAAAGGCAAACGAAATACTAGCCCTGGCCGAAGACGTTTCAACTGTGCGAAACATTATGCTTGCAAAACAGGCTGATTGTCACGTTCACATTGCACATGTAAGTACTGCAGTTTCTATAAACGCCGTGCGTGATGCAAAAAATGAAATATACGATGACGAAGCTGATTATAATGCCGATGAAGCTGATGCCGCTTATCAGGCTTTTGAAGACGGCGAAAAATATGCACCGGTTCCAAATCCTAAAACCAGCGGCAACGGCGGTTTTGCAATTAGCTGCGAAGTAACACCGCATCACTTAGCCCTTTGCGGCACAGACGAGCCATACATAAGAGCACTTGTAAATCCTCCACTGCGAAGCGAAGACGACCGCGTAGCACTTCTTGAAGCCCTCCGCGACGGCACAGTAGATGTGATTTCCACAGATCACGCACCACACACATTGGACGACAAGGCTGCAGGTGCCCCGGGCTTTACCGGACTTGAAACAGCCTACGCCGTATGCAACTCGGTGCTTGTAAAAGATAATCAGTTTAATCCACGCCGCCTGTCTCAGCTCATGTCTGCCCAGCCAGCCCGCCTGCTCGGCCTGCAAAAAGGCATCCTTCGCCCCGGCTACGACGCAGACCTCACCCTTTTAGACCCGGACGAAGAATGGACCGTAGACAGCAGGCTCTTTTACAGCAAGGGCAAGGCCACCCCGTTCGAAGGCCGCAGCCTGACAGGCAAAGTAAAATACCTCTTTATAGACGGCCGCCTGGTGTTTGAGTCGTAATTTTTCGGGCACAGCTTTTTTTTTACTTTATCCCCTGAAGACCTGCAATTGCCTCTGCTCTCTCGCCTGTTACACCCGCTGTAGCAGCAAATTCTTTCCAATGTGAAAGAGATGTACAAATTTCACTTACGACAGTTTTTACCTCTGCATTTTTCAGCCCTGCGATTCTGGCACAGGTTTCAAAGTCTGAGGCTGCGATATTTTTTCTCTTTCCATTTATTGACATCTGATGAGAACTAGTCCATGCACCATCCGGATTATAAGCAAAAGAAACATCATAAGCCGGTGAGAGAGTCCATTTTCCGCTTTTGTCCATTAAAAAGGAAATGTTTTTTACATGATCATCGCAATTGCAGGCTGCCACATTAAATACCATACGGCGAAACATATCCAGTTTTTCGTGATGGCCCAGTCGCAGGGTATTTAATATAGAAAAACACTGTTCATAACTTGTAGTTCCTGCCGCATTAAAATCAAAATGCCCCATTGCTGCCAGCGACTGCATATGAAGCTTTTTTCCTTCTGCAGTACGGTCAAAACGTTTTGTCATAAAATGGCGGTTTTTGCCATCATTGAGCAGTCGGCAGGGCATCATGTTTATTCCGCAGTCAATTGCCATAAGGTAATAAGCATATTCTATCATTCCAAAATCAGCCAGGTCTTCATCCTCTTTGTCTTTGTTCCCACTAACGCCACTGAACTTCATAAGCCAGTATTCGAAATCAGAATTTGTTTTTATCTGACCAGAACGAACTTCATTTGTTTTTGGATTCCAGACAATAAGAGCTTTTGCTCTGGCCCCGCCGGCAGAAGTTCCTATGCTGATTATATGTTTGAGGGATTCGGTAAGCTTTTTTTTATCACATTCTTCCAAAACAACTTTCAGATTTTTTCTGTTAGAAAGAACCATAGAAGCCAGCTCTACCAGTTCCGAAACCTGTATCTGGCTGGACTCTTCGACAAGGGAAGAAACTGCAGGTTCATATTCCAGGGCTCCCATTCCGCGGGTGCCGGTATAGCAAAGACGTTCCACTGCGTTAAAAGATTCCGGGAGACGTCCCTGTTTGGCCAGCCATACATTAATAAGTTCATTTCCAAATTTATCAGGCAGAGAATCAGAAAGAAGCCCGGGAAGACCATGAAAGCTTTCGTAAGAAAGAGAAGGGAAGGTGTAGACTCCTTTTTTTAAGGGCATTACTATTGGAGAGACCTCTATTCCACTAGAAAGGAAAGCGGAGTCATATTCAAAAGCAGCGCTTCTCTGAGTGTCATCCAGCGAAACCGCACCTATGACAGTACCCCAAAGCTTTACAAGTGCTGTGCTGATCATTCTTCATCTCCCCATTTAAAGCCGTAAGCAGGCTTCTGTTCTACCACATGGCGATATCGCTGCCGTTTTTCAATCTTTGGAGATTTAATATACTCAAAGGGTGTTTTTTCCAGTGAAGGTAAAAGCAGTTCAAGTGAGTCTAAATGACCAAGGGCACGAAGGATTTTAACTACATTTAAGAACTGAATACTTTCGCCTTTTTCAGCTCTTTCTATTGTTCTTTTTGCTACTCCGCTTTGTTTTGAAAGTTCTTCCTGCGTAAAACCGGAACGGATTCGGTTTGCCTTTATTCTTTCGCCGAATTCTTTTATGAGCTGGTTATCTGTACAATCTGCTTTCATAGTCATGATTAGAATAGTAGCACAAGAAGAAAAATAAGTCAAATTTATTATTCGCCAAATGTGGCGAGATATAATGTTAATATGATGTAATTCGCCAAAAATTACGAAATATAAAAACTAGGTAACTGACTCTCAATGACACTTCTATGCTTTTCCGTTATAATCATTGCTGATGCAGTACTACATTATTCAGGTGGCCACGGGGCGGGAGCAGTTTTTTGTTGAAAATGTGAAAAAGCTTGCGCCGCAGCTGGCTCAAAAGCATAATTTTATTTACCTCACCCGCGAGCTTACTATAAGGCGGCAGGGGAAGCTTATGCGCGAGCTGCAGCCTATGTTTCCTTCGTATATTATTATGCAGACGACTTGCAAGGTAGATTCATTTACGCTTGCGGCACTTAAGAAGGTCCCTGATTTTTACCACTTTTTGAACAGCAACACCGATATTGTGGCTCTGGGTGGCCATGACCTGCAGATTATCCAGCATTTTCTGGGTCTGGGGCCTAAAATCGGCTCCTCTCTCGTTCGCTTCGACGAAAACGACCGCATTGTGGTTATTGAAGGCCCGCTCAAAGGCCTTGAAGGCAGCATCATAAAAGTAGACAAACGCAAGCAGCGGGCAAAAATCCGTGTAGACTTCGGTGGCACAGCTCATACAATGGATTTGAGCTTTGAGGATATTTCAAAGCAGGGGTAATTTTTTTAATCACCCCCCCCTTTATACACACGAAATCAACTTACTGGTATCAAAACATACTGCTGCAGAAAGAATGTTTTCAAAAATTATATCTGCTATTGCTTTATTTCTGTTTTGTTCGGATTTCTTTTTAGCCTGGCGCGGTAATTTTTCACCGTTTTGATCTTTTGTATAAAACTGGAAATGATACGGATTGTTTTCTACAGGACAATGCTCGTATGAAAAAACATATTTTTCGTCATTGAACTGGACTTCTACATTATGTAAGTAATCTGCATAAAAATAAAAATCAAAAGGGTATTTACGCTGTGCAGGTTTATAATCAAACTGTGTGACAGACATAGTGTATAATTCAGTTCTAGATGTTCCTTCGGGCACAACTTTTTGTATAAAATCAGAAACTTCTGCACCAGCATTGTAGAGATAGTATAAGTCTTTTTGAGTTTCGCGGGTAAATCCGCTTGAGGGGGGGAGTTTTTTACCCAAATTAGGCTCCAAAATAACCTGAGAGTTTATTTATTTTCAGTTCAGAGATTTTCATTATACGCTTCTTTGCGTCTGGTATATATTCTGTAATAAAAACAGCGTTTGGACAGTTGTTTTTATAATCAATTATATTTTTTTTACCTTTATGAAAAAGAGTAATCTTTAATGAGTCTTCACGTATAGAAACAAGAGGTTTTTCCTCATATGTTATTCTGTATAGCTGCTGCAAGAGTTGATGTGGTATATCAAAATTACAAGCCTTTCCGTTTACAATCTTGTAACGACTCTTAGCATCTTCTATACATGATTTAATTAATTCTGAAGAATCGTTTGAATCTTCTTCTACAGGAGTTATTAAAACCTCAATTTTTTTGTTTAAAAAAGAACGAGGCAATGAAATAAATGGGGACAAATCGTTAGAATTTACTATTCTGCGTAAACATTCCATATACACCTCCTGTAACTATGTTTAAAATATATAGCAGGAAATAATGAAAAGTCAATAAAAAACCGTGC
>CAMJNC010000013.1 GCA_946407195.1 uncultured Treponema sp. | reverse complement strand
AAGAAAATGAGTATGAGAATCTAAAACAGCAGATTGAAGAAAGAAAGACTCTGCAGGCACAGTTACCGATCCTTGAGATTTCAAAAAAACAAGATATTACGAAATCACAGGAAGAAACTCCGACATTTATTACAGATGTAAGAATAGGAAAAACACTGGATGATTTTATTACATCAGTAAAAGATTACAAAAAACGTGAATTATATTCTTCTCTCGAAAAATATGTATACGGTGATACTCACGACAAAGTGTTCATTCTTTACGGCCTTCGTCGTACTGGTAAAACAACTTTAATTCGCCAGATTATTTATAACATGAATGAGGAAGACAAAAGTAAAACAGTCTTTATTCAGATTAACCCTACAAACACTCTAGGTGAAGTAAATAAAGATTTACGAAAACTTGAAACGCTTGGATATAAATATGTATTCATCGATGAAGTAACAATGATGGATGATTATATACAAGGGGCCGCTTTGTTTTCTGATGTTTTTGCTTCCAGCGGAATGAAAATTGTGCTTTCAGGAACAGATTCTCTAGGCTTTGTTTTTTCAGAAGACGAGCAGCTTTACGACAGATGTATTTTGCTTCACACAACCTTTATCCCTTTCCGTGAATTTTCAAATGTATTGGGCATACATGATATTGATCAGTACATGGAATTTGGCGGAACCATGAGCCAAAGCGGAGACAATTACAACAAGGGAATATTTGGAACAAAGAAAAGTACAGCTGATTATGTTAATACAGCTATTGCTCGAAATATCCAGCACTCACTTAAAAACTATCAGTATGGAAGTCATTTCAGAAATCTAAAGTCACTTTATGATAAAGGTGAACTTACCAGTGCCATAAATAGAATTGTCGAAGATATGAATCACGAATTCACGATTGAAGTTCTTACACGAGCTTTTAAATCGCATGACTTTGGTAGTGCAAAAGATATAATGCGAAAGGACCGTGAAAATCCTACGGATATTCTTGATGATGCTGATGGCGAAAAAATCACAGAGCGCTTAAAGAAATTGCTGAGAATTCTGAACCAGGAAGAACAGAAAATTGAAATTCAGGATGCTCATCGACTGGAGATAAAAGAATATCTTGATTTATTGGATTTAACATGTGATATTCCTCTCGTGAACATGAATGATTTGCACAGCAAAAAAGTTACAACCGTGTTTAGCCAACCAGGTCTACGCTATTCTCAGGCCGAGTCATTAATTAAATCTCTGATGATGGATGAAACTTTTAAGAATGTTGATGCTCAGGAACGAAAGCGAATTACGGAAAGAATCCTTGATGATATAAAAGGCCGTATGCTTGAAGAGATTGTTCAGCTTGAAACAAAAAAAGCAAATCCAAATCTCGAAGTATTTAAGCTGCAGTTTGCAGTTGGAGAATTTGATATGGTCGTTTATGATCCTGAAAATGTCTGCTGTAAAATCTATGAAATTAAGCACAGTAAAGAAAAATCTCCGTTCCAGTACCGCCATCTGATTAACGAAGATAATTGTAAGCAGACGGAATTCAGATACGGAAAAATTCTGGAAAAAGTTGTGCTATATCGCGGAGAAAGTTACTCTGAAGAAAATGGCATTCAGTATAAAAACGTGGAAGACTATTTGATGGGGATTTAAGTAATAATCCCTTGAAAAAGTGCTACAACATAAAAAAATCGGCTTGATGTTGCTCCAATGTATCAGACAGATGCATTAGTAAAAAAAGTAAACACAGACAGATATGATGATCGTCTGGTTGTTGAAACAAATCTCATCGAAAGTTATGATCAGCTTTTTGATTTTGCTGCAAAGCATCTTCCTGACAAGTTTTATCTTGAAGACGGCAAAATCAGACTTTCTCTCCGATATCCCCAGCTTTGAAAAATTGTATTGAAAATAAAAAGTATAAAATGTCTGAAAAACGGGCCAAAAGTACAAAATAATTTTTCAATTTCGGGCCATTTGTACAAATCAGAATTTCATTTCGGGTCGAAAGTACAAAATGTATTTTTTACACTTTTTATGTAAAATTTCGGATAAAAAACGTTATCTAGATCATTAAATAATGCTCTAAACCTTTACGAAAGTACATAATAAAACGTAAATTCGGGACCAAAGTACAAAATGATACACACAGTTTGGGACGTAAGGGACAATTTATCCAAAAACCGGGCCAAAAGTACAAAATAATTTTTTCAATTTCGGGCCTGTTGTACAAATCAGAATTTCATTTCGGGCCGAAAGTACAAAATGTAGTTTTTACACTTTTTATGTAAAATTTCGGATAAAAAACGTTATCTAGACCATTAAATAATGCTCTAAACCTTTACAAAAGTACATAATAAAACGTAAATTCGGGACCAAAGTACAAAATAATACACACAGTTTTGAACGAAAAAGATAAATTATCTAAAAACCGGGCCAAAAGTACAAAATAAATAATAGAGACGGATGTGACTCCATTATCTAAACTTAAGAGTTCTGAAGAACATATCATAGAATATGTTCTTCAGTTTGTTGTTTAATTATTCAGTTATAATTCTTTCTTGCTTCGTTTAAAGAAATAAAATGCCTGGGAATCTTCAATATAATCGACCAAAGAAAATAATATAGCTACCTTACATGGAGATATTTTTTTTTCTATTTTTTCTCGATCTATATTCAACTGCTGAAATTCTTCATCTAAAGTATTATTAAAAGTCTCACGAAGTGTTGATTTTATATCGCTTACTTCCTTCCAATTAATTTCATGACAGATAATTGAAATGCCATCGAGTTCATGTACGGTAAAGACCGTTTTTAAGGCCATTCTTGCATCGTTCATTATTAAATTATATCTTAGTAGCTTTTCAATTGTATCAGCATCAGCATCTGGCATCTTCAATGGATTGAATTTTTCAAAATCGGCAGCAGTTTCAATCTCTGTTTTGAACATCTGATTTAAGAAAGAGTCTTTATAGTAATTTTTGGTGGCCCTGTATGTCTCTAAAAACTGTCTATATCTATCGATAGCACGATAAATGATTTTATCCTCTTCTTCAGGATTTGAATCTGGGGCTGGCATATATTTGAGTGTCTCAAATATATAACGCATAAAAAGCTTGGCAAACGAATCTGTTGTATAGAATACTTTTTTTGTCCAAATATCGATTACATGGAGTTGAGTATTAATCGCAGAAATCTCAGTATTATCCAATCCCCATCCGTCTTTAGTGACAAGATCCTTGACGTATTGGGTTGGAGTCATGTCTTTTCTTTTTGCGTTTTTGCGCAATTTAGCGAGAAATGTCTTCTCATACTTGAGATTGATCTGCCCCATCTCTTTCTTTTTTGATTTTATTGCTGACTTTGTAGTCATTGTTTTTAGACCCAAAAATGTATTATCCAAATAAAACTTTACTTCAAAAAATTTCAAAAATCAATAAGATATACGATTATTTTGTCCTTTGCTGATTATTTTATTTCGATACAATTCATCGATAAGTTTTTTGATTGCAGAATCCTCCATCTTAGAAAACACTTGTGTTTTAATAAAGGACTCAAGTTTTTTCTCACTCTTTGGCCTTTTACTCTTTGCCATTGAATTTATTTTATTAACAAGAGTCGTATAATTAGGATCAGCATTTTCTACTTTCTCTTTTATATCATGAGATTTCAAATCTTCTAAACTGATAATCCTTTTTACTATTTCATTCTTAGCCACCTTATTGATAGACAAAACAAGAGGATCATATCCTTTATCCTTTGATAGGATATAATGCATTGCATCAGGTTCAGAAACCTTCTTTCCCAAATAGTAAGCAATATGGAAATCCAAAGCATTTTTACCAGAACCTTCAATTGAAATCCATTCGACCTTAATCCCATTAGTGGCCATAACTAAACTTTTAGGAATTGAATTCTGTGTATTTCCAATGAAGAAAAAATACTGCCCTTCTATAGGCAACAGCTTCTTTATATTTCCCATGTTTTCATAATCTATATAAACATATTTTTTAGCACTCATTCTTACCCTCGCAAATAATTTTTTATAACAGTTTAATTAATCTGTATATGTTAGAAATCTAGCAGCATCATAAGCTCTTAGATCCAGTGACAACGGAAATGGTTCATTATCAATATAAGGTGTTTTATTATCATATTCTTTTTCACTTCTTAAAAGACATTCTTTATAAAACACTTCTGCTGTATCAAAGTCCTTAAGGTATTTATTGTATTCAAAGTTTGATTTCAATAACTGTTTAATCGCTAGAGTATAACTAACTCTAAAATCCCTTTTAATCCAGTTAATTACATAATCAAAATAATATCTCTTAAAAAAGAAATACTCATCAAATCCTCGATTAGCTTGTAATCTATCATCAATAAATTGATTCAAAGCATCTATGTTTAACATAATCTTATCAGCGATTTTTTCCGCCTTTGATAGCGTCGAAGTATTTTCAAGTTGTATTGATTCATTACTATTGTGATTATAATCTTTTCCAGCCTTCAAAATAAAATAAAGTTGTTTACACATTTCATATAGAATACTTTCAAATGTTTTACAAACTGTTGTATTAATCAAAATAATTGGATTATCATCTCTTGTTTTTAAGGCTGTGGAACAAGAAGTAATTTTCTCTGTTCTAAAACTTTTGAAAAATACTCTTATCCCTAACATATCAAGTAAATGTGTAATTTCAATTCTTGCAGAAAGAATGCTGTATACTACAGGACTTCTTCCAGAAAAATAAAAATTATATAATGTCTGATATAAATCATCTGTTTTTTCAACAGCAGCTAGAATTATTTCTCTCCTATCCCATTGATTTTCCATAGAATGGTCATCAATAGGTTGGTCACAATAATTGAAATATTCATTTGCTATATCAATCTTCTTATTAGATTCTTGTAATAAATCTGCAAAGTCCAGAATATCTTGCTGAACTATAGATTTCTCATAACCAGATAATTCTTTATTCGCCCTGATTCGAAAATTATTAATTACTGGTTCTTCTTTGTATAAATCAGATTCATTATAACCTTTTGATTTTAAGTAATTAATAATCTTATTGAGAGTTTCTGTATTTGGTTCGACTTTTCCATTTATAATATTTGATAGTGTATTGTGACTTATACCTATCTGTTCCGCTATAACTTTTATTGGTTCATTTAATGATTTTATTATACGACGTAAGTTTTCTTTTATACCCATTGTGCATCACCTATTTTTTCAGAAGATACATAATTATATCCGAGAGATTGGGTATCTGTCAAATTTATCAAAGTTACACAAGTAAGTGATTATTTTGACTCGTCGATTTCTTTAAGTCTATTAAGCCACTTATCCATAGTGCCGTCAGCAACGTAACTGCCGAACAATCCATCACTAAAACGTTCACCACGAACTCTGGAAAAAATCATATATAAGATTGTATCTCCATCTAACTTTGAAACATCAACTTTTGTTAATTCATCATGTCCATCAAATCCTGTGGCTTTATAAATTACTTCGTCATAATTCTGGCCGCCGTTAGGAACGAACTCATACATCTTGTGCATGAACTCTTTTGTAGTTTCATCGTATTCTGGCCAGCCTGCAATGTATAGATTTTCATTTGAACCATCTCCCTGATTTTCAGGGTATTTCCAATGAGCAGGTTTGAGTTTTCCGAGATATGCGGTTACTTTTTCGTACATAGACTTTCTCCAATATCCAATTATTTTAGTTCATCGTATGCGGATAATAATTTATCAATAGCCTGTTCCCATTTTTCTTTATTCTCTACAAGTTCCATTGCAAGAATATCTTTATTATCATGCCTTACTTTCCAACTCCATTCTTGCTTTTCTTTTGTAACACGAGCATTAGTAAATGCGGCAATGGTATCCAAATACTCAATACCAATTTCTTTGTGATTTAGTTGACCTGCATTGTAAACAATACCATAAAATTCTATGTCACCTTTTTCCTGGAAAGATGCAAGATTGAAATATTCATCAGAAGATTTCAGGTTCAAAGAAATATGTTTTCCTCGTCCTAAAACACTTACGAGATTGTATTTATTAGAAAGATCAGTAATCATGTTTCTAATACTATCAGCCTTATCTTTTCCAAGATTCTGTTCAAGTCTGTTATAGAATTCAGATTCAGTAGCTGATGTCGGTTTTTCTTCATCAACAGTTGTTGGTAATTCGTTTGAAGTCTGATATATAACTCTTTTAATTTCAGTTGTCTTTAGTAAAACATTTGGAACTGCCAGAACTCCATTAGAAGTTGAATAGAGATTTATTTCAACCATTGAAAGAGTAAAAGAAAGTCTTGAATATTCATTTAAGAATCGAATCAGGTTTTCTGCATTTTCCTGGATTCCATCTCCCACAATAAGCAAAAGAAAACGTCCAGCTTTTAGATTTCTAGAAACGGAATCAACAAAATCCTTTTCATCAATTGTGTTTTCTTCATTGTTTACAATTTCAAAAAGTGTTTTTTCTTTTCCGCCACGTGCAAGAAGAATCTGTTTTTCAAAAGTTTCGTAATCCATTTCAGACAGAGCCTGTGCATAATCAACAATCTGTGCTACAACTTCACGTCTTGCCTGAGGATTTTTCCAGAGCTTGCATTCAGCAATTGTAATATATCCATCTTCATTTACATAAATGTCATCTACGAAACCTGTTTTCAAAGGCATCTCTCGGCAAAGTGAGACGGGATTATCATAAATAGGTTCAATTCTTGAGATTGGTAAAACCTGAGGAGTATCATAAATTAATTTCTGAATATAAGACTCGTTGTATTGTCCTTTCTTTTCAATCTGAGTAATGACTTCAACTTCATTGTCTTTAATTAAAAGCGGTGTTGAATATTGTTTCATTTATTTTTTCTCCTTGAGTTTTTATATTTCCTCCATTTTTATGGATGCAACAAATTTATCCTCAGGATAAATTTGTTCTTCATTAGTATGAACAGCCAGTGAAAGATAAATTATAGCTTCTCGAACATAATGGAGCATTTTATCAGTTTTTCTTTCAAATTCATCAATTGTTATTTGATACGCAAAACTATCATAACCATAAGAATTTTTAGAATTTTTAAATTGAGTTATTTTTACATAACGATGTTCAAGAAAATTACGAATATCTGATAATTCTTGTGCATCATAGTCAGTAGAAGTTAGATATTCTGTATCAGAATGAAAATCTTTACTTAAATAATATAATCCCCTCAGAGGATTATTATTTAAGCTTTCAATTTTTGAATTAATGGTTTGCTTTTGTTTATCTTCATACCATATTGTATGAAAAGCAATGTTGCGAATATTTACTCCTAATTGTAAATATTCATTTAGAAAGAACGCAGTTTTATCAAGAATTGAGTATAAGTTTTTATAGACAATCTTTAATATTTCATACTTGTATCCATATATGGAATAATCAAATGTATTCATTAAATGAATTCCTTCATCTGAATAATGCTTTTCAAAATCATCCTTCTGTTGTAAATATGAATAATACAGATATCTTGAAGAAATAAATTGTTGCTTTATTTCATTAAACAGTCCATGAAATTTTGGTGGTTCAGAAATTGGTGAGACCATATTTGGAAGGTGCATAACGTCATGGGCTACAAAACTCTCATAGTAAATATCGTTTAAGGGATTTATAAATAATGAATTAAGGAGAACCCATTTTCTATAGTCTCTTTCTTGATCAGTCAAATCATTAAAATAATCAGATGGTTCAAACTTTTGTATTAGTAAATCTGGATTTATAAAATTTTTATATTTTTGAAAAGTTTCTTTTGCTTCAATGTAAACATCATTTGATTTTATTCCGTTATCTAAATAATTGTTTGCTTTTTTACATAATAAAGCTGCATGGTTAGGATCATAAAGGCTACGGGCATATGTAATCAATCCAATTCCAAGATTTCCTTGTGCCATTCCAAAATCTTTATTAATTTTAAGAGCTTTTTTCCAAGAGTCAATTGCATAAATTAATCTTCCAGATTCAGAAAATAAATTTCCTAAATTTGTATAACTTTGAACAAAAAAATTTTGTAATTCATTTTTGTGTTTGCATTCATTTTGTAGGTTAATACATTTTCGATATGCTTTTATAGCATTAATATGTTCAAAGTTGTTATATACCCATAATTTTTTATCTGAATGATTTCTTAGAGAATCCAAATAAGAATATGCATTACCAAGATCATAATATAGGATAATTTTCGCATCTACTGTAAGTGTTTCATCAACAAGTAGTTGATTTATTTTATTAACAAAACTTTGTAAAGTATCTTCATCTTTTTCATCAAAAGAGGTATCTATTCCCATACTTATGCTGTTTACAATATTCTGCCAATTATCCATATTAAAAATCCATTATGCTTCCCAAATCTTATCCAGCTCACTCATAAGATATTCTGTTTCTATAAGAATATTTATTATTCTTTCATAATCTTCAATTTCTTCTTCAGAAAGAATTCGACCTTTTCTATCTTTTATCCATTTTTCGGCTACCTGATAACCACCGATATAGAAATTCCACGTTGATTCTGAAATGCCTTCAAAGTATTCTGTT
Source organism: uncultured Treponema sp. (assembly GCA_946407195.1). Lineage (GTDB taxonomy): Bacteria > Spirochaetota > Spirochaetia > Treponematales > Treponemataceae > Treponema_D. The sequence continues at coordinate 17,481 of CAMJNC010000013.1, read as the reverse complement.
TTATTAATCCATACTTTTCCATTCTCAAATTTATTTTGAGTTACATTTTGTGTTGGGGTTGAACCAGAGAAATGCACCTGTGATTTATAATTTTTTACAGTTTTCATAAGATGTAGTTCGCGTAGTTCACTTCCTGTCTTTGCAAGGGTAAAAAAGAGTTCTTTATTTGAAGGGTATGGAATATGTGGAAAATCAATTTTAAGAAATTCTTTGTATTTTAATCGATAATTAGGCGTAAATAGTACAGCATAAATATAATCAAATAATTGTAGTGCGGAAAAATCTCCTACAATTTTTTTAATTTCATTTATAATTTCTTCATTGAAGTTTGGATATGATTTATCATATCCAGTATCATATAAAAATAGAGGGAATATTGTGGTAATTTCGCTTGTTTTATTTGATACATAACATGATTCTATCATTTGATTAGAGATAAAAACATGTTGCCAATTATCTCCGACTTTAAATTGTTTACATACACATAATCCAATATTCTCATTATTAAATTGATTTGTTATTTCTTCTCGCGGTCGCTCAATTTTATTAGTATCAAAATAAACAAATCTTTTATCAAATAATCTATAATCAAATTCTTTTATATATTTTTTATTTGCTTTTTCATTATAATAATTATTAACATTTTTTAATAAAGATGATTCATCGGAACTTACAAGTATTGAATCCTTTGCTGTAACCATACCAACTGAAAATGTAGTCATCAGTTCTGTTAATGAAAAACCTTTGTAATAATCACTTTTACCTTCTTCATTCTTGTCATAGAAAAAATAATATGGTTTAGTCAGATCTATTTTCTTAAAATCAATAGTATTTATATTATTCTTCTTTAGATATTCAAATTTTGCTTGTTGGGTTCCATAACAATCCGAATAGTAAACTTCAGCTAAATCATTTGATTTTTTAAGATTGTTTTTAACAAATATATTAATGCTTACACCTTGTTGGATAGGAAATACATTCTCATCTTTTGAGCCATCTATTGACACTTCCTCTTTTTTAGCATTTCCATGAAGATTTAAGATATAAATTTTATCAAATGTTTTTGCAAGATTCCATCTCATTCCACGGAATGTAACTCCGTCAACAAAAGTACAAGGACAAATATATGCTAAAATTCCTTTGCCATTTTTTTCGATGTAATGTTGAGCAAATCTCATAAATTTATATTCATCAGCATTTATCCATTTTGGATTTTTTTCTTTAAGTTTTTCTTTTCCACCAGGTTCTTTTTTATAATCTTGCATTAATTCTTCAATCCATTTTATTCCCTGGTTTGAGCTTTCTCCACTATATGGTGGATTACCTATAACAACATTAATTTTAGCTTCTTTTTTAATTCTATTTGCTTCTGTTGCTTCAATTGCAATTGGGTCTTCATCGAACAAACTTTGCTGTCCAGTTGAATCACCGGGTTCTTCAAGACTATTTGTAAGGAAAAGCTTTAGTCGTGTTTTTGAAGCAAAGTTATATCCAGTTTCTTTTAAAGCCATTGCAATTTTCATATGTGCAACTGCATAAGGAGCCATCATCAATTCAAAACCATATAGACGATTCAAAAGGGAAAGTGTTACATAACGGCTCCAGTCTTCTTGTTTATGAGATTCATCAAAATTTCTTTTTATCTGTAAAATTGTTTGTCTTAAAAAAGTTCCCGTTCCTGTAGCTGGGTCTAATATTTGTACACGTGGAACTGTTTCGCTCTTTTTTCTTCCATCAGGTGTAATATGTTCATCACATGCAAGACCATCTTTTATTTCGAATTCATTTTTTAATATGCAGTCAATACTTCGTACAATAAAATCAACAACAGGAAATGGTGTGTAGTAAACTCCACGATTTACTTTTGCTTCCTTATCATATTCTGTAAGAAAGTTTTCATAGAAGTGAATTACGGGATCTTCTTTTCCATTATTACTTAGACGATTAAAGTTTTGAACAATTGCTTTGATATCTGTGTTTTGTAAAAGATCAATAATACTTGCAAGTTCCAATTCATCAAAAGATATAGATTTTTTAACATTACCTTTTTGTGAATCTAAGCCTTCTCGTAAAAGCTGTCTAAGAAATGGATTTGTATCTGGAATATTATCAATTGCTTTTAATGGATCAAAGATTTCTTCTTCAACATTCATACATCTTGCACTAAATAAACCATAGCTTATTGTTTGAGCATACATATCTGCAAAGGTACTTTCATTCATATCGTGTACAAGCATATCTTTGAATTTTTTCAAAAGTTTATGTACATAACCATTTTCATTTTCAACTTCAAGAACTTCAAGAATCTGCTTTCTTATTTTCTGTGCACTGTGAGCAAGTTCAGTGGTAAGACGATCTGTATCACGAATTATTTTCCCATATTCAGTAGTAAAAGCTTTTTTCCATTCTCCAGTCCATGCATCACATTTTTCACAGTATTCCCAATTTAAATGTGAAAGCTGTGCCTCATATCTTTCCAAAAGAGCTTTTTCCTCGTTTTGAGGTTCAAAGTATAATGCTTTTAATGTAGGCAAACCTTTTACACTTTCATTAAAATGTATAAATCCAATAGTACGATTTTTCTTTTCTCCCCAGAAACAAATAAAAAGAAGGTTTTCTTTATCCCAGATTTTATGGTCTGTGTTTCGTTTATTATAGATAAGACCTCCTAGTATTTTTCTCAAAACACTTATCTGCATTTTTTTAGAATCAAATTCTATAAAAAATACAGCCCAATCTTGATTTTCTGTAAGAGGCTTCATCTGCTGCAAAGTTGTAATTTTTGCGAAATCAGAATCTTTTAATCCTAAGTCTTCAGGATAATATTCCCAGTTTACTTCATACGGGTCGATAGCAGGGCTATCTTGTTTAATTGGCCAGTTAAGTTTGTCGTATAAATAATTAAGTGTTTCCTCAAGATTAATCAGGTTTTCAATTCTGGTCATTTTACATTCTCCTGCTATTGTATCTGCATCCAAGTTACAAGCTGCATTTTAAGACTTTTGCCATTTTTATCAGCAACAGGAACTTGCATTTGTCTCATATAATATCTGTCTAAATGTCTTTTTACAGTATTTTTATATTCGGTAAATTGCTCTATAGTTATGTGAAGCATTCTTTGTTCTTCTTCTGAACATTGAATTATTTTCCACATTTTGAATGGATCTTCTTCAATTTCTTTTGTCTCAGTATTTAAGAATATCCATTTACAGATTCCATCTTCACAAGTCCATTCATCATTATCATTCTTTGTTGGAAGCTTAAAACAGAAGAATATTCCTTTTTTGCCTTCTGGATTCTTTCCACTAAAAATACGCTTTGGAAGTTTTTCTGCGTTACTCTGATAATCTGGATATTTTTCCATAAGACTCTGATATTCCAAAGCCATTTCTTCAGAAGCACTTTCTGTTCCTTCATATTCTGCATTGAAGTCTCTTAAAGGTTGATAGTCATCTTGGTCACTTAATAATTGTTTACTTTCAATTCCAAAAACTAAAGAAATTCTTAATGTTTTTTGTGTTACAGTTTTATACAAGGACAAAAGGCTGTTTAATTCATCTGGAGGTAGGAAATTCCAAATATACGCATTTTTTCTATCAGCTTTTAATTCAGGATTGTCCTGTAGTAATTGAGCTTCAATCTTTGCATCTCTACGACGGTCAACACGTCCAATACGTTGCATTAAACGAACAGGGTTCCAGTGGATTTCATAGTTAATAAGACATTGTGCGTCCTGTAAGTTTAATCCTTCTGCAAGTACATCTGTTGCAATAAGAATCTTAATATCATCTTCTTTATTAATAGTTGCAGGATCTACATAGTTATAATAAGGTGCAAACGTTTTGATTATGCCTCGTTTTTTATCACCAGTACTTCCATCTATTTCCTGAATGTTTGTAAAACCTGCTTTTTTCAATCTAGATTCTATATATTGTGAAGTTGCTGTATATTCAGTGAAGATAATTACTTTTTTATTCTTTATTCTTGAGTCTTCTTTTAAGATTCTAATAAGAGTATTGATTTTATCATCTTCGTCGGGATTTACTTTTTTAATATCTTCAATAAATCCGGCAAGTACATCAATATCATCCATTGTGTCATCAAGAATTGCTGGAATATCAAAATCGTTTATATCAAGTTTTATAAGGTTACCATCCATATCATAGTTATCCATATTCCATACATAATCAGGTAAATCCTCATCAACTTCTTCTTCACAAGTTCCATGTTCATTTAGATATTGTTCAACATATTCAAATATATCCTGGTTTTTAGTATAAAATTTTTCGATTCGTCTTTCATTTCCTTGTTCTTTAAAATCATCAACAAATTTTTTAAGGCGAAGAAGAATACGAATACAAGTTTCCTGGAAAGCAGCTGCAGAACTTTCAAAGCGTTTAAGCATCAAAAGTCTCATTAAACTTACAATCTGCTGTTGGCGTCCTGTTACTAATTTATTTGCCTCTGGACCATGATAATATTCTTCGCTAAATGGTGAGTAAACTGCGAGTGATAAAAGTACAATAGTTTTTCCATCTTTATTTTTTCGTTCAAAAGCTCTTATAAAATCATCAATCAAATCTTGATATGATTTTCTTAAAGAATATTTTCCAACAATTGGAGGCTGTCTATCTGGGAATAGAATTTCCGAATCTTTTGAAAGACTCTTTCTTACATAAGCTCGACTTCTTTGTACTACAAGTTCTGAAATCAATTTATCTTTTGAAAATAAAGCAGAAGATTGTATTGCCTGAGTATTCAAGTTGCCGCTTACTGCATATTCAGATTCCTGGAGTTGTTTTTCAAGATTTCTAAAATGAGTTGTAAGGCTGTTTATACCAAGTGGAGGAACAGCAAAATGATCTTCTACACGTAAACTGAAAAGTTCAATTAAATGCTGCAAATCCATAAAGCTGTTATTTAAAGGTGTTGCAGTAAGCATATACAATTGCTTTTTAGAACCATTACTCATTATGTCGTATAGTTTTCGATATGAACTAGAAGAACGGTTTCTAAAATGGTGTGCTTCATCAATAATTATTATTTCTGCATATTGCTGAATCTGTTTCATCTCATCTGAATGAGATTCAGCAATTAAATCTGTATGATTGATAATCTTAAATGGGTAGAATCCTTCAAAAATCTCTGGAATTGTATCTTTGATTTTTTCTTCCCAAACAGAAATACGAGCCGCAGCCGGAACAATCAAAACAACATTTTTACGTTCCTTTTTAACAAAACGTTCAAGAAGCATTAAACCGATATATGTTTTTCCAAGTCCAACACCATCACAAAGGAAAGAACCACCATATTTGTTTGTAATTTTTACAAGATTGTTATATCCATCTTTTTGGTATTGTGCCAAAATTGGGAATACTTTTGAATCTTTCTGTTCCCATTCAGAAACAGACTGTTCCTGAGATTTGTAATATTCAAACATAGAACGAAGGTATACATCAAAAGGTGTATATTCTTTGACATGCTTTTCAATAACATTAAGAACAGCATCATTCAAAGTATCAGCATTATCCCACATTCCATTAAACCAGGTCTGAAGTTTTGTAACATCTTCACCGTCATGAAATTGTGTATTTAATTCAATGTTCTGAGTAAGTCCAGGTTTTGTAAAATTACTTGAGCCAACAAGTGCAAACTTATTACTAACATTTAATGTACTTAAAACAGAAGAAGTTGATTCATTAAAATATAGAATATAAGACTTGGCATGGAACTTTGAATGGTTGTAAACACGACATTCAATCTGTCCTTTTTTAAGAGCATCTATGATTGCAGGTACACCAGTAAGGAATTCATCTTTCTCTTTATCGTCTTCAATTCCATTATCAATTCTATTAGATAACTCTTGAAGCATTTTTTCAAAAACTTTATTAGTTCTTGCAGTTACTTCATCACCAAAAAGGATTCTGATTTTATCAAGCTTCTGCCATTTGCCATCTAAAAGCAACAAACTACCAATTTCAAAATATCCGGTAGCAATGTCTAAACTGCTTGTAACTGGTAATGTTTTTTCCAAAAATGCTTTTACACTTGCTTCTTCACTCTGATTATCTATGATTTGAATTGACATACTTTTTAATCCTACTTAATTATTCAAGTTATATAATTATATCACACAAAAGTGTTTTTTTATATTAAAAAGAACTTATCTTCGCCGTCTATGATAGCCTCCACGGTAACCTGAATTACCCCGTCTTGGAGTCGTAGGTCTTGTTGGATAAGAAGGAGGAAATAAACCATATGGATTAGGTATATTCAAATTAAGCCTGGGAACATAATTCTGCCCTATGTCTTTATTAATATAAGACCAGTTTTGAGGATTATAAATATCTTTAATCAGTTCTTCTTCTGTTGTTGCTTCAGATTTAGACAAATCTATTTCTACAGCTGGTATTCCAGCTTTTTTTATTATTTTAGCTTTTTCTTCATCTACCTTATGAGTAACATAGATTTCTATAATTAATGGTATATCTTTTATAATTGACCCAATACTTGAACCTAAAAGACTATAGTTAATTGGAACAGGAGCAATTGCAATAATATCGGGAATTATATTTAAATCATCCATACGAAATTCTAATCCAATTTGTTTTGCCTGTAGAAGCTGGTTATTTATTACAAAACCTGGTAATACTTTATTTTTAAATATAATTGCCTTTGCTAGAAGATGTATCATTGTCTGATATCCAGTAATACATTCTTTATTACTTGTATGAGCATAATGATGTTCCCGTATCTTTCCATCATTCTTTGCTATCAGCTTTTCTTTGCATCCAGGGCAAATACAACCGCATTCCAATCCGTTTGGAACATTATCAACAAACATAAGATTATTGTTTGAATCCAGAGCATATTTTATTAATCTATTAATATTCATTGGATATAACACTCCTTTAAAATTATTATACCACACACCCTGTCTCAAAAAACGATACAGGGTATTATTTTTTTATTACATCTTGTTTATTGTTAAAGCATCTCTGTAACAAAATCTGTTCTTATACTACACTCCGTTTCATTCATGAAACGCACAGTTTTCGAGACAAAAATCGGGCAAAAAGCCCCCTGAAAATTTAAGGCAAATACCGCTAAATAATAAGCATTAATTTTTTTAATTATTACTAAGGCAAGATAAAAAAAGTGGGACTACGGAGGTTGCAAATCGTTCATTCTGTGCGAGTTAATTATGGACTATTTTAAATTTTGGGGTAGATTTTTTCTACATGCAGCCTATTAAATCCCTCTTTGTGTGGGTGTTTTACATGTTAATTTTTCTGTATTTTCGCTAACTTCCTCATAATGAGGGACTTAATTATCATTTTTCTTCTATATATTAGAATTATAAAGCGCTGTATTTAGCACTAGTTTAGGCTAGTAAACACGGTTTTATGATTGCGTTTCATATGTGAAACGTGTTTTACATTTATGTTTCAGATATGAAACGTGAATAAATAAGCAGTTTATTTTTCCTCTTAACAAGAAATATTTTTAATTTCTTACTCTAAATATTTATTCAATTTTTGAAATATGTGGATTCTTACATTTAATACTATATCCGGTTCCTCGTAAATCAATTATTATATAACCATCTGAAGTTTTACGTGTCCATAATTCAGTTATACTAAATCTCTTAAAGTGATGCTTTGTGTCATCATAATCACAATTGATTTCTTCATCAGAATAAGAAATTGTTATTTTTCTTTCTTTGCCTTTTGATTCAAAATCCAGAACAATAGAAACATCATCATTATGATAAACATTTGAACCACGAAATCTCGGATATTCTCCGAGTTCTTCAAATACTTTTTCAATATCTTTTATATCTGAATATCGATTCTTAGTTACATCGATAGTTTCAAGAAATGCTTCAGCATTTGAACATATTACATTACCACCACAACCTTCAAATAAAATATTAATATAACCATCATCACTCTTTTTTGTAATCAATTCAGATAAAACTAAACAAGAAAGACCATATTCATCAAAATCACAAAAAACAACATCATGACATTTAATTCGTATATCAATTGGTAAGGGGGTATATTTTTCTGGAACATCAAGACCAATTGAAGCAATTACAAATTCAACTTCGTTAGCGTTATGAGAAAACTCAATAATTGGTTCATCATGAAAATGGGTTATAAAACCATTAAAATGTTCTATTATTTTTTGATATCCTGTAATATGTTTATATGGAATGGATTCAGCCATAAATACCTCATCTAGTCAATTTTTCTCAAAAATATTAAATACCTTATTACAAACTTCAAGTAATTTTTTTGTCTCGGGTTTAGCTTTTTCAATTGATTGTTGAATAACCTCAAAACGAATTTTAGTTGAATAAATTGAGAGTTCAACACTTATGGTATAACCATCTAAAGCAGCAATAAATTCATTTTCTTTTAATATCTCAGAATAATTTAATGTTAAGAGGGGATTTATAATTTTATTATATTCTGAGGATGAGATTTTTTTCTCTATAGATTCACTTACACTAGGTGAATAATTATTTGTTCCACCCAATTCATATGTTAGTTCAACATATGAATCCTCTTTGAAAGAGGAAATAATTGCATAATCTTGTATGAACTTCCGTTTTTCAATTGTGATATTTATATCTGACATATTGAATCTCCAAGTTCTTATAAACTTATGACTCCATCCCATCTAAATTCATTACTGGACAAATAAGTTCACAGGCTTCAATAAGTTTTGTAGTTTCTGGCATTGCTGAATTTTTTTCTGGACACCAGATTTGAGCACTTATTTTTGCAGTACTATTTTGAATTGTACAAGTAAGGATCCAACCATCTAATCCCACAAGAGCAGCATGTTCATCAAAAAGGACAGTGAAGTTAATTGATGAGAAAGCATTTTTAATTTTCTCAAAATCTGCTTTTGTAATAGTTTTTCTATCAACTTCATCAGTATCTTTGAAATTTCCTTTTTCATGTATTATTAAACATGAACCTCCTTCATCTGAAACTGTAAAAACTTCTTTGTTTCCAAAATAATTCTGAATATCGATTACAATATCAAACATAAAACACTCCTTAATTATTATTATATTTCTTTACAGAATTCCAGAAAGATATTTCTACTGAAGTTTTGTCTTTCTTTAGTAATTCAGCGACAGCAGGATTTCCTTCGTTTTCTTTGTCATAAGCTGTAAGTACATAAACTCTATTTTCAAGAATGTCATTTAAGGTTTTAAGAAAATCATCATAATCAGAGTTAATCATTCTGTAATACTTATGCCACCCAGCGAAGTAAAGCGTAAATTCATTATTTACGGAATCTTCAAAAACAATAAAAAGCCTTGTTTCTCCTGCTTCTGCATTTGGATTTTTAATTTCAATAGCAAACTCTTCTTCATCAAAAAGAAAACACCAATCGCCTTCATCCTCATTTCCATCATTTACATGAACAATAGGATTATATGGCGCAAGCAATGAAAGTAATTCTTCTTTCTTTTCTTCAACATTTATAGGCAAGAATCTATTATCGTTTTTTAGAAAAAAAGAAAAATTATTTATCTCAAAACCTGGAATAATTTTTATTGTAAAATCAATTCTTGATATTAATTTGTCAGCAACTTTAGAAGGAATCTTTTCTCCTGAAATACCACTATGCCAGTTTATTTCGGAGAATGAATTTTCTAAGTATTCAGCACGGAAATATTTCATTTTTGTTAAATCACATGCATAGAATATCTGAAGATCTGCATAATGATCCATTGTTCCATCATTTCTCCAGCTTTTAGCTAAATATGCTTTGGAGATAAATTTTCCAATCATTGCAATGCCATCATTTTTTGTACCAACTTGGAGGAGAATGAATGCATCTCCAGGATGAACCTTTCTCCATTCCTGAATACTCCACGCATAAAATAAAGTTCCCGTGTTTATACGTTCGCAAAAATCTTTGTGCTCTTTTAATTTAAACGAAGATATTTTTGGATTCCAACGTAAAATAATTGTATTCATAACATCCTCCTTAATCTTTATTATACAGCAGAATTTCTTAAACCGTTAGTTCAACTACAATCTTGCCACCAGAAAGGCTTGCAAGTTTTCCGCCGTAGTTCATCTTCTTTGGTTTTGCTTCGCGGATAATCTTTGCTGAAAGAGCTCTGATGTGTCCGGCTTTTTCAAGTCCTGGATTACCTGAGATTTTGGCAACAGGATTTTCGATTGTTACCAGGATTGAGTTTTTGTCATACTGGTTGTATGGTTCTGCCTGAACAACTGTTTCAAGATTTTCGTAGAAGTCATGTTTTGCCTTGCGGATTTTTTCTGCATCAGCTGAAAGATCTTCCGGATTGATGTTATTGCAAAGTTTGCCGAGTGCATAAGGAACTGAATCGTGTTCCCAGTTGTAGAAATTAGTTCCAACGAGAGGGAGCGTAAACTTTGCAGAGTTCTTCTTGAAGTAGCGAATAAAAGCCTGGTCGATGCTTTCGCGTGATGAATCATATTCAAGCTTTTCAATTGCAGAATCATAAACAAGTTCAAGTTCTTCAGGTTCTGTTTCCTGCATGCGGCCATAACACATAGAGAAAAGAATCTCTACGCTAAGAGGTTCAAGTATGTATTCTGTTACCTGAGAGAACAGTTCAAAAACTTCTGAGCGGCGGATATAAAGTTCACCGGCAAGAAGAGAGTCTTTTGCTTCTACTGCAGCAAGGAGAGGTCCAATGTGTACAAGATAATCAAACAGATTTTTGTCTGATACATCTACATCTGGAGCTACATAAATTACTGGATTGCAGTTGAGGTCTGAGTTTACATAAACATAATAGCTTGGTGTGTAATAAGTACTTGATGCAAGCTTCTGTGCGCCATCTACATTTGGCTGATCTTTCTTTTTCCATTTGCCAACGAAATCGAGCTGACCTGTTTTGCTTTTTGTGAATTCAAACCAGTCGTTGGCTGTCTTAATTAAAATCTGTGCGTTCATAATTGCGCCTCCTTTTTCATCAGTTTACGTCTCTATTATAAAACATGGGGTGTAGCAAATAAGTGTGCACCCTCAAAAAAAATGTGATATAATTTTAGAAAGGTTTTGAGTGATTTTAAGGTGTAAAAATGGCACAGAAAAAACAGAAAGAGTTCAAAAACAATTCTTATCATACTCTGAATTATCTGATGAAGATTGACCAGGCAATCCGTAATGGTGAATATCCGAATGCGAATAAACTGAATAAGATATGGGGAACTGAGTTCAGCCGAAGTACTTTTGGACGTTACATCAGAACGCTGCAGGATGACTATGGTGCTCCTGTGGAATTTGATTTTAAGAAAAATGGTTACTATTACACTGACAATACTTTCTTTATTCAGCAGGTTATGTTGAAAGAAGGGGAGCTGCTTACTCTTTCTACAATCCTGCCACTTCTGGAACAATATAAGAACACGCCGCTTGAGGAGTCTTACAGAAACTTAATGAATAAGCTTGTTGAGATGCTTCCTCAAAATATTACTGTTGATTCAGCTCTTATCAATAACGAAGTTCATTTTATTTCTGATCCGATTACAAAACTTGAAGATGGTGTTTTTGAAAATGTTTTGAAGGCTACTAAAACACAGATGACTCTTGAGATGGAATATAAGACAGCCCAGAACAAAGATTATGAAGTCAGACGTTTTGATCCTTATCACATAATTTGCCAAAAGGGAAGCTGGTATGTACTTGGTTATTCTTATCATGCAGCAGCAATAAGACTTTATGCAATGCCTCGAATCCGTAACTGTAAGATAACGAATGATAAGTTTTCTATTCCAAAGGATTTCAAACTTGAGCAACATATTGATGTACAGATGGGTGCCTGGGGCAACAGTGGTGAAAAATTTAAGGTTGAAATTGAATTCTCAAAAGGGTTGAAAACTTATGTAATGGAAAGAACCTGGCACAAAGGGCAGACCATCAAAGAAAACAAAGATGGATCTGTTTATCTTTCTTTTGAGACGAATCAACTTGGGCAGACAGCTTCTTGGATTATGTCTTTTACAGGTGGCGCAAAAGTATTAAATCCACCAGAACTAAGAGTACTGGTAAAAGAAGCTGCTGCACGTATTTTAAAACAATATTAAAGGATTGAGTTCTTTAGGGCATTTTCACGTATTTTATTTAATAATGCGGCTACAGCTGAATGAACGTTCTCATCTACTACTTATTCTTCGATTTTATTATCCTGTAATTCTTTTTCAAGTTTGCTTAAATCCATAACTTCGAACCAGTATTCTTCAATGTATTCAACAAGTGCAATCTGTTGAAGAACTGATAGTGTGCGAACCTTTCCTTCAATCTGTGTTTTTGAAATATTTCCTACTTCAAAAACAATATCATCACATTCTGCAATTATATGCAGAAGCTGTTCAGAAATTTTTTCCAGCAGTGTCCAATCATTATTCGTGCCAAAAAATGCTATATACTCAAGTTCATTATCTGTGAATATTTCTTTAAGTTTTTGAACTTCCTGAGAAATTATGTAATTATACCTGTTCGTAACTTTATTAATTGCTTCCATCGGTGTTCTAGCCCAAGATGCAATAAGAAGTGTTTTTTGTAATTTCTTGTTTAAATTCACAGATACTCTCTTTTTTTCTGACATAATCTGTTTCCTCCAAAATTTGAATGTTTAATCTTAAGTAGAGAACCAGCCTCTACTTAAGATATTTATTATTTAAATTTCGCATTCAATAAGATTGTAAGAATCACATCGTTTCTGAAAACAGGTTCAATATCATACTCAAAATCCAAATGTGAATTCCTTACATAGAGTTTTCCGTTACGATAATTGAACGATATGATTGCAGGACCAGAATTAAAATTCGGTCTCACTGAATCGCGTTTAAAAGTAAGAATAAAATCTTCCGGTATTTTCACTTTCTGAGAATCTACCTTCGTTTCGCAATGCAATATAACAACTGGCATCTCAAATTCAGCTATTGGAATTGTTTCATCATGAGTCGCACGGACAAGTCTGCCAGTTGTAAGATATAACACTTTCGCATTCTTAGAGAAAATAGAGTCGTTCTGGAAAATATCCTGTGTTCTCGAAGGACAACGATAGTAATAACGACACATTCTTATCGGACACCCATCTTTTTTTATGGTAGTCGAAATTCTTGTAAGGCAATCTCTTTCATTTTCACAAGTCATTTTCGTTGCAGGAGGTTCATATAAAGAAGGAGAGGCTTTGAACTTTATTCTATTTTTTGCAGGAATAACAATTGTTGTATCGGTTCTGAAATTTCTTCCCTTTTTAACTTTTGATTCTTGCACTGAAAAGCGGCCAAAGCCCCTAATCTCTATTGAATGCTGATTTTTGAGCTGCTGCCCCATTACAAAAAAAGCTTCATCAATTATGGATGCAATTCTGTAATGAGGAAACTCAGTACTCTGCTCCCGATAAATTAAGGAGTCGTTGAGCGATTTATAAATTAAGTCACAGAGAGTATCTTTTGTAATATTCATTACTTATCCCCTCTTGTAAGAAATTCATTTGCTAATTTAAGAATCTCATCCTGTGATTTATTGTCCTTTATCTGCTGAAGACAAAATTCTACCCCCCGAATGAAAGCCTTGTCTTTGAGAGAATATTTTTTTTCTTTTGATACTGACTCGAAGGCTTTCGCAGTAGAGATTTTTCCATCACGTAATGCTGCCTTCACTTCCTCTGAGGCCTTAGCCTCAATCTGCAACCACTGGAATGCAGTATGCGGTGATATCTCAATCTGTTTGGCAACGAGTTCGTTAAGGCGACCAGGCTGATTTGCTAACTCTGCAAAATTAAGTTTTTCAAACTGTCTGAAGAGGGATTCTTTATCATCATGCCGTCTTGCATATTCATTATATCTAGCAGCAGCCTCTGCTTCTTCAGCATCCTTAAAATCTTTAATTATGCAATATACGTTAGTGATACCTAATTTCTCTGCAACGGCGCATCTCGAGAATCCTTCAATGAGCACAAGATCTGTCTTTTTACCATTTTTGCGACGCCATATAATAACAGGGTTACTCTTCATTAATCCCACTTTTTTGATAGAGTCCTCAATTCGTAACCTCTGTGCTTCATCTACGGGATTTAAAGACACAAATGGTTCGGTTGTTCTGTTTATTACCGATAACGGAAGAAGAACAACTTCATTAGTTTTATTAATTTTTGACTGTGTCTCAATAGATTTGATAATCTTTTTAGAATGCAATTTAATCGCATTCATAGAATTTTTAACGTTTACCATTTAGCTCTCCTTAAATGAAATCTCCCTCAGTGATTTGATACAGTTTAGGCATAGGGCTAATAATGCCGTAACTCTGCCAGAACTGACGATATTCTTCTGGAGTTATGAATTCTCGCTTGTTTTTCTTCTTGATATCCGCCTCGAACTCCGAGAGCGCATCATAATAATCTTCTTTCTCGGCATCGGTCATTCGCCAAATTTTCTTTGCTACATCGAATTCGGGAAGATCTTTATTCGTAAGTATGCGCATCTCATTGCCACAATTAGGACATCCATCGCCATATTTCGGAATCTGATTCGAACAAATTGGACACGTGATATATTCAATGACTGGCTTATCTTTTACAGCACATTTTTTTGCATCACTTTTCTTAAAAAATTTCGAGTGTTTAAAATCTCTTGCAATTGACTTTGATAATGCCAAACTACGGAACAATCCTTCAAATGTTTTTTTTACTTCTTGCATCTCAGCTCTCTCAAAAACATAATTCAGGTATCCTTCCAAGTTCTCTGCTTTAATTTTGTAAGTTTCAAGATGTAACAACACATCATCTTCGAAGTTCTGATCGAAGGGATAATCCCCCTCGAATAATCTCCTTATAAGGGTATGAAATTCTGACTCGCCAACTGATTCCAGATTATTATCTTCTACATCATCACAGTAAGTTAGTTTAGATTTATTTAAAGTAGAATTCGTATTTGTTAACGCTTTCATCTTGGAATTCGGATTGTCGCTGACAGGTTTACTGATTTTCGGAATATCCTTTTCTGGGTTTTCCATTGCAGGGTTATCCATAATTGGATTATCCATTTCTGGATTACTCATTTTTGCTTTTTCGAGTTCTGTTTTCTCTGAAAGGACAATCCTGGAACCATCGTAAGGTTCGTCGTATATGTAGTATATTGTTCCTGTGAAATGTCCTTTCTCATCACGTTCTACCTCTTTGTACATGTATTTTAAAGCAATAAGTTCTTTGAACGCTGAAGAGAGTGCAGATAATCCATCTCTTGAATGCCTAACAGTCTCATTGAGATGTATTTCCCAATTTGGATTGTTGGTGAGAAGTAAGGTCAGTACACCTTTAGCTTTAAGAGAGAGGCGTCTGTCTCTGATATAGCCAAAATTATCAATTACCAGAAAATTATTCTGTTTCTTTGATTTATTTATGAGCTTAATACTTGATTCTTCCTGTGTTGATTCCGACATGCTTATTCTCCTTTTAATAATTTTTTATATTTTTCTGGTATGGCTGTAACACCACATTCGCGGGCATAATTCAAATATTCTTCATCAGGAATTGATAACCAATGTTCAACATACTTAGCGGGAAAAGCGAGGCGGCCTAAAATATGTACAGAGAATCTTGGATTCCCGCAGCCAGGCAACATGAATCTATTTCCCTTATAAGTCAAAATCGCTGCTGCACCTTTCATACGTGCGCACTCTTCGACATTGTAGTATGCTTTCTTTTCATTAGATTCTGGCTCTCTCGTTTCCACAACTTTGCGCAATTCAGTAATTTCACGAAAAAGTTTTTCGTTTTGCAACTGAATCTCTTTAAGCTCAAGATCATAATTATTTGTCACATAATCCTCCTTGGCCGGATTTGAATCGGGACTTTCAAAATCCGGCCGCATATGATAATATAAATACAAGCAAAACTAATTCTCAGACCTTCCGGAATGATTATTAGTAATTATAGATATTATCTAAAACTTAGACTATATCTAACTATTAATATATAATGATAATTAGATCTTGTCAAATTTTTAGACGAAAATTTTATGAAAAATAACGAAAAAAATATCAGTGGTATTGTATTTCTCAATAAAATCGATGAAGTTCTTACAGAACAAGGTCGTTCAAGAAAATCACTGTGTGATAAACTGAGTATTCTACAAGGGACAATGGCGACTTGGAAAACAAAAGATATAATGCCAGCTATTGATACGATTCAACGAATTGCAGAAGAATTAAAGGTATCCGTTAATTGGCTGATATCAAATTCTGAAGACTTTGAAAAAAACGAGATTTTATTAGGTCAATTTTCAAGAAAGGCAATTCGATTACGCATTTACAAAGCTCTAGAAGATAAGTATAAAAAAAAGGATGAACGATTTGTCCAAGACTTTTTAAGCAATCCTGTAATTCTTCGTGAGCTACATAATTATTATTTTAACGATGGATTTCTTACTTATGAATATTTATTAAATTGGTCTAAAGGACGATGTGAAATCGAATCCTATTTTTTTAATCAAATAGCAGAAAACTTAAATACTACATTGCAATATATTTTGACAGGTGGTGAATTATTAATTCCTTCAAACGCGAACTATTCAAAACCATTCGATAAACAATTATATGATTTAGCATTGGAATACAGAAATGAATTGAATTGCTTAAACAATCTAACAGAAGATCGCAAACAGTCTGGAATTACAATTCTAAATCAACTTATGCGCCTTGAACAATTAGAATATGTTGAAAAAGGCAATAAATCAAAATAACGACACTATTACCTATATTGTCACAAGACCAAATTTATGATATAGTATTTTTACATTTTTTCGGGCCATTAGCTCAGTGGTTAGAGCAGAGGACTCATAATCCTTTGGTCGTAGGTTCAAGTCCGACATGGCCCACTTATTCAGGATTTATAATTCATTTGAGTTATAAATCCTTTTTTAATGCCTACCGGCACTTAGCAGCTTATAAAAATGTTAAGCAAAATGTTAAGTGCTTCAAAATTCCAAATGTAAAGTGAAAAGTAAAGCCTCTAAATAACGATAATTACTGTTGATTAAGAGCCAAAAACGTTCTAAACTACAGTAACTAAGAATAATTATTCGCTGTGAATTATATCGATTGGGTTCAAGTCTAAGATGGCCCATAAAAAAACCAGTCGCGAAGCGACTGGTTTTTTGTTTTATTCTACTGTAACAGATTTAGCGAGATTTCTTGGTTTGTCAGGGTCAAATCCGCGTTGAACGGCACAGTAATATGCAAAAAGCTGTGCTGGAATTACTGTCAAAATTGACGCGAGAGTGTCTGAGCACTCTGGAATCTTGAATACTTCATCAGTTTTTCCTTCAAAAGCCTTTTCATCCTGAGTAATAACAAGTACTGTTGCTCCACGGCTCTTTACTTCTACCATGTTTGAACCGATTTTGTCGTACAAAGCAGGCTGGCTGGCAATTGCAACAACCAGAGTCT
>CAMJNC010000012.1 GCA_946407195.1 uncultured Treponema sp. | reverse complement strand
TAAAATAACCAGAGAAGATTACACCAATCGGATTCAGCTCACCAAGGAAGGCAACTGCAATTCCGTTAAAGCCCATGGCTGGAACTGTAGAACTTGTCTTCCAAGGCTGAACATCAGTCAGATAGAAAAGCGAAGCCGCAAGACCCGCAATAGCTCCCGAAACAGCCATTGTCAAAATCAGGTTTTTCTTGTCCTTCATTCCGGCATATTTTGCAGCATGCTTGTTCAAACCTGTAGCACGAAGCTCATAACCAAGCACAGTCTTTTTCAAAACAATGTTGATTAAAATTGCCACAACAATTGTGAGTGGAATTGCAATTGAAACATATTCGTTATCGTGGAAAAGCTTTCCAAGCCCAAGAGTTGGCAAAAGCGAAGCCGGAGATGTTGCTGCAATCGAGAAGGTTTCAGATTTACCAACGTTCATAACACGCTCATTCTGCATAAGCACATTTACAATATAAAGGCTGATCCAGTTGAGCATGATTCCTGCAATAACCTCGTTTACATTACAGAAGGCCTTAAGCAAACCTGCAAGGCTGGCCCATACAGCAGCACAAACAACAGCAAGCAAAAGACAAAGCCACCATGGTAAATGCCATGCAAGCGCGCACCAAAGGGAAATTCCAATTCCAATACAGTACTGCCCTGCAACACCAATATTAAACAAGCCTGATTTATAGGCGAACAAAACTGCAATACCACAGAGAATCAGCGGAACCGACTTTACAAGGGTCTGGCCCAGATAGTAAAGCTTCTTTCCGTTATTTCTGTAGTACATAAAGTTTTTCAAAATTACGCTAATTGCCTTTGGAGCATGCTCAGCATTGATAATCAAAAGAATTATAAAGCCAACGATAATTCCAACAAGCGCACAGATTACTGCAGACGCAATTGAGCGGAAGGTATCGGAAGCAAACATTGCCTTAAACTTATTTTTCATCTTTTGCCTCCCCAACGTTTCTCTTGGCACCAGCCATGTAAAGACCAAGCTCTTCCGGTGTTGTCTGTTTTGGATCCAGTTCTCCGACAATCTCGCCCTCGTACATTACAAGGATTCGGTCGCTGAGATTCAAAACCTCTTCAAGCTCGTACGAAACAAGAAGAACAGCCTTTCCTGCATCGCGGTCTGCAATAATTGCCTTGTGCAGATATTCAATGGCACCAACATCAAGACCACGGGTTGGCTGAACTGCAATCAAAAGCTTGTGCTCCTTTGCAAGCTCGCGGCCAACAATTGCCTTCTGCTGATTTCCACCGGACATTGCACGGGCAATTGTTTTATTTCCCTGTCCGCTTCGAACATCGTATTTATCAATCAGCTCCTGCGAATAAGCAGAAACCTCTTTTGTTTTTATAAACTGATTTTTCTGGAACTGCGGCTCCCAGTAGCGCTGAAGCACCATGTTCTGCTCGAGAGTGTAATCCAAAACAAGACCATGCTTGTGGCGGTCTTCTGGAACGTGGCTCATACCTGCCTTGCTTCTTTCGCGGATAGATTTTTTTGTAATATCAACTCCGCCAAGAGTGATTTTTGTATTAGCATGAGGTGCAAGCTTTTCGAGTCCTGTGAGCCCCTGAATGAACTCCGACTGTCCGTTTCCGTCGATTCCGGCAATACAAACAATTTCACCGGCACGAACCTGAAGGCTTACATTATTTACAGCTAACTTTTTATGAAGGTGACTTTCAACGCAAAGGTTCTGTACATCAAGAATAACCTCACCCGGATTTGCAGGCGCCTTATCAACTGTAAACTTTACATCGCGGCCAACCATCATACGGCTGAGCTCTTCCTTGCTTGTGTTTGCAATTTCAACGGTACCAATATAGCGGCCCTTACACAAAACAGAACAGCGGTCTGAAACTTCCATAATCTCGTTGAGCTTATGAGTAATAAACAGAATTGATTTTCCTTCTGCCGCAAGATTCTTCATAATCTGCATGAGCTCTTTAATTTCCTGAGGAGTAAGAACAGCAGTAGGCTCATCAAAAATCAAAATCTCATTATCACGGTAGAGCATCTTTAAGATTTCTACACGCTGCTGCATACCTACGGTAATGTCTTCGATTTTTGCATCCGGATCAACGGCAAGTCCGTATTTCTGACTCAGGCTGATGATTTTCTCACGGGCTATCTTACGATCTACAATGCCATGGCGACAGGTTTCGCTGCCCAGAATGATATTATCAAGAACAGTAAATACTTCTACGAGTTTAAAGTGCTGATGCACCATTCCGATTCCAAGTGCTGTAGCATCGTTTGGATTTCGGATTTCAACTTTTTTACCATTCTTATGAATTTCACCCTCTTCCGGCTGATAAAGTCCAAAAAGTACACTCATCAGCGTAGATTTACCGGCTCCGTTTTCGCCAAGCAGGGCATGAATCTCGCCCTTTTTGAGCTGGAGCGTAATGTTGTCATTAGCAACAATTCCAGGGAAACGCTTAGTAATATTAAGCATTTCAATGATGTATTCTTCACTCATAACAAAAATTATATACTAAAAAGAAAGGGATTTAAACAAAAAAAGCGTGAACCCCGGATTTGGAATTCACGCTTTTCTCGTAGGGTCGGCAAGCGTAGCTTGCCTCTGAGCCATTTTTTCGATGAACCTAAACAGGCCCGCTGCCGCAGCCCTGTTTTTAACGGTTCTTCGATTTTAGGCTTATTTTATATTCTGGTAGTAGTTAACCTTTACAGCAACAGCTGGGTTCTTATCGATTGCGTTAGAAACTGTTACCTTCTTGTTGAATACATCTCCAACGAGCTTCTTGTATTCTTTTACAGAGAAGTTCTTCATTGTCCATGTATCTGTAGGAAGTCCAACATAGTTTACGCTTGAATCAGTTCCTGAAACGAGACCAAGTGTTGCAACCTTTCCAGAGTAATCAGCCCACTTTCCAGCCTGAACAGCAGAAAGAGCAGCGTTTACAGTTGCACCAAGACCCTTCATAGCAGAAGTAACACACATACCAGCACCGTAACCGTTAATCTGAGCTGTCTGATCAACGTCTACACCAATTACCTTTCCGCCAACCTTTGCAGCAGCTTCACAAGCAGAAGTCCAGATTCCACCACCACAAGCGAATACAACTTCTACACCGCGGTTCTTGTACCATCCGTCCATAGAAGCAGTAATTGTCTGGTCACCATAGAACTGACCACCGTATACATACTCGATTGTTACCTTGTCAGCAACCTTGAGTTCTTCAGCAGCCTTGTTAGCACCCTGAACAAATCCGTATCCGTAGCGAACTACAGCTGGAACAGCCATACCACCAAGGAATCCAAGGTGACGATAACCTTCTTTTACAGCAGCATAACCTGCGAAGAATCCAGGAAGCTCTTCTGCGTAAACTGCACAGAATACGTTAGCTGGAACCTTTTCTCCACCAAGATCGCCTTCGCTGATATCAAGACCAATGAATTTTGCATCATCATAGTCTTTTGCAACCTTAACAATTGCTTCACCAAAGAGGAAGCCAGGAAGAACGATTACATTGTAGCCATCCTGATAAGCAGCATCGATAGAAGCAACGCGGTCTGCAGTTGAATCTCCGGCTGGTTTGTAATACTGGAACTCAAGTCCATTAGCTTCAGCATAATCTTTACAAGCCTGATAAGTTGTCTGATTGAAAGACTGGTCTGTAATATCGCCAGAGTCTGTTACCATAGCGATTTTAATTGAAGATTTCTTTGCAGCCTTCTTATTCTTTTTAGGAGCTGCGAAAGTAGATGTGCACACGAGTGCAGCCATCATTGCAATTGCAATAAGCTTTTTCATTTATATTTTCCTCCAAAAATGAAATAAAAGTTTTTCACAAGTAATTATAGAGAATTTTATGAGTTATATCTATAACAAATATTTCTTATCCTTCAACCCTAAAATCTCCCAAAAACTACTTTCTTAATTCATACCAAAGCGTGTTGTCTGTTTCGCTCAGGACAAACCCTTCTTTTGTAGCTTTGATTTGCTTTTTGGTCTGTCCCCCATCTGCATTCAGCGGATACAGCTTCCAGCCTTTACTCTGGTCTTTTAATTGAAGTGTTCCATTTGAGCCGAGAGCCACAGCAATTGTTCCGCTTCCAGAATATTCTGTTGAAAGATTTGAAAGTGAGCGGGTTTTTGCATATTTAGTAAAGGCTTTTGGCTTTTTGCCGTATTCAAAAAGTTTTTCGCCCTCGTTTCCACACCAGCTGTTAGAAAAAACAAACCATCTGGAATCATCAAGTTTTACTGCGGCAACTGTGGCAAAATCTTCCTGTGGAACAAACTGGATTTCTGCTGCCGAAGCTTCTTCCGGCTTTACATTTGGTGTTGTTATGCTGACAAAAACATCATCATCACTGTAAACAAAATATCCTTTGCGGCTGTTCCAGTTGAACACTCTGTCAGAAGTACCCGAAGCATCAGCTGAAGCAACCTTTGCCCCGCTCTTACCGTCATCAAGAATTATACCGCCAACCTGATTCTGGAAACTTTTTTTAGCAATTTGCGGATCAAAACATTCCGGAGGGACAACGTTCCAGGCTCCACCTTTTTGAGCAATTGCCTTTAATTCTGTCAGCGGAGTAATTTCGTAATGAACAGTTTTTTCAAAAGGTTTAATTCTGAACTCACGGAATATTCTTGCAGCAACCGGAACTGCGGCAATTTTAGAAGGATTGTTTGCCTGGTCAAAATATCCGGTTATTCGAGCCCGTTCTGGATTACGCTGTGAAAGTTCGTAACAGAAAGTATAGACACAATCCCAATCTTGCAGACTTGCAAAAACAGCCAGCATTGGAAGCATTTCCGAAGTAAACTGATTTGGATAAGGATGGTCATATTCAGTTACCGAAAACGGCTTACCATAGATGCGAAGCTTTGCCAGAGAAGAAAGAGTACCGCCGTTGGCGTCTGTTATAAGGCTCTGGCTTTTTACATAATAATCTTTTGTATTCCAGCTGCTGCTTGGGAAACTTGGATGATGCCAGTACGCATGAGAATCTACTATATCAAAGCTGTTCATAACTGTAACTGGCGCACAAGGGAGCGCAGTTCCAAAAGTCAGAGCTTTAATTTTCAAATCATTTTTCAGATAATTATTCATGCTTGTCCAATAATCTGAATCAAGTTCTACAATAAATTGAGTAACCAGGAGTCTAAGATCTAAAGGAAGCGCATGATAATCTTTTGACGAAGGAAATTTGATAAGGTCACCTGATTTTTCAACAGCAATTGCACTTCCACCCTTACAGAATTTTACATCTGTAAATTCAAAAGTGGTTCCCGCACTTTTTCCCATGTCGCCAAAAGTAAGTCTTGGTTTTGAATCTGCCTGCAGAGAAGCAACGCTAAAAGTGAACTCCTGCCAGTTTTTGCCAAGTTTTACATTTTGTGAAAACCCGAGATTTGACCACGGATCGTGATTCATCATTACTGTAACATTTGCAGAACTTTCTTTGGAAGCCTTTGCCTTAAATGAAATTGTGTAGAGCTGTTCTGCTTCTGTAGTAAAGCCATAAAAATCATACTGAATATGCCAGCCCTCTGTTCCGTTTTGAGTAACTTTGATTATGGAATTTTTTCCATCCTGTTTAAGTTCTGCTTTTGCGCCGTTATGCTGTTCAAGATTTGTTTTTCCTGCAATAAGATTTTCGCCGGTTGCCTCTGCCTGATTAAAAGCCTTGTCGAGTTTACTATAAGTCCATCCGTGCTGATTTAGAAAATCAGTCCATTTTACGTCGAGCTCTTTTGTAAGCGAACCAGGAAAGCGGGAAATTGCGCCGTCAAGGTAAGCCTTGGTCATTGAGTTTTCATTGTTTACTTCAACAAAAGCCACTGCAGGATCCTGAGCATAAGTGAGTCCGGTGTATGGATTTTTGTGATTAAGTATTTTTTCTGCATATTTGCGCTGGTCTTCGCGGGCAAGTTCATTCCAAAAGCCATAGCAATGCTGATCCTTCCAGTCTGCAACTTTGTTCAGGTCCTGTGGAAGTTTATTGTTATCATCTGGTCTTATTGTACGGCCTGTAAGAAGGTTGATGTTTGTGTAAACGCCTGCTTTTTTTAATTCATAAAAAAACTTGTCGAATCTTTCAAAAGCTCTTTCATCAAATTTGACAGTCTTCCAGATTTTATCATGCATGAAAAAACATTCAGCCCAGTCAGAATCTGTATGATGAAAACGGATACAGTTATAGCCCTGAGCAGCAATTGTTTTTGCCCAGTATTCTGCATCTTCAACAGGCGGAAAACTTGAAATGTTTGTTCCAAAAATTCTAAGCCGCTTTCCGCCAGCATACAGATGGCCGTCTTTTCCAAGATAAATCCGCTGTGCTTCGGTGATAGGCTGGTTCATATAAGAACAGTCTGCCGCAGTACCCTGAGCAGGTCGTGCAGCAAATGGAAACGGTTTGATTTCTGATTCAAAACTAGCGGCAAAAGCCCCAAAAGACAGGTTCACAATACCCGATAAAAGACAAATAATAAGTTTTTTCATAATTAGCTCAGGCGGTTCTTTCTTTTTTAGTTATCCACAAATAAGCAACGAGGCAGATAATTGCAGAAAGCAGACTTCCGAGTGGTGCGGCACAACCCATTGGGAACAGCGTTTCCGGCCAAAGTTTTGAAGCCAGCCATGCGCCTGGAATTCTTATCAAGATGATTGATGCGACATTGTGAATAAATGAGAGGATTGATTTTCCCATTGCACAGAAATAACCGCTGAAGCAGAAGTGAATTGCCGCAAAGACGCAGTCGAATACATAAGACTTAAGGTACTGTGCGCCAAGATTGATTACAACCTCTTCGTGTGTGAAAAGTGCAATAAGCGGATGTAAAACAAACTGAAGGGAAACTGCAAAAATCAGCCCAATACCGGTTGCAATTGCAGTTCCGGCATAAAGAGTTTTGCGTGCGCGGTCGTAATAGCCAGCTCCGATATTCTGAGCCGCAATGGCGCTGATAGACGAAAGCATGCTCGAAGGAATAAGGAAGAGGAAGCAGATTATTTTTTCTACAATGCCAACCGCAGCTGCAACATCAACACCACGGCGGTTTGCAATTACGGTGATTACCATAAAGGAAATCTGAATAAAGCCGTCCTGGCAGGCAACAGGAATACCAATTTTAAGAATAGCACCAAGAGCTTCTTTCTTTGGTCGAAAATCTTCCTTCGTTAATTTAAGACTCTTTGAATGTACAATTGCAATCAGGCTGATTATAACGCTTACTGCCTGTGCAATAACTGTAGCAATTGCCGCACCTTCAGCCTTCATTCCAAATACACCCATAAAAATGTAGTCGAGAATGATATTAAGCGTACACGCAATGATTACAAAAATCATAGGGCTTTTTGAGTCGCCCATGCCGCGGAAAATCGAAGCAATTACGTTATATGCAACAATAAAAGGAATACCGATAAAACAGATTCGAAGATAAAAAATTGTCTGCTCAACACTTTCCGGAGGAGTCTGAATAAGACCTACAATTCCGCGGCAACAGAGCAAAAGAATTACGGTAACTATGGCTGAAAAAATCAGGAAGAAAGTAACTGTATTACCTATGATTTTTGATGCACGTTTTGAATCGCGGGCGCCAACTGCCTGACCAATCAGAACTGTACCGCCCATAGCAAGCCCTACGATAATTACCGTGAACATGTGCATTACCTGACTTCCGATGGAAACTGCAGAAATTACATCTGCACCGTTGAACTGGCCGGCAATAAAAAGGTCTGCCATGCCGTAGAGGGTCTGTAAAAAATATGAAAGAAGATATGGGAGGGAAAAAACAACGATGTTTTTGAGGATTGAGCCCTCTGTAAGATTTTTTTGCATAAGTATTTTTCCAATTAATAAAAATGGCCGGCACCAGCCGGCCATTTCATTCTAGAAGAGTTTCATTAAATCTTCAATGGTTTCGCGTCGGCGGATAAGCTTTACGCTGCCATCCTTGCAGATGAGAACTTCCGCAGGGCGTGGGCGGCTGTTATATGTTGAACACATGCTCCAGCCGTAAGCTCCGGTATCGAGAACGCAGGCAAGGTCTCCGCGCTGCATTTCCGGAAGCTGACGGTCTTTAGCAAGGATATCTCCGCTTTCGCAGATATTACCGGTTACTGTCTGTTCGACAAGAGGCAGCTTGTCACGTGGAACAACTTTTCCGTCACGGATTACTTCAATATCGTGCCAGCTGTCGTACATACTTGGGCGAACAAGCACATTCATACCGATATCAGTTCCGGCAAAGGTCTTTCCGTTGTTGTGCTTTACTGCATGAACGCGTCCAAGAATTACGCTGCCTTCTGCAACACAGAAACGGCCAGGCTCAGACTTGAACAAAACAGGCTTTCCATATTTTGCAACAAAGTCGTCGAGAATAGGCTCGAGGCGCTTCTTAAAATCTTCCATTGGGAAAACTGCTTCGTCGTCCAGCTTGTGATATGGAATACCATAACCACCGCCAAAATCAACAAACTCAAGATCCTTAAACTGAAGTGCAATGCGAAGCAGGTTTGTAACTGCATCGAGGTAAGGCTGTGGGTCCATAAAGAGCGAACCAATGTGCTGGTTGATTCCCGCAATTGTAAGATTATATCTGTCTGCAATTTCAAAAATCTGAGGAATAAATTCTTCAGAAATTCCAAACTTAGTTTTCTTACCGCCGGTAACAACCTTTTCGTGGTGACCAGCCCCAACCCCTGGATTGATGCGGACTGCAACCTTACCGCCCTTGTTGAGGCTTCCGTAAAGCTCGAGCTGAGCGAGTGAATCACAGCTGGTCATAATTTTGTTATCAATTGCAAACTGCATTTCTTCTGCACTAACGTTGTTTGGAACAAAGAAAATGCGATCGGTTGGGAAGCCAGCCTTAAGCAGCATCTGGATTTCTCCAACGCTCATAGCATCACAGTTGTTGCCCTCTTCAAGAGCAAGTTTAAGAATGTGAATGTTTGTATTGGCCTTTACCGAATAGTTTGCAGTGTACTTATACTTTGTAATTACCTTAGCAACAGCGTCCATACGGTTACGAAGAATCTTCTCGTTGTAAACGTAGAGCGGTGTACCAAAGTCCTGTGCAAGCTTTTCAGGATCATTGCCTTCAAAAAAATTAACGTTTTCAATAAATGAATTCATATAAACTCCTAGAGTAAGTGAGCGCGGATTTCGTCGCCGCTCAATGGGCTCAGGTAAGCTGGTGCAACATCAAATACTGTCTTACAGCCTGTCTGTCCTTCCTTGTTCATTCTGTAAACTGCGCGTGCGTAAGCAACGAGAACGCTTGAAGTAAATGCAGGGTTTGAGTCGAGCTTGAGGCTGTACTCAATTACGTTGTTGAACTCGTTGTCCCAGCCAGTCTTTCCAGAGCGGATTACAAATCCACCGTGTGGAATACCAGAATGGTTCTTCTTCAATTCTTCTTCGCTGATGAAGTGAACTGTTGTGTCATAATCAGCAAAGTAGTTTGGCATCTCTTTGATTTCTTTTTCGATGCGAGCCTTATCAGCTCCTTCTTCTGCTACAACAAAGCATTCGCGGGTATGCTTCTGGCGTGTAGTCAAATCAGGGTTCGAACCAGAGCGAACAGCATCAAGCGCTGCCTGTACAGGAATTGTGTACTGTTTGCCATCTTTTACACCTTCAATGCGGCGGATAGCATCAGAGTGTCCCTGTGAAACTCCCTTACCCCAGAAAGTGTAATCCTTTCCGTTTGGAAGAATGCAGTTAGCGTAAAGACGATTCAAGCTGAAAAGTCCCGGGTCCCAGCC
Organism: uncultured Treponema sp.; assembly: GCA_946407195.1. Lineage (GTDB taxonomy): Bacteria > Spirochaetota > Spirochaetia > Treponematales > Treponemataceae > Treponema_D. The sequence goes on along the minus strand of CAMJNC010000012.1, from coordinate 17,109 downwards.
ACAGCTGATTAAAGCAGTATGCTTGAAGTCCTTTGCAACCTTGTCTACATTTGCAAAGTGCTCAGGGATTTTTGCGTGTGTATCGAAGCTGTCGATTACATTGAAATATTTTGCATATTCTGGAGTCTGTTTTGGAAGGTCAGTTGCCGAACCACCACAGATGATAAGAACATCAACCTCGTCCTTATGTTTTTCAACTTCTGAAACGTTGTAAACTGGAACACCTGCAGTCAAGATTTTTACTGAAGAAGGATCACGACGTGTGAATACGGCAGTCAATTCACAATCCGGATTCTGCTTGATTGCTCCTTCTACACCCTTTCCAAGGTTACCATAACCTAAAATACCAATTTTCATATATACCTCACTTGGTGGTTTCGACAGGCTCAACCACCGTTTTATTTTCCGCCCAAAAGCGTAATTTTATCCTTTAATGCTTCCTTCATTACCTCAACGAGGTTTTTCTGTCCGGAATACAAACAGGTATCATGTTCATCGCCGGTAAGTTCACCGGTTAATACATAAGCCGAGTCTGCAATAAAACGCAGCTGGCCGTCATCAGGCTTTGTTTCATAAATTTTTGCACCACTAAGTTTAAAGTCCTTAGTAAGAAGCACCACCTTCTTTCCAGCTGCGACAAGCCCGCTCAACTCACTCTGGAATTCGCCAAGTACACCCGCCGGCGCCATCATATACAGCCGCAGCTCCGTTTTGCTCAGCATTTCACGAATTTTATTTTTAATATTCTTTGCGCCCGTGATTGTAATATAGCCGTCTGCAGCAATAACCTTACGAGGTGCATGCTTTTCCAGCCAGACAGCTGTCTTCTGCAGTTCAGAGATTCTGTTGCTTGTAAAGCGGGAAATTTCAACAGGACGGTATTTTGTAGATTCGCCTTCAATCAGATAAGCCGCGCCCTTTTCAACAAGAGCGGTAAGACCCGCGTAAACATTCGAACGCGAAATACCTGTGTCCTTTGCTACTTCATAGCCTGTCATCTCGCCGTGATTCAGGAGAGCCGAATAAATAGCACCCTCCTGACGGGTGAGTCCAAAATCATTTAAGCTGTCAATAAAGTTCATATCTGACATAGTCTGATTCCGCGCCTTTGCTTTATTAGTAGTTCTAAATAATACTACTATCATAAATATACACAGAATATTATTTAAAGTCAAATTTTGTAAACATCAGGAATTCCTAACACCCTTTATTCACTGAACTTAGAAATTATTTCATTTATTCCTTTGCAGCCGGTTTTATCAAAAAGATGAGAAATATAATTGTCTACCGAACGGGGAACAATATTCAATTCTTCTGCAATCTGGACTCTGCTTTTTCTCTCAAGAATTTTCTTAAGAACAGTCTGCTCTTGCTTTGTAAGTCCTTCATACATTGTTTTATAGGTAAAAAGCGGTGAAACCAGATTCTGCTGAACATAAGTCTCGCCTGCAAGAATATTTTTAATTGCAGTAATCAAAACTGATTCTGGAGCAGTTTTTTCTACAAAACCATGAGCACCCGCTTCCAGTGCCAGAGAAAGAATTCCAGGCTTTGCATACATTGAATAAACCAGAATTTTTATAAAAGGGTAATTCCCTCGCATTTCACGCAGTAAATCCAGACCGCTTTCTTCACCAAGATACAAATCTAAAATCATAATATCCGGAAGTTTATCTTCACCACCAGCGGCTAGTTCCTGAATTTTTATCAGTGCTTCAGATTTTGAAACAGCCGAGCCAGTACAGGAAAGACCGGTCTTTTGCGCAATCAGTTGCTGAAGCCCTATATTTGTTACAGTATGATCTTCTACAACAAAAAAAGATTTCATATTTTTCTTCCCATAAAAATTTTAATTTGTGTACCTTCACCAGGCGCTGAGTCAACTACTAGTTGTGCGCCAATTAAATCAGCACGTTTTTTCATTCCCTTTATTCCGAAGTGTTTTTTATCATTAATTTCTTCCGGCTCAAAACCACAACCGTCATCACTTATAAAAATGTAAAGCCCTCTTTCCTCACTGCCGTTTTCATTTCTGATCATCATAACAGCTTCATCCGCGTTTGCATGCTTTACAATATTAGTCAGCACTTCCTGAATGATTCTGTAAAGATTAAGAATTTCATCCTTGGTCATAAAAGAAGCATCACTATTTTCAAGAATAGAAAGTCTGAAGGAAAGTTTCGGCACTTCATTGAATTCCTGACAGAGATTTTTTATGCAGGAAAGAAAATCACCCTTGGTAATATCCGGCGGAGAAAGATTGTAACTCATAGTACGAACTTCACTAAGCGATTTGGAAAGAATTTCTGCTATCTTAGGAAGATTCTCCTGAGCATCACCTTTTTCGCAGAGGCTTTTACAGTAGCGCAGATTTTGAGCAACCGTATCGTGAAGCTCGCGTGCAATTCGTTCCCTCTCCTCTTCCTGCCCCTGAATTGTGTAATGAAGATATTCCGTAGATTCCTTAAGTTTTTTTCTGGACTTTATAAAATGAATAAGAAAGATAACACCTACAATAAGCATCACAAAAAACACAACGTCAAAAAAAATAAAGTAAGTCGTGTAATTCTGTATGATTAATTCTAATTCAGAAATATCCTGTGCTGGCTGTGGCATTTATTTTTTCTCCAGAAATTTGTCGCAAAACTTGTAGACACCAAAGCCGGCAAAGGTAGCAAGTAGTCTGTCTAAAAAGGAAATTGGAATCTGACCGAGAATACAGGAAATCAAAAATGAAAAACGCTGATGAACAAAGGATTCCGTAAAATGTTTGATAGGATTCATCATATCCGGAATTTCATAATATTTATAATGGAAAAAGTCTATTATACCACCTGCAATTATTGTACAGAAGGATGAAACCAGAGCTATCAGAAAAAGATACAAAACAGTAATCATAATACTGATTCTAAACTCTTCCTTACGGCAGGCAAAAAGCCAGGTAGAAAGCACAATCAAAAGACCACAGATTGCATAAGAGAGAACAAAGGGATCAAAAAATCCTTCCTGCCGAATCCACAAAAGTGAATTGATAATATTGTAACCGAGCGAAACACAAAGGGCCGGTACGAGCCCAAGATAAAATACCACTGCCACCGTAAAAATCGTATCAAAAAACAGCGGAATATGAAGCCCATGATAAAAAATCGCCGGCATCAGAAAATTGAGAGCTTCTGCAATTACGCAGATGATTACTGTGCGCAGCAGTTTATGACATTCGAGAAACATACGGATATTATAACATGAAAAACGTGAGGTATGCATATTATTCCTTTAATTGCCGCTGGTAAAATAACCAGGAGAACTTGGACCGCCATCGATACGGGCGTATGTTTTGTCTTTAGGATTTGAATCATTATAACTTGTTCCCGCTTCGCCAACCAAAGATTTACATAAATTAAACATATTTGAGGAGCCTGTAACCTTAGAAGTGTCAAAATTGTCTCCTACAATTATCTTAGCCAACAAAAGACAACCATCAAACATACCTCTCATTTGATCTACAATTGAGGTATCAAAACTTGAAAGATTCAATTCAGATAAATTTTCACAGCCAGAGAACATAAAAGTCATATCATAGACGTTTGATGTGTCAAAATTAAATAAATCCAATGCGCTGAGTTTTTTACAGTAATCAAACATGCATCTCATATCCCTTACTCTTGAGGTATCAAAATTTGAAATATTCAATTCAGATAAATTTTGACAACCATCGAACATATAGCTCATATCTTTGACTTCTGATGTATCAAAAAAAATCATATTTATTTCTTTCAATGACGTACAATCGTAGAACAGCCTGCTGCTATCAACGTTAAGTGGAATTTTTTTATTAGAATCAGTATATCCTTCCGCATAAAACTTTATTGTTTTTCCGTCCAGCCATGCATACACATGCTCTTCGCTTGAATCTTGAGAAAGTGTAAATGTAGTCACTCCGGTTGGCAATATTTCGCTATGAACGAATTTTTCAGCTCCTCCGAAAATATAAAAACTAACATTATTTTTAATAATTGTGTTTATGTCCAATCCTGTCTTCATCGTAATTGTGCCGACAGTCTTAAAAGTTCCATTTACTGTGACATTGCTTTCCGGCATAGTAAAAGAGTATTGTTTTACAGCTGAGTTATTAAGAATTTGATTATTTCCACTTGAATCGGTCGCTGTTAGAGTATTACGAACATATCCGCTATCTGGCAACAAGGTGATTACAACCGTTTCTCCTGCCGCAGCAATTGTTTTGTCTACACTAATTTTTCCATGTTCGCCACTTGTTGCTGTTACGGTGTAAGTTGTCGGCGCAGGCGACGTTGGTGTTTCAGTTACAGATACATCGGAAATTGTGTATTCTCCAGGAATCAATGGGAAGAACAAAATGCCGCCTGTCTCTGTTATATCACAAGTCGTGCTAAAGGATGTTTGTGTAGGACCTGAACTATTATAAGTAGAAAAGCGGTATCCCTGAGTTTTAGTAACCCACAAGACAACACTCATTGTACTGTCTGTAGCATCAGCTGGAACAGGTCCCTGAATCTTATATGAACAAACATATATTTTGTCTGCTTCATAATTATCGTCACCAAAAATAACTTGAAGCATTCCATCGTTCGGATTTAGCTCACGATTTAAAGTAAATGTAATTGAATCATCCGTAACAGACTTGCATGTAGCAATATCAAGATATTCATTAAAGATTGAAAAATGCCAGTTATCATTTAAAGGGATGATTTTATAATCATAAAGCTCTGGTTCAGGATTAGTTTCTGGCGCAGGCGGCGTTGGTGTTGGTTCTTGTGTAGGAGTCGTCATTGCTCCGCCGCCCTCTGGGGTAGTTGAAGTTGTCGGGGGTGTTGATTTAGTTTGCAATGCTTCTTCTATATCAAGAATGTGATTAGAGCAGGCAGCAAAACTTACGATGTAGACAAAAAGTGCGAAAGTTGCTCCTGTAGATAATAAAAGGCGTTTAAGGTTCATTTTATTTTTCATCTTCTACCTCGCTCATATATGTGATTACAAATTCTACACGGCGGTTTTTCCACCAGTTGCTGTGATCGTCTGGGCCTGCAATAGGGTTTGCTCCACCCATTCCAACAGTTTCAATTTTGTCGGTAGAAATTCCGCGCTTTATCAATTCTTTTCTTACATATTCAGCACGCCATAAGCTTAAAGGCTTACAAGCTGTTCGGTCTTCTTTTTCTGTGCCGCTTATGTTCTGCGCATATCCTTCAATGTAGACAGTGCAGTCTGGATGCTGCTTTATAAGTTCTACTGCCTCATCTATGGTCTTTTCGTTCTGACGGATTTGTGAACGACTCAGTCCTGTAAATACAGCTCCATTTTTGCTGAAGTAGAGGATGTGTTTTAGTTTGAGACGTTCTGTAATGAGTTTTGGTTCTGTTTTCTTCTGAGGAAGAGGTGCAGTTTCTTCTTCAAAATCAACTTCTGGTTCTGGTTCAACTTCAGTTTCTGATTCTTCAAGTTCTGGAGCTTCTTCAACTTCAGTTTCAGCTTCTGCAACCTCAGGCTCTGATTTCAGTTCAGTCTCTTCGGACTCTGGTTCTGTTTCTTCTGGTTGTGACTCTGGCACTTCTTCAACTTCAGACTCAACTTCAGTTGTCTGTTCTGACTCAGGTTCAACTTCAACCTCTGGCTCCTGTTCGATTTCTATCTCCAGCTCCTGTGTAGTTTCAGTTTGCTGTTCAGGTTCTGGAGCTGGTTCAAACTCAGCCACTTCAACAATTGGTTCATCTGTGCGTGTTTCATTCTTCATCTTAAAATGCCAGATAGCACCAAGGCGCAGCCCCAGCATCATTGTTGTTTTATTCTGTTCAGGCACAATTGTAAAAAGAGGCGCTGCTTCAACTTCAAGCTTCTGAAGAGTTTTAGGAATCCATCTGAAGGAAAGCGCCGCACTAATAAATGGAGAGAGATAAGTCCCGTTCTTTTCTACACTTGAAGCTTCATATTTTGTAAAGAAGGTTGAAATACCGCCTCCAATTTCCGGCTGAAAAGCGAAAAACTGATTTCCAAGTGTAAACGGAAAACGACCCCAGAAAGCTCCAAAGGCACGAATCTCTTCATCTGATTTCAGAACCGTTCCTGCTTTTGGAAAAACATGTGCAAACTCAGCACGAACGGCAAGACCTAAATCAATATTATTTACGAATTCAAATGGCAGGGTATATTCACCAGCAATTGATCCTCCAAGATTCAGTAATGCAAATTCTGAATAATCGACTAAAGGAAACTGACTAAATAATCCGCCGCCAGCAGCCAAGCCCTGATAGCGTGGAACCTTTAATTCTTCTTGAGCAATAAGAAATGATCCTGCAAAAAGAAATGAAAAAAAAATAAATAAACGCTTCATAAATAATTTCCTATATTTATAATAGAGCGTTTATTTTTCTGAAAAAGAGTTAAACGTCATAAAAACTTATGCAAAACTTCATAAAAAGATATGAAGTTTTGCATAAGTTATATCGATTTTAGAACAATTTCTTCAACTGATTTCCCAATTCCTTTTTAGCGCTGTCGGTTGCTTTCTTAGTTGCTTCATCAGCTTTACCCTTCATCTGTTTTTCAGCTTCAGAGCGCTTCTGGTTAAGCTTCTTTTCGTAATCGTTAGCCTGTCCTAATGAACCGGTAAGCTTGTTCTTGATATCATCAAGTGAACCAAACTGTCCAAGTGCTCCACCTGAAGCTTCATTAATCTTCTTTGTAAGCTCGTCCTTAAGCTTGTTCTTAATTTCAGCAAGCTGTGCTTCCATTTCCTTTTTAAGGGAATTAATAACCTGAACATCAGCATCTGAATCAAGCAGCATCTTAAGTCCGCCAGACATTGTAAATCCGCTTGTTACACTTGCACGAACTGTATTGATTCGTCCCATAACATTTGAGTAAATCTTAGAAGCATATTCCGGCTCGAATGGAACTGTTGTAATCTTAAGATCTGTGAGCAGACCTTTTCCTGTAATTTCAAAGCCTTCATCATCAAAAATCTTAAGAATTGCATCTACCGCACACTTTGCATCAAATGAAGGAACTCCAGGGTATGCACCAAATTTTTCTGCAGGAATATTGAGCGGAATATTCTTAAGCCCATAATCTGCACGAATCAAAGGTTCGCTTGTGTTTGTTCTGAAATCAACTACAAGCTTTGCTGTATGCTGAAGATTATAAAGATCCATATTAAAATCAATTTTTGCAGGCTTGTTTATAATATCCTGATTGCTTGCAATATCAGTTGCCTGTGCATAGAAGTTAGGTCCTGAGCCAGCCATCTTCTTAATCCAGAGAGCCGGAACCTTGTCCTGTCTGTAGAAGATGTCACGTCCAGGAGCACGGTGTACTGTATATTTTGATTTTTCCTTCTTTTCTTTTTTAGCCTTGGCTTCTTTTTTATCGCCGCCCTGCTTTGTCTTTAATTCAAGAAGGTAATTTACTCCCTTCTGTGCATAAGGATAATATTTTCCAAGCACATCGCAGGCAACATTTTCAAACATACCGCTGATAAGCTTTGTTCCATCAGAAATATTAAGAGACTTTATTTTATTGATTTCTGAATTAGCAAAATTCATATCATGTGTTACCGCATTCTGAACTGTCTTACGAAGTCCATCAGCCTCAGCAATATCTGCATTAAAGCTCTTTAATACTCCGTTTGCATCGCTCTTAACCTTTTCGAGATTCTTTTTTGTAGAATCAATTGTTTCAATGAACTCTTTAATCTTAAGAGGGTTACTCTGAACGGAACCAAAATCAAAAGACACAATGTCATTAACTGATTTTGATAAGTCATCTACAGTCTTCTGAATCTCAGCCGGTTTTGCCTGCCACTTTGCAATAATCTGTGGTACCTGCTCCTGAACCTGCTTTGAAACCTCTGGAGTCTGAAGCTGCGAGTAGAAATTGTTCATTAAGGTTTCCGGATTCAAGGAATTAAACAAGCCTGTAATATTCTGCTCAAGAGAGTTAGCGGCAACTTCCTTTTTCTCTGCAAGCACTTTTCCAAACTTTGATTCAGAAGCTTTCTTTGCTTCCTTTTCTTTATCCTTTTTGATTTTCTTTGCTTTTGCAGGTGGAAGCTCGCCAGAGGTTTTTCTTTCTGTTCCAGTGTTTACATCGAGTACAGAAAGCTCATCTGCAACAAAGCGTTTTCTCAAAAGCTGACCCAAATCAAAATCAAGAGTAATTGAACCAATGTCTACAAGATTTTTCATGTAGTCATCTTTGTTTGCAATTTCAATTTTTTTGATTTTTAAAGATGAATCAAAGAACTTAAAATCAACATTCTGAATATCACACTTTGCCTCAAAGATTTTCTCACAGGCAATTGTAATTCCTTTTTTGATAAGGACATTCTTAAACATTGTAAAGCAGATTGGAATTGCTGCGATAAATGCCAGAGTTACAATAAGCGGAATAAAATTAACACGACCCTTCTGACTCTTAATCTGCTTTGCAAGAGTCTTAAGACGCTTCATTTCTTTTTTAGCAAGTTGTTCTGCTTTCTCAGGTGGAATTGCATAAATTGGAATCTGCTTTGCACCCTTCTTTTCAACTTCCGCAAAAAGACTCTTTACATATTTTTTATCTTCAGGAACATAAAGCTTTTTGTAGATTTTTTTCTCAAGCTTTTTTGCAGTATATTTTTTTCTAAAAAGTGACGGTATCTTTTTCATCTCTCTGCCCCCTTAGTCCTTCTTTGCAGCAAGTGCCGCCATTTTCTTTACAAGCGGAACCTTAGAAATTGCCACAATAAATTTTGTCTTGCGAAGAACCGGAACAAGCTTATTACGGATAAGCCATACAAAGAGTCTTGCAATTATATAAAGCGGAATGTAAATTGCGAGACCACAAAGCAGAGCACCAGATACAATTGTATTATTGAATTTTGTAAAGCCCACAAAAGGAATATCGAGCAGCCAGGCAAAGGTTGGCTCGAGGGCTGGAAGGGTCAGGAACCAGTAGCCCACTGTATCAAACAGCGGATCAAATAGAGGTGCAAGAAGAGAGAAGCCTAAAGTGCTTAGAACAAGCGCACCTTTGTTTATTCTCATAAAAAGAACAAAAACTGTAATGATGTACCAGAAAATGTTGTTTTTCGGCAAAAATCCGAGCAGCATTCCCAAACAAACTGCATGAGCAATTTCACCAGGATGTGAATTGCTGTTCAATGCTTTTAATAACTTTACAATAAATTTAAGCATAAAAAACCCCGATTTTTAATCTTACAACTATTTTAACAGAAAGAATGTAGTTTGCAAGAATAAAAAATCGGGGTTCAGTAAGACTAGCCTTCAGGCTTATTTAGCATCTCGCTGAGATAATGCGAACTTAACAACGCGGAAGCCTACATCATCATAAACCTTTGAAACCGGAGCATAGTCTCTTGAAACAACTGTTACACTGTCAGCAGGTTTGCGATAACTTCCACCACGCATTGCACGGCGCTGAACGCTGCCACTCCATGGGTTGTAGCACCATTCCCAAACGTTTCCGTTCATATCGTATACGCCAAAGCCGTTTGCTTCTTTTGTTGCAACCTCATGAGCTGCGCCATCTGAATTGTCTGTGAACCATGCAACTGCAGAAGGATCTGTGTTTGATGCAAAATAAAGATTTGCCCAGGTCTCAACCTTAGGGTCTGCACCACGTGCTGCGAATTCCCATTCAGCTTCTGTAGGGAGTCTGTAGCCGTCTGCAGTTTCATCAATGATTGCATTTTCAGCTTTTCCGTCTCCGTCTTTTGCTGTGTCAGACTCTTTGAGAACTGCACCATTGTACTTGTAAACCGGAGTAAGACCGTCTTTTTCACTAGCGGCATTACACCATACAATTGCATCTCGCCAGCTGATCATTGTTACAGGAAGATTTGAACCTGTTGGAGCAGCTCCGTCTTTTCCTGCACTTCCTTCGCGTCCAGGATTAGCAAATTTGTAGCCCTTTGCCTTTGCCCATGTTACAACCTCATACCAGCGGGCATAAGTTGTTTCTGTCTGTGCAAATTTGAATGCAAATAAATCACAAGGTTCTTCTTCAGAAACCTTTGCAAATGCAGAGTCCTTTTCTGCTGTTGGAGTACGGACAACTTCGATGAGATTCTTAGAGAAGCCATTCTCTGAACGATAAATTACACGATTTTGAGATTCTGTTTTTGATGCTTTTGGCTTTGAAGCACAAGCAGTAAATGATGCTGCAACAAGTAAAGCCGTAATTGAAAGAACTGTAAGTTTTTTCATACTCTAAACTCCTTGGTATAACACCTTGTTATAGTTTAACACGGATTTCTACATCCTGCCATTTTAAAACAACAACAAAATATTAGGTTACAGAATTTATTTCGAGTAAATTGTGAAGGTATATGGTAAAGAGTCATTAAATTGCTGATTTTTTATGATTTTAAAGTCTTTTTTTTCAAAATTCGGGAAAAAAGCGTCGCCTTCCACGTCTAAATCAAGCGCGGTAAGGTACATTTTATCCACAATCCGGCGGGAAATTGCTTCGCGGTAAACTGATTCACCTCCGCAAATAAAGACTTCTTTTTCGGGGAAATGTAACCTTGCATAATCAAGGGCAGCCTGAAAATTGTTTACAGTCCTGAAGCCTTCGCCTTCAAAATTTTGTGTTGTAGAAATTACAATTGTTTCGCGGCCAGGAAGCCCGTGTCCGAATTTTTTATAGATTTCTTCGAAGCTGCGGCGACCCATAATAAGAACTCCACCAAGAGTGATTTCTTTGAAACGCTGCTGATCTTCTGGAACGTTCCAGGGAATGAGGCCTTTGTTTCCGATTACATTATTTTTTGCGTAGGCGACTATAAGATTAATCATCAGTTTGATTATATTGACCATTCGGAAATATACAATATTCAGATATTTCTTTTATACATTTTTTTATGGTTAATTATAAAATATAAGTTGAGACATATTAATATTGTCAGGAGGAAGAAATCCATTATGAAATATTATGTAAATGCTGCGGCTACTGCCGGTGGAGACGGCTCAGAAAAAAAGCCGTTTAATAAAATTCAGCTCGCAGCTGATATTGCTGCTGCAGGCGACGAAGTAATTGTTGCACCAGGAATTTACCGTGAAAACGTAAATCCTAAAAAAGGCGGAAAAGAAGGAGCTCCTGTTGTTTATCGTTCGGCTAAACCGCTTGCTGCCCACATCACCGGTGCAGAAGTTTTAACTGGCTGGAAAAAGGTTGAAGGCTCAGTTTATACAGCACGTGTTCCTAACTCAATTTTTGGAAAATATAATCCTTACAAAACTCTTGTAAGCGGAGACTGGTTCATCGCTTACTTTATTGCTCATACAGGAGATGTTTATTTAAACGGAAAATCTATGTTCGAAGTTCAGTCCCTGGACGAAGTAAAAAAGGCAGAGCCTAGTGAAGCTGCATGGGACCCAGCTTTTTCACGATACAAGTGGTTTGCAGAGCAGAATAAAAAGACTGATGAAACTGTGTTCTATGCAAACTTCCTTGGAAAAGATCCGAACAAAGAAAATATTGAAATCAGCGTTAGAAGAAACTGCTTCTACCCTCAGAAGGAAGGCGTTGGCTACATCACCTTAAGCGGCTTTACAGTTTCTAAGGCTGCAACACAGTGGGCACCTCCAACAGCTTATCAGGAAGGTATGATTGGACCTCACTGGTCTAAGGGCTGGATTATCGAGGACTGTGAAGTTTATGAATCAAAGTGTTCTGGTATTTCTCTTGGAAAATACAAGCAGCCAAACAACGACAATAAATGGCTTAAGACAAAATACAAGGACGGAACTCAGACCGAACGCGACTGTATCTGTCAGGCTCAGGTTGAAGGCTGGTCAAAAGAAAAAATCGGTTCACACATTGTCCGCCGCTGTAATATTCACGACTGCGGCCAGACAGGTATTGTAGGACATCTCGGTGGAGTTTTTTCTCTGATTGAAGACAACCATATTCATCATATCAACAACAAGCAGAATCTTGCCGGTGCAGAAATCGGCGGAATTAAGATGCACGCCGCAATCGACTGTATCTACCGCCGCAACCACATTCACCACTGTACCCGTGGAATCTGGCTCGACTGGCAGGCACAGGGAACCCGCGTAACACAGAACTTCTTCCACGACAATATTCCACCTCGCCGTCCTGGAAAAAATATTATTGCCGAAGTTGCAGAAGATTTGTTCATTGAAGTTTCACATGGACCAACTCTGGTTGATAACAATATCTTCCTTTCACCTCGCGCGCTTAAGCTTGCTACTCAGGGTGTTGCATGCGTTCACAACATTATTGCCGGAAGCTTTACTGCAGTAGGACGCGGCTGTAACAACGGCGCTCCACACCGCCCTTCTCCACGCTACACTCCTTACCACATGCATCACCGAACTGAGGTTGCCGGCTTTATGACAATTCTTCATGGTGACTGTAAGTTCTACAACAACATTTTTATCCAGCAGGAAATCTGTGCAGAGTTTGCAGAACGCATGCTTGCTAACGCTCAGAATGACTGGGATGATTCAAACTTTGTAACCGGAACAATTCCTTACAATAATTATCCGACCTTTGAAGAATGGGATGCTCAGTTCAAGGGCTACTGCGGAATGGGCTCACAGACAACAGACCGTTACTACAGCGAGCTTCCTGTATGGGCCGGCGGAAACCTTTACTTCAACGGTGCAAAGCCAATGAGAAAGGAAGCTGATGCTTACGTTAATTCTGCAGATAAGGTTGAAATCGGTTTTGAAGAAAAGAACGGAAATGTATGGCTTAAGACAAATGTTTACGACCTGGTAAAAACAAGCTGTAAGCTTATGCGTACCGAAGATATTGCTCCAGCTTTTGAGCCGGAACAGAATTACGAAAATCCGGATGGAAGTCCGATTATTTTCGACACAGACTTCTTCGGAAAAAAACGCGGCAAAAAGCCTCTTGCAGGACCTTTTGCCGATAAAGATGAAATAAAAGAGTCTCTCTTTTAGATTTTAGGCTACATTGCAGTATAACCGCCGTCTACTGGCAGAATAACACCTGTTACATAACTTGAAGCAGGGCTTGCCAGGAAGATGGCTGCTGTATCGAGCTCTCCCTCGTTGCCGTAACGGCTGAGAGGAATCATAGTCTGAGCATTCTGCTGGAAGAAATCTGAATCCAAAGTTTCTTTTGTAAGCGGGCTGTAGAAATAACCCGGGCAGATTGCGTTTACGTTGATATTATATTTACCCCATTCAGCAGCAAGACCACGAGTCATGTTTACTACACCACCCTTAGCAGCATGATAAGGTGAACATGGCGCAACCTTATTTCCTACCATTCCATACATTGAAGCGATGTTAATGATGCGTCCGTATCTCGCAGGAATCATTGCCTTTTTAGCAATAGAACGAGCCATGCGGAAAGAACCGAACATATCAATATTGATTTCGTTGTAGAACTGATCGTCTGTAATATCCTCAGCTGGAGCAACAGCACCAGTTCCCGCATTGTTGATAAGAATGTCGATGCGACCGAATTTTGCAAGAATCTCATCAACTGTAGCTTCTACGCGAGCAGTGTCTGTAATATCACACTGAACAGCGAGTGTTTCTACCTTGTATGTATCAGCAATTTCTTTTGCAACTGCTTCTATCATTTCTTTACGGCGTGCAATAGCAACAATCTTTGCACCCTGATTTGCAAGAGCCTTAGCCATCTGAACACCAAGACCTGTAGAACAACCGGTTACAACAGCAACCTGACCGGTTAAATCAAAATAATTATTCATAAAAAACCCCTTTGCTTTTTATAATACCTATAATATAACAATTTTATTATAATTAGTATAGTTAGTTGAGCCTAACTATTTGGTGAGCTCGTAGAAAATTACCGAGGCCGCCTGAGCCACGTTGAGACTGTCTACAAGGCTTTCTTTTGTACCAGATTTCATGCCGCCCCAGGGAATAATAACCAGTTCGTCGCAATTTTTGCGGACTGCTTCGCTTATTCCATGCTCTTCGTTTCCAAGTACAATGAGAGACGGTTTTTTACGAGCTGCCGGAGAGCTCAAGAAGTCCACAGATTTTTTAGCGCTTAAATCAGTTCCTACGCGAAGCATTTTTCCCGAAAGGGCTTCCAACAACCTCACACTCGACTGCACACTATAAATATTCACATACTCCATTCCGCCCTCAGCAACTCTATAACTGCTCGTCGTAATCGAGCTCTGAGCCTCGTCCAGCGGAATAACAATATTCTTAATCCCAAAAAAAGCCGCACTACGAACGATCGCACCGAAGTTGTTCGCGTTTCCGATTCTGTCGAACAATACAGCATTTTCGCCGCGCTCACACCATCCGTCGGTAATATCGCTGTCTAGAGGTTCAATCTGCGGCGCTTCAATCATCGCTACAACCCCCTGGTGATGCACTGTACCGCTGAGCTTTTCCAAATCAGCTGCCAGCTTCTGATTATAAATGCCGTGCACCTTCGCAAGCTTTTTACACAGGCCGCCAAATTTAGGAGCAACCTCTTCTGTAAAATAAAGTCGCGTAATTTTTTCCGGATGATTTTTCTCGAGCTTTTTAACAGTAGCAAAGCCGCATACTGCAAGCTCGTTATTTTTCTTATTCTTCATAATGCTAATATACACAAATAATCATTAAATTGATATATTAAAAGAAACACATTCCCCTTCTTCAGGTGTTGAACTACTAAGAGGTATGAAATGAAAAAAATTATTACATTACTTGCTCTGGCATCGCTTACTGCATCAATTTTCGCACTTCCTAATCTGTTGAAAAAAGAACAGTTTGGAGCTGATGCAATTGAAAAACTTAATTTTGATTTATCATGGGAAAATCTTGTAGTAAAAGAAACCTATGACACAACCGGAATAGATGTTGAAATTTACTGTAATCATAAAAATTATGCCCCGGAAGTATCAGTTTCTGAAGCTACACTGAATATTGAAAGTGCAAAACGCAGCTTTGGATTTGTTGATGTTCCTAAAAATCCTACCGGAACAAAATGTACTGTAATTGTTTATGTTCCACAGAAAAAAGATTTTAACGAAATCGCTATCAATATAAGCAGTGGAGAAATTAATATTGAACGTCCTCTTTCTGCAAAATCAGAAATATCAATTAAGGCTTCAAGCGGAAACATTAATTCTTCAAAAGGCCTGTTTGCAGATAACCTCAAGGTTGAAGCAAGCAGCGGAGATATTGAGCTTTATAATATTGATGCAGATGACTTTTCGGTAACCACCTCAAGCGGTGCAATTTATGTCGAAAAGTTTACCGGCGGAACAGGCTCTCTCAAGGCTACAAGTGGAGAAATCAAGACAAAAGATTTTGCAAGCGAATATGCTGAATTCAATACTTCCAGCGGAACAATTTATGTTAAGCAGCTGGACTGTGATTATTTCGATGCAAAAAGCTCAAGCGGTAACATCACACTGGACTTCAAAAACTCGCCTGCTGCTACATCATCTGTAAAATGTACCAGCGGCGACGTAGAACTGTTTATCCCTATGCGTTCTAAGTTTACGATTGATGTTTCCTGCACTTCCGGCACCTTCCGCGACAAGTTCAACAACAACCGCCTGAATCCACGCGAATCTTACCAGATGGACTACAACGGTGGCGGCCCGGTAATCCAGGTTCAGACAACCTCTGGCGACGTTACTCTGGAATACTAAGCAAACAAATCTGTTATCTTAAGCCACTGTGCAACCGCAGTGGCTTCTTTATCTAACTCACGATCATCTTCTACAAAAGCGCTCAGCTTACGAACTTCATCATGTACCTTCTTTGTGAAAGGTGCAAAATCCTCTTTACCCGCCAGGTCAACAGCCTGCATAGCTGCAAGCAGATGTGTCGCAAACTGAAGGAATACAAGATCAATCTGCTCTGCCCATTTACGTGCAGAAATAGTTCCCATGCTTACCTTGTCCTGATTGAGAGCTTCTGTAGGAGCAGAAGTCAGAGAAACAGGGAAACAATAAGTTGCAACTTCACCACGAATAGCAGAGATTGTAATCTGAGCTGCCTTAAAGCCAAGGCGGAGACCAGCGCGTGGATGATCAGCAGGAGTAAATGGAATAAGATTTTCTGTAAGTCCGTTGAACTTTCCATCAATAATAACTTCTGCCTGCTTATCACTGAGGTCTGAAATATTTGCAAGCGCTGTTCTCATGTAATCGCAGGCTGCACATATGTGTCCACCATAGAAGTTTCCTGTATTGTAAAGACGACCAGCATCCAGATCTACCAGCGGGTTATCGTTTGCACTGTTCAACTCTTCTGTAATAAGGTCACGTGCAAAACGGAGAGTATCGCGGTAAACACCTGTAATCTGAGGAGCGCAGCGGATTGAATAGCGATCCTGAATTTTATTTGTCTGAGCAACAAAGCCCTTTCCTTCCATTTTTTCAATCTGATTCTTAAGGAAGTCTTCGTAGCGCCATACGCGTTTTGAATCTTTAATTATGTCGTAAACGTAAGCAGCACTCTCGCACTGTCCGCGGTGATTTTTTATTTCGCTTACCTTTGCTACAAATGGAGTATCTTTTCCGCGTGTAATTTCTGAAGTTACAGCTGTAAGGAAGTCTGAGATTTTTGCAAGACGTTCGGCCTTTTTCCAGGCAAGACAAGCTACGGCGGTCATTACCGATGTGCCGTTCATAATTGCAAGACCTTCCTTTGCTTCAATTGGAAGAGGCTCTATCCCCTCTGCATTAAAGGCTTCCATTGTAGGAACAACCTTACCCTTGTAGTAAACCTCACGCTGTCCCATGATAACGGCGCCAAGATAACTGAGCGGTGTAAGGTCTCCCGAAGCACCTACAGAACCAAGCTGTGGAATAACAGGAATAATATCTTTGTTAAGAAGGGTTTCCATCATACGGGCAAGCTGCGGTCGAATTGCTGAATGCCCACCCTTAACGTTTCCATTAAGACGCGCAAGCACAACTGCACGGCCTGTTTCATGATCAAACTTTGGACCAAGTCCAATTCCGTGGTAAGTACAAATAACTCGCTGAAGCTCACCGGCCTTTTCAACAGAAATCTGATTATGACAACTGTCACCAAAATCAGTTGTTACACCATAAGTTGGAACACCAGTAGCAATATAGTCTTC
>CAMJNC010000011.1 GCA_946407195.1 uncultured Treponema sp. | reverse complement strand
TTCCAGCTGATAAGTATAAAAAGCAGGGTAGGGGAGGAACCGGAAGTAACGGTACGAACCTTCTTGATGATGACTACGTTAATCAGCTGTTCATTGGTTCTACAAAGGAACACTTGTTATTCATAACTAACTTGGGTCGCGCTTACTGGATGAAGATTCATGAGATTCCGGAAAGCGAAAAAGCTGCCCGTGGTGCTCATATCAAGGGACTTCTCCAGGTTGGCCCGGATGAAGAAATTACAACAGTTGTTTCAATTAAAGAGTTCTCAGACGATCTGTTCCTGTTTATGACAACTGCACAGGGTGTTGTAAAGAAGGTTCGTTCAACTGAGTTCCAAAACGCTAAGACACGCGGTATCATCGGAATTAAGCTTAATGATAACGACAAGCTGATTAGTGCAATTCCTACAACTGGTGACTGTGAAGTTATGTTGATTTCCCGCCGTGGTAAAGCTCTTCGTATTACAGAAGATTCAGTTCGTCTTATGGGACGTGCAAGCTGTGGTATTAAGGGTATGAAACTTTCTGAAGGTGATGAGATTGCTGCTGCAGTTAAAGTTGAAAAAGATGCAAATATGATTTTGCTTACAGAGAAGGGTGTTGGAAAGAGAATTTCTTTCGACCTGTATTCAGTTCACGGACGTGGAACAGGCGGTCAGAGAATCTTTGGTAACACCGAATCTAAGGGTGAAATCATTGGTGCTATTAACGTTAAAGATAAAGATGAAGTTGTTTGTATGACAAGCCAGGGTAAGACCCTGCGCTTTAAGGCAACAGACATTAAGGAACAGGGAACTGGAGCTTCTGGTGTAAATGTAGTTCGTGTTACCGAGCCAGATTTCATCGTTGGCCTTGATAAGGTCCAGGCTGATAGTGACGACTAAAAATTGTCACCCTGATGCAAATTCAGGAACTATATCTAGTATGCTGATAATTCAAAAAATTAATACAGACACTAGGTGTAGATAACTAACGGAAGGTAGTTAAAACAACTAACAATCGTTAGTTAGAAAAGTTAAAATTATTGTTGACAAAATGAAAATTTTGATTAATAATAAAAACAAGGGTATGAGCTATTTATTAAAGTATTTAGTTCTAGGGTGATAATATATATATACATCAGGCAGAAGGGCTGACCGAATAAATCGGTCGCCCTTTTTTTATGTCCAGTCAGTTTGTTCCACGTGAAACAGTCCAAAATGAGTTATCCACATTATCTACAAGTTATCCACATTTTTTAGGAAGAGTGTGGATAACTATGTTAACTCTGTGGATTGGTGAAATACGAGTTTTGAGGTCTGATTGTTTCATGTGAAACATTGTATGTATTGAACTGCTTATAAAAAGTGGTGAGATACTGGGACTGATTTTGGATGTGAGAAATACTTGCAACATTCATAAGGATTGATTGATTACTTTGTTTCACGTGAAACTAAAAGGGTAGGGGAGGGGAAGCTGTTTGGCATAAGTGTTTCATGTGAAACATTCAGGATTTGATGTTTTTTCCCAAAATGAATCTAATAAGCAAATTGATTTAAGTCTGGTTGGTCAGTGTTTGTGGGAATTGATTGTTAGGTGTATGTGTTTCACGTGGAACAAATCTGATTGGTCTTTGTTGTGGATCCAGGGCAATGGAATAAGTCAAATCAAAGATATAGGTTTATTAGGAGTTGATCAGGTTTATTTATAATGTTTCATGTGAAACATTGTGTTTGTAAAGCTGTCCTGGTTATCGTTATGATTCGATGTTGATTAAAACTAAAAAAGTCTAATTAGGTCTGTTTTCAGGGGTTAATATTTATCAGCTATTTGTTCAAATAACATAGGAAAAGGTATGATTTCTTTAATTAGTTTAAAAATAGATTTATGTTTCACATGAAACATTTTTGTATCATTTTTAAACAAACTTATGTTAGTTTGTTTAAAAAACTAATAAATGGTCGTTAACTTAACATCTTTACGACCGTTTGTTAGACAAAATCGAATATACACAGTCGTTTCTGTTTTAATCCAGGAAATATAAAATGTGTAAGCTATATTGTGATTGGATTATTAAAAAGATAATAATTCTGACCAGAGGATAATATTTGTATGGAGTAATGGATTTAAATCTTCTTTTCGCGGAGTTCAAAGCGGCCTTTTCGCCAGTTTGCATAGCCAACTACAGAATATCCGGTTTTATCATATAATCTTCTGGAATATGGATTTTCTGTAAAGCAATCCAGACGAATTGAATCATATCCCTCAGATTTACACAGATTTTCTATATATTTCATTGTTTCTGAAGCTATACCCTTATTCTGGAACTCCGGATTTACACATAATCGGTGAATTACGCAAAATCGGGAATCTGGATACTGCCAGCACCCATTTTTGTATTCTTCATCGTATTCTTCGCTTAAAACAAAGCAAACAGCGATTCTGTTATCAATTTTACCGATATACATCTGGTTTCTGGTAATATCATCAGCTATTGTGGGTTTATCCGGATATATTTCATCCCATTGGTGAATCCCCTGTAATTCCATGTTTTGAATGGCTGCAGAGAATACGGAGAATACTTCTTCTGTTTGAGTTTTGTCTGCTTTAGAGTAAATCAAGTTTAAAATCCTTAAATGCTGCAGTTCCGCCTGCTTTTTCTGCAGAATAACAGAATAATGCAAAACGAACACCAACAAACTGATCCAGAGTATAGCGTAGCTTTACTGGAGCACCAAATTCCTTAAAATCGGCTGTTTCTGCCATATTATCAGCAAAAGCGAACTGTACGTTCTCTTTTGTATGTTCAAGATTGAAAATTGCTTTTAATTTGAGCTTTGGAGAAGAAAGCCCCTGTTCAGCAGTAATTACAGGCTTTTCATCATCCAAAACTCCCATAGACCATGGACTATATGGAATTTTATGTTCTGCAGTAATCAGCTTGTATTTACCGCCTTTTTTGGTTATTCCTATAAAACCATATTCACCTTCAAGTGCACATAAGCCTGCTATATCCCCTTCATTAATCTTTGAGGCATCAATTTCTACAGTTCCGGCGCAATGTTCGGTAAAGGTTCTCTGTGTAAGAGTATTTGCCGCCTGAACTATGTTTTTACAGACTTTATCAGTTTTTACGGTAAATACAGTTGGTTCAACCTTTATCAGAGCTTTATTTGGAATATGATTCCATTGCCAGGCTGGATTTGTAAAGTCATTACTGTAAAGCGGTGTATATTTATAATCCGGGTGTAAATCTGTAATTTTTACCTGTTCAGGAGCAATTCCGTCTTCTCCGAATACAGGAAAGTCATTTTCAAACTTTACAGGAATTAAAACGGGTATTCTGCCTAGTGCACCGTGGTCCTGGAATACAATTGAATACCAGCTGCCATCAGGAGCCTGAACTATTCCACCCTGTGCGGTTCCGCTGTTCCAGTTTGCCAGATCTGAGCATAAAACGTCTTTTCCTGTATAAGGGCCATCAATTTTGTCTGATACATAGCAGGCTTGGGTTCTCATCTTTCCTTTAGGCATATGAATGAAAAAGATGTAGTATTTACCGTTAATTTTATAAATATGGCTTCCTTCATAACCAAGAATGACATTTTCCGGATTATCCTGAATAATTACCTTATTTATACCACCTGCCTTAGGACCAGATAAATCTTTATCCATTTCGGTAAGAGTTATATTCGTATTTCCGCTTACGCAGTAAATTTGACCATCATCATCAAAAAGAAGCGACATATCGTGATAAAAGCCATTTATCTCTGAGCGTTTCCATGGACCTTCAATTTTGTCTGATGTAAACAGATAGGTCATATGTGTATCATTTGCTACAAAGCTGATATAGAATTTCCCGTTATGATGGCGAAGACAGGCAGCCCACATACCTTTTCCGTATGCCCCTTTATTATCTGAAAGGGTCTGTTTTTCAGTTGGTTCCAGTTCATCATAAACATAGGCTGCATGTTCCCAGTCTACAAGATTATAAGAACGAAGAATTGCGCAGCCCGGCATAAAGTGCATTGTTGTGCTTACCATGTAGTAAGTATCATCTACACGAATAATATCGGGGTCTGGAAAGTCTGCAGGAATAATGTAAGAAGATGCTTGTTTCATATGCTTTTCCATTGAGCTGATAACTAACTAACGTTCGGTAGTCCGGTTAATAGGAGTTCAAGGTCTTTTACAGTCCCGGCAATCATATCTGCACCATTAGTCTGGAGTTCTTCGCGGCTTCCGTATCCAAAGAGAATTCCGCAAGCTGAGATACCACATTTTTTTGCACCCAGCATATCATGCTTTCTGTCGCCAATCATAAGGATTTTAGAGCGGTCTGCTATGTGGTTTCGTTCAATTGCGTATTCAATAACTTCGTCTTTTTTACTACGGGTTTCATCCATAAGGCTTCCGCAGACATTTTCAAAATATTGAGATAATCCAAAATGTTCGATAATTTTTATTGAATATTCTTCTGGCTTTGAGGTTGCCACAACCAGCTTTTTACCATTTTGCTTAAGTGTTGAAAGAAGCTCTGGTATGCCCGGATAAACTGTATTTTCAAGAAGTCCCTTTGCAGCAAAATACTCCCGATATTTTTTTACGCCTTCTACAGCCTGTTCATCAGAAAAACCGAATTGTGTTTTAAAGGTATCAACTAAAGGTGGGCCTATAAATGAGCAGAGTTTTTCGTAGCTTGGAATTTCAATTCCAAAATATTTTAATGCATGAATAAATGAATTAGTTATTCCCTGTGCTGGATCTGTTAATGTTCCATCAAGGTCAAAGAAGAAATAATCAAACATAAAGTTATTATAGAAAGAGAAATAATTACGGGTCAAGGGGACGTGATTCTCAGACTGTAGTTTTTTGATTGCAACATTATATTTTATTCTGATATAGTGACAATATGGATTTTACAAAGAAGCCTTTAAAAATATTTTTCTCATATTACAAGCCTCATATCGGCCTCTTTATTGCGGATATGATTTGTGCATTTTTTATGGCTGCAATTGATGTTGCTTTCCCAATGTTTTCACGTTATGCACTCAATACGCTTATTCCAAATCATGAATTAAAAATCTTTTTGACTCTGGTGGCAATTCTGTTTGCTGGCTTTTGTATTCACAAAATGTGCAACTGGTTTGTTGCTTATTGGGGACACATATTTGGAAACCGCGTGGAACAGGATATGAGACGGGATGTTTTCGATCATCTCGAGGAATTACCTTTCAGCTTTTATGATACAAACCGTACTGGAAAAATTATGTCTCGTGCAACTACTGATCTTTTTGAAATTACAGAGCTTGCACATCATGGTCCTGAGGATTTTTCTATTGCGATGCTTAATCTTATAGGTTCGTTTGTTCTTCTCCTGACTATCAGATGGGAGCTTGCGATAATTGTTTTTATCATGCTGCCTGCAATCTTTTTTATTGTTTATACTTCGCGTAGAAATCTTTCTAAGGCCTCTGCAAAGGTTAAGGAAACAACAGCGGAAGTTAATGCTGGACTTGAATCCAGTATTTCTGGTATTCGTGTTACTAAGGGTTTTGTAAACGAAGATTTTGAACGTGCTCGATTCGAGGTTTATAACAAACAGTACAGTGCCGCGAAGCAGGATCGTTTCCGTTATATGGCAAGCTTTTTCTCAAATATAGAATTCTGTAATAATCTGCTTTCACTGCTTACACTTGCTGTTGGCGGATATTTTATCATGAAGGGAAAAATGACTCTGCCAGACTTAGTTGCAGCTAACTTATTTGTTGCAAGCTTTGTTGGACCAATTAAAAGATTTAATGGCTTTGTTGAACAGTTTGCTACAGGTATGGCTGGATTCAACAGATTTATAGAAATAATGAGGACAGAGCCTGAGCCGGCAGATACTCCGGATGCTGTAGAGATTCTTTCAGCTCGAGGAAATATCAGCTTTAAGAATGTTGATTTTTCATATACCCCTGATTTCCCGGTTTTAAAGGATATTAATCTTGATATTCATTCTGGTGAAAAATTTGCTCTTGTTGGGGCCAGTGGTGGTGGAAAAACGACAATTTGTAATTTGATTCCACGTTTTTATGAGATTACTGGCGGTTCAATCAGTCTGGATGGAATTGATATTAAAAGAATTAAAAAGCATTCACTTCGCAGTCAGATTGGAATTGTTCAGCAGGATGTTTTCCTGTTTGCGGGAACAATCCGTGAAAATATTGCTTATGGAAAGCCTGATGCAACTGATGAAGAAATTGAGCTTGCTGCAAAACGAGCAGAAATCCACGACGACATTCTGCTCATGCCTAACGGCTACGATTCCGTGGTGGGTGAGCGCGGAATTAAGCTCAGTGGCGGCCAGAAGCAGAGAGTGTCTATTGCACGATGCTTCCTGAAAAATCCACCGATTTTAATTCTAGATGAGGCGACTTCTGCCCTTGATACAGCGACAGAAATAAAGATTCAGCATTCGTTTGACGCGCTTTCTAAGGGTCGTACAACTCTGGTAATTGCACATCGACTTTCTACAGTTAAAAATGCGGATAAAATTGCTGTAGTAAATGATCATGGAATTGTAGAGCTTGGAACTCATGAAGAGCTCATGGCAAAACATGGTGAGTACTACAAGCTTCAGAGCGCTCAGATAACCGAATAGTAAAAATCAGCTTATAAAAAAAGCTCTGCAATAAAAACTACTGCACAGCAGGCACAGGCTACAGGAAAAAGACCGAGTCCAAAATAAGACAAAAGAATTCCTGCAGCAAGTGCAATTATTCCGGCAATTGGAGACTGTGTAGCTTCGATAATAGCCGGAAAGGTCATAACTGCAAGAGTAATGTAAGGTACATAGTACAGAAAGGATTTTATAAATCTGTTTTTAATAGGTTTGCGTATAAGTGTGAGAGGTAAAACGCGAATCAGGTATGAAACAAAAAAAGCAGTGAAGATTGAGAGATATACATAAGAGGTCATTTTGTTTCCTCCTCGGTTTCTGGAATCGGTTTAATTAATGCAACAATACTTGAGATAACTACTGTAAGTATGATTGTTCTTGTACCTCCAGAAAGTTGACTAACTAACGGTAGTTTGGTACAAGCAAAGCTGGCTGCAAAACTTATAATAACAGAAATCATAATAACAAGATTCTTTTTTGCAGGAGGAATAATAATTGCAAGGAACATTCCGTAGAGTGCAACGGAAAGTGCACTTACAACGCGGGCTGGTAAAAAGTTACCGGCAATTATTCCAAGGGAAGTGCCGAGGCTCCAGAGTGGAATAGCTACAAGAAGTGCTCCATAGTTGTAAATCGGATTAATATATCCTGGTCTTGCAATTGTAATTCCAAAGATTTCGTCGGTTACACCAAAGCCAACAAGTAAGCGATGAATTAATGGAGTTTCAGGATTAAAACGCTGTGTAAGTGCTGTGCTCATAAGAAGATAGCGGGCATTTACTACAAGCGTAATTAAAGCAATTTCCAGGAAAGAGGCAGCAGCCTGAATAGAAGTAAAAAGAGCATATTCACCGGCAGAGGCTACACAGAAAAAGCTTGCAATAAATCCTTGAATTGGGGTTAAGCCTGCATTACGGGCAACGATTCCAAGAGAAAAGGCTACTGCAAAATAACCCAATCCAATCGGCACACCGTCGCGCATTCCTTCGAAAAAAACTTTGTTTTTCATATTTATACCAAAAAAAAGAGGCTATCTTTTCAGATAGCCTCTATATCTTATCAGTTTTCTAACCGTTTGCCAAACCCTTTAGCTCAGCAAGCATCTTTGGCAGGTCAGAATCCATGTTCTCATTTGTGAACTGGCAGGTACCTACCTTTTCGTGTCCGCCACCGCCGTATTTAAGCATAAGGCTTCCAACATTTACTTTGCTGGTTTTATTCAGAATGCTATAACCGACTGCTGCTGAACAGCCTTGACCACCACGCCCGCTTACAATCCATGCAGAAATATTCTGTTCAGGATACATACTGTAAATCATAAAGCGGTTTCCGGTATAAATTGGATCTACGCCACGTAAGTCGGAAATAATCAGATTGCCTTCTACAACAGTATGGGCTTTTACCATTTCCTTGAATTTTTCTGTCTGTTCGTAGTAAACTTCGATTCGTTCTTTTACATCAGGCATAGAAAGAATTTCATCTGTTGATTTATCACGGCAGGCAACCATGAGCTTTTCCATCAGCTGATAATTAGAAACTGTGAATTCTCGCCAGCGGCCAAGACCTGTACGCGGGTCCATAAGGAAGCCTACAAGAATCCAGCCCTTAGGATTTTGAATTTCATCAATGGTAAGATTTCCAGAATCGACTTTATCTACGGCTACCATGATATCATCAAAGTTAGGGAACTTTTCTTTTCCGCCGTAGTATTCATAAATAATGCGTGCACAAGAAGGAGTAATGCGGCTTTCTCCCTTATATTTTCCTTCAAGCTGATTTCTTTCAAACTCACTTGAATGATGATCGAACCAGAGTCCACAGCCTTCTACAAAAGGAACGTTAGCGAGACAGTCGTTGCTGTCGATTGGAATAAGTCCATCCTGCAAATCTTTTGGATGTGCAAATTTCCAGTGGTCAATAATGCCTGCTTCGAGGAGCAGAGCTCCACAAGCCAGTCCGTCAAAATCTGAACGTGTTACAAGTCTCATTGCCATTTTTTTAACCCTCTTAATCAATTCGTAATACTTATATTTTAACAGAGAAAATGTAAAAAAGATATTTAAAAATAAAAAAAAATTCGTAGGTGAAACACCTTATGGTGTACAATTAAATTGTATAAAACGTTTAACTAATTAGGAGAGTTTCCTTATCTTGTCTTTAAAAATGCAAATTTTGCTGGAAAAATTTTAGAACCATAACAATAATAAAATCAAATAAAGTTTCATTTTAGGAGGATTAAAAAATGAAAAAATTTAAAATTTTGTTGGGCGCTGTAGCAATGATTGCAGCTTTGGCTTTAGTTGGATGTTCTAATGGAAATGATGATTCTAATGAAACTCCTGCAGATAATGGTGGAGGACAGACAACAACTGACAATGGTGGAGCACAGACAGATGAGTGGGATGGCGTAATTGATCTTACAGGAAAGACAGTAAAGAATACCAGTGCATTTGCTTCCGCTTATAGTGGATTTGTAATTGATTTTGGAAGAACTGTAGATGTATCTGGCTTTTCAAAACTTGAAGTTGAAGCAAAATTTTATGATGCGGATAATGCAGAAATCGCTGCAGATTGGGGATTAGGACAGTTTATTGTACTTGATGATCCAGCAGGAGATTGGCAGGCTAATGCAATTAAGACACAGTATAATCTTGGTATGCAAAACTGGGATCCTATTGAGACAGAGAATTTGGCTTCGACATCAGCTAAAGCACTTGTAGTACAGAATTCTTCTGCAGCTGTAAAGTACATTGAAGTTACTTCAATCAAGTTTGTAAAATAAATAATTTAAGTACACCCGTCGGGATTGCCAGTAAGAAATCAGCTTCAAACTGGCAATCCTTTTTATGTAATAAAGTTAAATTACTTTTCTAACTTTCAACCTTGTGGTATAGTAGGCAATATGAATTATGTAATGCAGGAAATGCCAAAGGCTGGCGATACAGTTGTTGTTGGAATGTCTGGTGGAGTTGATTCCACTCTTACCGCTCTTTTGCTGCTTGAAAGAGGTTGTAAAGTAATTGGTGCAACTATGTCGCTTTGGGATGGAAGCCTCCCGGAAATTCATACAGGTACAAAAACCCGCGAAGCGTGCTTTGGTCCAGGTGAAGAAGAAAACATAGAAGAATGCAAGCGTTTCTGCGAAGCTCATGGAATTGAGTATCATGTTATTGATGTAAAAGAAACTTATAAAAAAGAAATCCTGGAATATTTTAAAAGCGAATATAGAAGTGGTCGTACACCAAATCCTTGTATCCGCTGTAATATGATGATTAAATTCGGTGCTCTTTTGAAAGGCATTGAAAATCTTGGTATTAAGTTTGATTATTTCTGTACCGGTCATTATGCAAAGATTGTTCGTCCGGAAGCAGGGCTTTTTGGAACAGATAAAAGACCATGTATGATTGCAGGTGCCGAAGATGTTTCAAAAGATCAGACATACTTTTTATACAGAGTTCCTTCAGAAACTTTGGAAAAAGTGCGTTTTCCGCTTGCTGTAATGAAAAAAAGCGAGGTTTTTGAGCTTGCTCATAAGGCTGGACTTGAGGCTGCTAACCGCGAAGAAAGTCAGGATTTTATTGGTGAAGAATATTTTGATATTCTGTTTGCTGATAAACCGTCTGTTCCGGGGGATATTATTGATTTGGATGGACATGTGCTTGGACGTCACCGAGGTATTGAACACTATACCGTAGGTCAGCGTCGTGGTCTTGGCGTTGCTGTAAATTATCCGGTTTATGTTCATTCAATTGATGCAAAAAATAATGTAGTTGTTCTTGCACCAAACGAAGCACTTAATTCAAATGCGCTTATAGCTGATGATTTTGTATGGCCTGCCGGAGTAGAGCCAAAAGAAGGCTTTGATGCAATGGTTAAAATCAGGCTGGCCAGTAAGCCTGCTGCAGCACATATTGAGCGTTATATTCCTGCAGAAGACGATAAAACAGAATACCGTGGACAGCCATGGAGAATTACTTTTGAAACACCACAGCGCGCAGTAGCACCAGGACAGTCGGCCGTATTGTACAAGGATGGTGTGATTGTTGGCGGTGGCGTGATTTTTAAGGCCTTTACAGTTTAAGAAGCTTTTCTGCGTTTTTGTGGAATATCATTTCGCGCTCTTCTTCTGTCAGATCCAGACGATTAAAGCGTTCCAGTTCTCCTTCGTGGTCCCACATAGGGAAATCAGAAGCAAAAAGGAATTTCTCAACTCCGTGCTTGCGGATCATAGCATTTGCTTTTTCAACTGGTAACCATTCGAGAGTACTTGAAGTATCGAAATAAACATCTTCACCGGCGAGATATTCCATAGATTTATCCCATTCTGTGTAGCCGCCAAAGTGTGCTGCAATTAAAGTGAGCTTAGGGTGTTTTTTATGCAGATTAAGGATTCTTTGCGGGCCGGAAAAATCATATCGTTTATCACCGGCATGCATAATTAAAGGAAGTTCAAGATCGGTCATAATATCGTAAACAGCATCCATTCGGGTTGCGTCAATCTGGAACATCTGAAAGTCTGAATGAAGCTTTATTCCACGAAGACCTGCAGCTTTAATTCGCTTGAGTTCTGCTTCAAAATTATCATAATCCGGATGCATTGTTCCAAAGCCGATAAATTCTGGATGTTCTTCGCACTGTTCAATAATGAAATTATTTGAAGGCTCTACCTGCATTGCCTTAGTTGCAACCGGCAGAACTACATATTTAGAAACTCCAATTTTAGAACCGCTTTCAAGAAGTTCATCCGGGCTTCCATGGTATTTCATTGGATAATTATAAAAATCGCCTACGCTTTTAGAAGCCTTTTCGGCAATTTTAGCTGGATAGATGTGACAGTGGAAATCAATAATCATAATGAAAAAAGAATACTGATTTAGAGTTATTGTGTCAAATATTCAGCAAATTCAGGATATTCGTCTACAAATTTGCGGGCTGCTTCCTCATAGTTACTCCAGTTTGAATAAAAGAGAGGAGTTATTCCTGGAATAAGTGCTATGTCTGTTACGCTTATATATTCGTATTTTATGTTATTTTCATCAAAGAAGTTACTTACACTTTCAACATTGTTATAAAGAACATAGCCTAAGAACGTTGAGCAGACAAAATCATTTGGAACTTTTTTAGAATTTTTAATATCGACTTTTTTATTTTCTGAATCGTCAGGATAGTTTATTGAACCAAATTGCTTATGCTCACGTGGTGTAAAAAACTTTTTCTTTATGCTGAAAATAGCAATCTTGAAATTTAAGTGTGAGGCATATTTAAGGTCTGTACTTTGAGCATAATGTTCAACAAAGGCTTTAGTTTGTTCATATTCTTCTTCTGTAACCTTAAGGGCATAAGTAATCTGTTCAGAATTTTCCGGATCGCAGTTTTTCATGTACTTGTTATTCTGAGGTACGGTGCATTCTTCTTCTGCAAGCTGATGTTCACCACCAAGTGTTAATCCGTAAAAATTATCATCAAGGGTAAAGTTTATGGAAGCATGACTTAAATCTGGAACCTCGTCAGTTTTAGTAATGCTCAGGCCACCTTTCAACAGATTAGCAATATATAATGGATTTTTGTACGAAGGATTATAAAGGCGGAAAAAAATGTATTTATATTGGCCTTCTATCTCAGGGAAAACAACGTCATGTGCAACTATTACATGAGCTTCTGTTGGAGCACCAGGTTCAAGAGATTCTTTTGCAAGAGAACGGGTTGTTTTACAGCTTTGTAAAGTAAGCCCAATGAGAACAACAAAAAGAAGTAAGAGACGATTTGAGCGTATGTATTTAGACATTTATTTCCAGCTTTTTACCTGTCGGCTGATACTGGTAATAACGTACGCCGGCTGCATTCATTAATTTTTTAGAAGCCTCAACAGATGGAGTTCCGTCATATTTGTTTTCTGCAAAAACTACAGTCTTAATTCCGCTCTGGATAATAGCTTTTGCACATTCATTGCAAGGGAAAAGTGTTACATAGATTTTGCAGTTTTCGAGTGAGCCGCCGCGATAATTTAAAATAGCATTAAGCTCGCTGTGAGTAACATAGGCATATTTTGTTTCGAGGGTATCGCCCTCGCGTGCCCATGGGAAATCATCATCAGAACAGCCGCGTGGGAATCCGTTATAGCCCATAGAAAGGATTTTGTTATCTTTATCTACTATGCAGGCGCCAACCTGTGAGTTTGGATCTTTTGAACGGAAGCTTGCAAGCTTTGCAACTCCCATAAAGTATTCATCCCATGAAATATAATCTGCACGTTTTTTAATTATCTGTCCCATGTTTTTCTCCTGACATTATATTATAAAATATTTTCGAATCTGTCATTATATATTGAAAATAAAACAGCCTGAGGGGCGTCATTAATCTTATAACCACTGAAAGAAAATTTTCGGCCTTCCTTGCGGGCTTCATTTGCAGCAAAGCTGATTGCTTCGTACGTTGCAAGAATAGGGCGATGATATTGTTTTGTTTTTGATTCAGTTTTAATGGCAATATCAATATCTTTTGAAAGTGAAATTTCTGTCATTCGGTCATTGTTGCCGCCTGTTCCAATTACAATATCTCCATAATGAATACCAATTCCAATTTGAATCTGTGGCATTCCGCGCTGTGAGAATTCTTCGCGAAGCTCTATCATCTGCTCCTGCATTTCGATTGCACAGTTTAAGGCAGCTTCTGCGCTTTCCGGGAAAATAGCAATAATTCCATCTCCGAGATATTTTTCGATTACTCCATGGTATTTTCGAATAAGAGGAGCAACTCTACGCAGATAAGAATTAAGCATATCAAATACCTGAATAGGTACGAGCTTTTCTGAAGTAGAAGTGAAATTGCGGATATCAGCTGAAAGAACGGCAGCCTTTGAAATTTTATATTCACCAAGAGTGATTTCTGTAATGTCTTTTTTACACAAAAGCTCGAGGAATTCCTTTGGTACAAAACGGTAATAGGCTTTATTCGTTTCCTGCAGGTAATCATTCAGCTCGAAAACCTTCATGTAGTTTTTATTCTGAATATAGGCAAGCAGGACTATCTGTAGAAGTGCAAATTGGACAAAGGCCGGCATTAAAAGATGAATACCTTTCATAAAAGTTACATGGTGAATTGAGAGAATGTCGCAGGTAGCGCCCAATGCAACGATAGCAAGAGAAATGATTGAAATTGTAGAAATAAAATCACGTTCTTTAAAAATGCTGAGTATAAAGAGAAGGGCATCGAGTGCTATTACTACATACATATAAATCTGCATGGCCGGAACAAGTCTGTTTGCAAGTCGGATTGGAAGTATAAAATCGAGGATGAAAAATTCAAAGCCAGGTGTTGCGATAATGAAGGCCGGAATACGCTTAAAAATAAATTTATTTAAGGTATCAATATAAAGAGTCATAAAGCACGGAATAAAGAAAACAGATATGTATTCAATACGCAGCATTATATTAAAAGGCAATTCAGGAAATAAGATTTTTAAAAGCGGGAAGTCTGAGGTTGCAAATCTAGAAAATACTGAAAGAATCAGCATGGATAAAAATAAAGAGGATTTATCTTTTTTACGCAGGAAGTTTATAAGACAATAAATTGAAATCATTAAAAGTATTCCGCTGAAAACAGCATAGGTTGATAAGGTGCGGAAATAATAATTCTGATAATAATCAGCTTCATAAAGAGAAACTGTTCCGCGAAGGCCACCCTTACGATAAAAATTATTTGAAACAAGAATTGTAAGGAGCACAGTTCCAGATTCATTTGTTGTGAATGTAGCTTTATCAAAAAACTGCTGTGTTTTAGTATATTCCCATTCTTCAGCAGGCTGGCCAGACTGGAAAATTAAAACATTATCTGCGAAAATTGAAAAAGCTGTATAGGCAAGCTTATAAACCGGGAATACATAAGTTGTATCAGGTTTAAGATTTGTAAGCTTAAGCCGGTAAGTTCCAGAGCCGTTTCCTTTTTTTGTAATATTTTTGATTTCATCTGAAAGATTATATTTATTCCAGTCGGAAGGTGCAGAAACAACTAAATCTGGTGAAGCTGATTTATCGTATGGAGGAATAAACCTGCCCCAGAAAAAATCCCAGTTAGTATGAATTTCTAAATTTGATTTTTCAAGGACTTCCGGATTTTCAATATGATAGGTAGAAATCTTTTCATTTTGTGCGTAGATATAATTAATAGAGAAACCAGTAAATAATAAAAAAGCAGAAAGAAGCCGCTTTATATTTTTCATACCTGTGCCTCCTGAGTAGTTTTTGATTTACGGGTAACTTCATAAAGCTGAAGAGGCTTTTCTTTACCCTTTACAAACATTGCTTCGAGTTCGGTAAGATTAACCTGAACAGTTGATTCTTCTGAAAGCTTTTTATGAAGCACCTGTGAGACGATAATATTTTTTCCAAGCTTTTCGCACACAGATTCTATGCGTGCAGCTGTATTTACTGTATCTGAAATAACTGTATCGTCCAGGCGGTTTTCTTCGCCAATAGTTCCAATAATCATTCTTCCGTAATGAATACCAATCCAGGAAGTAAGCTTATGAGAAGCAGGGCCTTGGGTTGTGTTGAGTTTATTTGTACAGTCATTGATTTCCAGAGCGGCGCGAACAGCATCAATTTCTGAATGAGGGAAAAGAGCCATAAATCCACCGCTCAAAAATTTACTTACAAAGCCGTCATATTTTTTAATGACAGGAGATATCTGCTTAAGATATTCATTGAAAAGCATAAAATGTTCTTCGAGCGAAAGATCTTTTCCCATGCCTTCGATTGAAAGCTTAGAGAACATAATTGTCATTTCAATATTTGAATAATCACCAAGCTTTGTTTTTATAACTGATTCCTTATTCAAAAGGCGGAGGAACTCCTTTGGTACAAAGCGAAGATAGGCATCATTGAGACGCTGCAAATCCTTTGTAGATTTTTCTGTATCCTTGTAAATATCATTCTGGATTGCAGCAAGCATTAAAATCTGAATAATAGCAAAGGTAACGAGGAAGAACGGGAAGAAAGAAATAGGCATGAGGTTTTTCTGTTTAGAATAAACAAGGTCAAATCCCATTCCAAGGCACAAGGTACAGTAGCTTAAGCTGTTGTAGAGGGCATATTTTTTATGCTTGATAAGATTTGAAATACTGAAGATTACAATATAAATTGCCATAATAATCATTCCAATTTGAAGATATGGCACAAGTCTGTTTGAATAATATGCAGGTAAAATCAGGGAGCTGATTCCTAAAATTAAATCTGCAATAATAATGAAATGACGGAAATGCTTTTCTTTAAACCATTTAAAAATAATTACACGATCTTTTGAAGGATAGATTTTAAAGAGCATCTGCAAAATTGAAATAGGGGCAATCCATAAAACCAGATATTCAATTTTGATTTTAACTTCAGAGGTAAGCTGAGAGAATACATAAGTAAACGAACAATATTCCGCTGTACCAATTCTAAGTGCAAATACAATAGATGAAATTCCGAGATAAAAATATTCCCAGCGTTTTTTATTTATAAAAAACTGAATTAAATTTAAGAGCCCGATAAAGAAAAGACAGCCAATTACGAAAGCATTAAAAAGAAGTGTGATGTTGTTTGTGCGCATAACACTTTTTGGTGAGCCCAGAAAAACAGAATCCCAGAGGCCGCCCTTTCTGTAAAAGTAGTTTGAAATTAAAAAGAGGATTTCTACTTCACCATTTTTATCCGGATAAAACTCGCAGTAAAGTGGTTTAGCCTGAGAATGAGAAGGATTATATGCGTTCGGTTTTTCGTGGAAATCTGGACGGGTCATGGCAAAGGCATCGCCGGTCTGGCCAGTCAGCTTTCTGTTAATATAGAGGGCGCAGGAGGTTCCTGGAGATTCCTTTAAAAGCAATGCATATTTTTTTGTTGGATCAAGTCCGTTACAAACATATCTGTAACAGCCATAGGTTGAAGGAGAGCTTCCTCCAAAATGCTTAATCTCTGAATTCCAGTTGCCTGGTACAGTGGACATAAAATCTGAAGGAATGCCGGAATCGACTAATGAGAAGGTTTGCTCAGGAGTTTTTTGAAGATAAAGCTCCCATTTTCCATCCAGACGTAAAAGCTTTGTTTCTTCTGCATTCAAAGAAAAAATATTAAAAAGAAAAATGAAAAAAACGAGGATACGCGAAAGGCACTTTTTTGTTAACAAGTTTCTTCTCCGATATTTAAACAAGTAATATTTAATTATATGCTACTTTTTAAAATATCGGAATAAAAAAGATATTGCTTAAAATTTGACAAATCCGGATTGTTTATGTACCCTTTAGAAAATGGAGGAAAAAAATGGAAGTTAAGTTTTTCTATTGTAAACATTGTGGAAAAATTATTGTTGTAGTAAAAGATTCAGGTGTACCAACAGTTTGCTGTGGTGAAGATATGGATGAGCTGATTCCTGGAACAACAGATGCAGCTGTTGAAAAACATGTACCTGTTGTAAATGTAGAAGGAAATAAGGTAACTGTAAGTGTTGGTTCTGTTACTCACCCAATGTTACCAGAGCATTACATTGAATGGATTGTACTTGTAACAGATAAAGGTATTCAGAAAAAGCTTCTTAAGCCTGGTGAAGAACCAAAAGCAGAGTTTGCATTACTCGATGGTGAAAAGGTTGTAAGTGCTTTTGAGTTCTGTAATTTGCACAGACTGTGGAAGTGCTAACGAACAGTAAATGAAATTGTGAGTTCTTCGCTGCCGCAACGTACGCGGCAGGAATGTCCGCCACGATCTACCGGAAGTGAAAAAATAAACGGCCGGTTGATTGTGGCGATTTTTTTTTCATCGTAAAAAATATCAAGTGTGTGTTCTTTGCCACCGGTTATTTCAAAAGGGATAGCCTGCCTGTTTGAATTGAATGAACTTGAATAAAATAAAGAGCCTTGCTTTGGAGAAAGAATTGAAAGAGGGGAATCTGAATATTCAATAAGGGCTTTTTCCGGATGACTTCTAAGCCACTGCTGATATTCCGGTGGATAGATAGTTTTAGCTTTTCCGTTTATATTCTGGTGCCAGGTACAAGCTTCGGGCCTTGTATCATTTTTGACATATTCATAAACTACGGCATTGCAATCAGGTCCGGCTTTCATACCTGAAAGAGAACAGATTCTTTCCTTGTGATAATTCTCCGGTTCTGGAAAAGCTTCTTCTGGAGTTGCGGCAGATTGAGGTGTTAACTGATCAAGAATATTTTTTGCAACCCATGCAGGAAGAGAAGCACCGGTTTTTCCTATTACAGTATTTCCAGAAAAGTTTCCCATCCATACACCAATGGTATATTTTTTTGTTGCTCCTAAAGCAACTATATTCTGGTATTGATTAGAAGTTCCGGTTTTAAAGATTGAAGGATAGTTTGTCTGGAAGGTTTGAGTATACCCAAAGCCCAGAGAACGAGCTCCCTTATCTGAAAGTATTGATGTAATAATTCGCGCAGTATCGCTGGAATAAACCGAACGACCGTTAGTTAGTTTATTTGAACTGATATAATTGAGCGGCATATAAAACCCGTCACGGACAAAAACACTAAAGGCAGGAACCAGTTCGTAGAGAGAAACCTCACCGGCACCAAGGGCAAGTCCGAGGTCGGCTTTTAAGCCAGTGTCGTTTTGACGTAAAGAATCAAAACCAAGCTCGTAAAGCTTTTCAAGATAAGTTTTGACACCAAGATTATTGAGCACAGAAACTGCCGGAATGTTAAGACTCGAAGCCAGGGCTATACGGGTTCGGATAGGTCCGTTAAAACGGTTGTTAAAGTTTTCTGGAATATAAAGCTTTTCATTTCCAAATTCAGAAGGTACATCAGCCAGAACTGTCGAAGGTTGAATTAAATCCTTTTCAATTGCAAGTGCATAAAGAAAAGGTTTCATAGAACTGCCAGGCTGATTTTTTACAAGAACACCGTCAATCTGTCCGGAGTTCTGTTCATCAAAAAAATCTCCGTTTCCAAGCCAGGAGATAACAGAACCTGTTTCGTTATCAATTAATAAAAGAGCTCCATTCGTTATACGTGAGCTCTGGGCCTGTAAGAGAGCATCCAGAAGAAAGTTCTGGGCCATTGCGGAAACTTCCAGATCCAGAGTTGTTTGGAGTTCGTATGGAAGATTTGTGCCGGATTTGTGTGCCTGTGCTGTCAGGTAATTTACAAAATGAGGAAGCTGCAAAGGATATGTAAAATATTTTGCATTAGCCGGAACAATGTAATTTGGACTTCTTGGAATTGTTGAAAGAGGAATCAGCTGATTATTAGTAAGCTGGTTTAATTCACAACTGAAATATGTTCTTGCTGCAGAAGTTATTCCATAAGAATTTGAACCAAAGTAAATTGAATTAAGGTAAAGCTCAAGAATCTTTTTTTTGCTTAGCTTTGCTTCTATGCGATAGGCATTGAAAATGTCTTTAAGCTTTCGGCGTAGTGTGAGAGAATTATCTTGGTTTGCAAGCTTTGCCAGCTGCATTGTTATAGTGGAACCACCGCTGACAATTCTTTCTGCCTGTTTATTTTGAACGGCAGCTCTTAAAATGGCAAGCCAGTCTACACCGTGGTGAAAATAAAAACGTTTATCTTCCTGCTGAATAAAAGTTTTTTGAACCTGCTTTGGAATTTTCTTTATGGGTGTAAACTCTCGTCGTCCGCCGCCCCCAATCGCCGTAACCTGAATCAGCTCGCCGCGGCGGTCGTAAATCCTGCAGCTATACTCCTGCGCACAAAACTCCGCCAGCTCAGGAAAAGGAACGAGGCGCAGTACCACAGGAGGTACAAAGAGAACGCATAAAATTATTAAAGCAAACTTAAGGAAACGCTTCCTCATTTTACTCAATTACAAACAGATAACCGTCGCTGCGGCCGAACACTTCCGGCTCATACATACATTCACCCTGTACTGGAGGTGTGGGGTAAATACCGCGGCGTGCAGCACGGAAGGTAAAATCAACAGTATATCTGCCGGTGTGAAGTTCATTCCAGAAGAACTGCACTTCGTTGTCTGTAACATTCTTATGGCTTAATCCATTCAAGGAATCTACAATCTCAGCACCAGAAGGAATTGGTGCGCGGAGTGCTATATATTCGCGGGTTTTATTTGTCTGCAAAATAATTTTTGCCTTATACATTTTTCCACTCTTTAATGTAACATCACAGGTATCCTTGGTAACATTAATCAACTCACCGGTTTCAAAGTCTGTAATTTCGTAAGTGATATTCAAGCCTTCGTCGCGGGCAGCCTGAGCTTCATCTGGGAGAGCATACTTCATTTCTACAGTGTAGAACAAATATCCGTTGCCTTCTTTTTCGAAAACAAGTGGAATCGATTTGTCGCGTGTAAGAGAAGAAACAAATTCATCTTCGAAAGGAAGGGTAAGAGTTTTTGGTTTTGCAGCTACACCTTTAAAGTCTTCTTTCATAAGCTGACGACCGTTTAGCGAAGCACTTGCAGTGTAATCGGTTGCATCAAGATTTCTCTTTTGTATATAAGTGTAAATGGCTTCGAGTACAGAAGAGGTAGTTATTGTATTTCTCCAGTAACCGTGAGACTGCTTTTTTAGCAAAGTGTAAATCAGTCTGTCTACCATTCCGTCATCAGGATTTACAGTTGCAAAGGCATTAAGAATTACAGAATACTGCACTGTTTCATTCTGATACCAGAACCAGTATCCACTTCTGGATTTTTTAGAAAGAGTAATACCCCGCTGATCTGGCTGTAAGTATGGGCGGATTTTTTCGTTGATCAATTTTGCCTTTTCTAAATCTGCAGATTTACCAGTGTTAGAATATGCTAACGAAAGATAGGCTGCAGCATCCAGTGTAATGGAATCGGCTTTTGAATACAGTTCATTACGAACAGAATCAAGAGAACTATCCTTTAACAGGCTGAATACATAGCTGGCAAAGGCTTTGTCGTAATCATAATAGTTTGATTCTGCGTAACGGTTTTTATAATCCTTTACTGCCGCTGCAACATATTTCTTGAGTGCACTAACATCAATAGGAATATCTTCTGGAGTATAACCACGCTGCATTGCAAGAGCATAAATGTAAAGAATGCGGAGGCTTACAAAATCAGATGAATAATTTGAATCTGGCCAGTAGCCAAAGCCACCATCCTTATGCTGATAGTCCTTCCACTTTTTTGTCCAGCCTGTTACACAGTCTTTAATATCAGCAATCTTAGAGTTCATACCAAAGACATCAATATAGTCTCCAAAACTAACTAACGGTAGTATGCGTGAACTCTGCTGCTCAAGACAGCCATATGGATAATCAAAAAGATAATTTACAGAACTGCCAAGAACACCAAGACGTGTTGCATCCAGAGTAAACTTAAGGTCTCCACGGCCTTCTTTTGCATACCCAGGAATTATAAGAGCTTCTTTTTCTGTAGCACTTCCTTCATCAGAAATTGTTCCTGTCATTGTTACGGTTTCGTATACAAAGGTCTTTTCAATCCTGATTGGAGAAATAAGCTTTTCATTTACAGCACTGGATTTAATTGTGTATACAAGATTAACCGTACCTTCCTGAGAAGCGGCAACATCGAAATAAACTACAGAAGATAAGCCTGAACCAACTGTAACTGTATGTGAGTTTGGACCATCTACAAAGCCTTTACCTGGAATGGTCTTTCTTCCTTCGAGCTTGTCCTGCTCTGTATCTGCAGTTGGAGAAAGAACCTCGAGACTTACAGTTACTTTTTCGCTGTCTTTTCCAAGGTTAGTAATGAGCACACCACATTCGGCAGTGTCGCGTTCGCGAAGTCTACGAGGCTGTACCTGCTGAATATTAATAGGGTTCTGAACCTTTACTTCTTCTTCCTGAATTGAGAACAAATCATTTTTTACTCCAAGAACAGTAATGCGGTAGGTTGTGAGACTGTCCGGCATTTTAAAGCTTACTGAAGCTTCACCATTTTTGTCTGTTACAATTACAGGTTCAAAGAAGGCTGTTGCACGGAAATCTTTTCTGACAGTTTCTCCTTCAACTCCAGCCGCTCGTGCTTCATTAAGCATAGCCATTTCTTTAGCAAGCTCATCACCACCACGAAGATTTTTTACACTGTAAGTAACAGGATCCATAAGGAGGGCACGGGAATCTCCGCCGTAAGCTCTCAGAGGGAAGTTGTTGCGGTTATAGAAAAACTCAATAGGGTTTGGAACATGATAGCTGATAAGATCCAGAACTCCACGATCTACAGCAAGTGCTGTAAGCTCGGCTCCGGCATAAGGCTTTCCACCCTTTGTTGTTTTAATTTTAATTGTTGCAGTTTCTCCAGGCTTGTAGCTTGGTTTGTCAAATTCAATTGCTACTGAGAAAGAACGAACGTAAGGATTAACTAACAAAGGTGTAACTCCATAGTAATCCTTTGGTTTGTCGAGGTCTGGCTCGCCATAATTATGAGTTGGTTTGCCATGACGTTCTGAATAGCTTGAAACAGAAACGTAAACTACAGGAACGTAATTTCCTGCAACTGGAATATCAAGAACTTCAGCACCATTTTCAAAATGACGAAGCTCTTCTGTAAAGATTCCTTCGCGTTCAACAGTAATAAGATAGTCGCCTGCAGGAAGAGGACTTTCCAGAAGAACATGTGCGGTTTCACCAGGATTATACTGTGCTTTGTCTGGAGTGAGCTTAAGGGAATTTGAATTATACTGATCGAACCAGCTTGAGCCGCTTCCAGTTACGTAGAATTCTATCTGGCTTATAACCTTTCCGCCACGGTTATCTTTTCCAGTTACTGTAAGTGTATACCAGCCGGCAATTTCAGGTTTAAGAGTAATAGTACTGCTGGCCTGTGGCTTGATGGTGCCAGTTGCATCTTCAACCTCTGAACGTTCATAGCGTGTGTAGATTGTGTCATCTACACTCTGCTCATGAACCATTGTCCATACCTCATGAGTAAGCTTATATTCAATTTCAGAAACCTTTTGTGAAACCTCACTAATCTGCATTAGGCTTCCATCTGTATTTACAAGAAGATATGGGAATTCGAGTCTGTCTCCGGATTTTGCAAAGCCACGTAAATTCTTTGCTTTTGCAAGACCAATATAAAATTGTGCCGGATTTACCCAGATGTCATTTTGAGCAACTATACGCTGATTTGAAATATCTGTAACTGCAGTTTCAACATGGTAAATGTAAGGAGCGCCATCTGTAATCTGTTCAGACTTACATGAAAGAGCAGCAGTTCCATCTACTCCAAGAGCTCCGGTATCATCTGAATAATAATTTCTTGAAGGGTAGAGTCCGTTATTAAAGGTATAGCCCTTTGCTGCTGGCTCCGAGGTCTCAAAGGTTGTCGGCTGCTTGTACCAGGAAACATCATAGTTAGCACCACCTAACGAACCGCCTGCAAGATAACTTGCCGAAAGACTTGCTGTAAGCTTGTCTCCTCCAAAGTAAGTGAGCTCTGGTACTGTGATTGAAGACTCAAATTTTACACGCTCAAAATCAGCAACTGTAAATTGAAGAATTGCAGTTTCATCCGGATTATCTTCGCGGGTATAAATGATATTATAATTTCCGCGTTTTGCATCATCGGGAATTTTAAAGGAACCGTAAAAGCCGCCTGATTCTGAAAGCTGGCCTGCAATAGGTTCAATGATTTCTTTTGCATCCCACCAGGCTCCCTTTGCAGTAATTGAATACCAGCCGCTGTGAGTTGTAAAGCTTCCTAAAAGCTGGTCACGGTCAATTCCACGGAAGGTAACTGTTTCACCTGGTTTATAAATTCCACGGTCTGTAAACATAAAGGTTCGCTGCTGAGGCTTGCGAGCATTTTCGAGAGAAGCCGTGCTTACTCCTTCGCGCCAGGAATTATGTGACCATGGTGCAAAGGCAGCTTTATCCTTACCATTTACAACATAAACAAAAGCTCTTTGATTCTCTTTTTGAATTTTTTCAATCTGGTCACTTGTATAATTAATTACAGCAAGTCCGTTTTTATCTGTGCGGCCCTGTGCCAAAAGATTATTGTAGGTTTTTTCATTTCCATAAACAAAGATCTCCTGAAGAATATCTTTGTCATAAAGCTTTTCATTTAAATCATGAACAATATAAACCTCTGCATTTTCTACAGGCTTTCCGGTAGAAAGGCTTCGAACCATTACTACCGCTTTATTAATTGCCATGCGTGCTGTTATACCAAGATCAGTTACCTGAATTATGCCGCTTGTTTTTGAATTATTGATTTCGTATTCTTCGCGCCAATAATTGTAGCTCTTGTATTTTGCTGTACTTTCGTAATGAACAAAACCGTATCCATCTTCGAGGAATGGATCAAGATTCATTTCCTGGAACTGACGCTGATTTTTCTGGCTGACATCAAGATCATAGAAAACTATGTCGTTTTTGTTATAGTCATAAAGTCCATCTCCTGCCGGACGATCTGTTTTCTGGAGACCATATCTTCCTTCCAGAAGATTCTGATGTTCAAAAATCATTTTGTGCGGGAACTGTGCTTCGAGCATTTTGTTTCCGTAGTTCTGATATTTTACATAAGCCACTTCCTGAGGAGTCTTAAAGGTATAAGAGCTTTTTGCATTTACGAGTGGTTGATCATATTCATCTTTTAACCCTTTACCAAAGCTGATGGTATGAGTCTGATTGTAATCAAATGGAAGATTAAAGATTCTTATAGTGCTGCCGTTTATTGTCAAATTGTCTTCTGTGATTGTCTGTCCGTTATCGTAAGTTATATTGCTAACTAACGATAGTTTGTCTGGTATTTGAGTAAAATAAATGGTAAGAGGCCATTCATATTTTGAAGAAGAATAATCAGTCATGGAACAGACTTCTTCAATCATAAAAGGACGAAGTGTATCGTAGCTTTGTGAGTCGCCGTTTGTATTTTTGATTTCGACTTTAGCATTGTGCGGTACCTTGCTTTTGATTTCTACAAGATAAGTATTTGTACGACCGGCATCCTTGTCGTAATCAGCTTTGTTATACCACATATGAAAGATGTCTTCATAAACCGGAGTAATGTCATATTCAGCTGGTGTGTTGTTTACATAAACCTTAAGATTCTGTTGAATGGCAAGTAATGGAGCTGTGTAATTTGTACGCATTACAAAACGGTTTTCATAAGGAGGAAGTGCACCGGTATTCCAGCCATAGGCGCATTCGCTTTCTTTGATATAACCACCCCAGAGGTTTATTACTTCCACAGGTTCTGCCTGAGTTTTAAAAACTGATTGTCCTGTGAGCTTTTTTCCTCCGGAAGATTTTAATTCAGAATTAATAGTAATTGTGTATTGAACTGTTGGGTCAGCAGGTACATCAGCTTCGAAGCTTAAATGCTTTGTGCCATACCAGCGGAATACACCAGGAAGCGGAGGAGTAATCTGCATTATGTCAGAGGTTGTTTCAGGTTTATCCAGAGCCTTTAGAGAGCGGGCAGGACGTGAAAAAATAACATAAAAGGTTGGATGATTTTCTCCTGCTACAATTTTTCCCTGAGGACCCCAGTCTTCAATAAAGAATTCTTTTGTGCTGTCATCTTCATCAGCTTCGTCTACAGGTTTATATTCAGGAAGGTTAGCCTTTTTAGTTGTGTATTTAGTTATATAATCTGAAAGCTTTCTGATGCCTGGAATAACAGAAGTGTTTTTGTTATCAGCTGATTTTTTAGAAGTCTTTTTTTGTGAAGCCTTAGACTTTGCCTCTTCAAAAACAGAATCCGGATATTCAGGAGTAAAATCGAGTGTGAAAAAATTCCTGATGGAATCGAAGTCCACAAGATTAGAAGTATTCGTATTCAGCTTAATTGAATTACGTGCTTTATATTCCGGTTTATCTTCGGAATAGGCTTTAGCGGAAAGAGAAGAGGAGTGGCTTTTTGAGCCCTGAGCATCTGCTTTTTTACAACTACCGAACGTTAGTAATGAAACAAAAATTGTTAATAAAACAATGCGATTTTTTTTCATGAGAACCTCTTAATGTTTTTTTATTTTATAAATGATTTTCAGAGTTAGCGGAGTTCTTCGATATTAGAATCAGCGGTATTACGTGCAGCTCTTTTTAATTTTGCCTTTTCTTCATACATAGCCTTATCGGCATAGGCAATAAGATCTTCAACTCCATTTCCGTTTACAGGATAAACGGCGAGTCCGACAGAAGCCGATATGTCTGCGAGCACGTGTGCAGAAAGCTTTGCCGGAACATTCAGAACTGCTTTAATGCGTTCAACGGTGCTGGTATAATCTGTGCCAGTATTTTTTCCGCGGAAAATAATTATGAATTCATCGCCGCCAAAGCGGGCAACGATATCTTCCGGACGAACCGATTCCAAAAGACGTTTAGCAACCTTTGCAAGCGCTGTGTCGCCAACGGTATGACCATATTTGTCGTTTATGTGTTTAAAATTGTTCATATCTATAAAACACACAGCAACCTGGGTTCCGTTACGGATTGCATAGTCGATTTCTTTTTTAAGTGTAAAAATTGCTGTCTGTTTTGTATAAAGCCCTGTAAGCTGATCAAGAGTTGCCAGCTGTGCAAG
The DNA here is from genome assembly GCA_946407195.1 of uncultured Treponema sp. Taxonomy (GTDB): domain Bacteria; phylum Spirochaetota; class Spirochaetia; order Treponematales; family Treponemataceae; genus Treponema_D. The sequence continues at coordinate 2,387 of CAMJNC010000011.1, read as the reverse complement.
GCGGATATTACTCTGGCGAAGCTTAAAGAATAAAAGTGTAAGAATAGTAAAGGCACAGATTAAAAGAAGTGATAAGGTTGTAAGAACAATTACAAGGTGAACATTTACCCAATAGCCGGTTGGTGCTACGGCCAGATTACATTTAAAATCTTTTAAATCTATTTCAACGGAAATCGGTTTATGAAGCTTATAGTAATCTGTTCCATAAATCAAAATGTTTCTTTTTGATGCCGGATCGTATTTATAAATTGAATAATTATAATCTCGGCTTTCGAGAGCCGTAAAGTTCATATGACCGAAAAGTATGTTTTTTAAAGTCTGCTCGTTATGAGTGGTAGCATCAGCGTAATTTTGAGTAATATCTGATACATAAAGCATGGCAAGATTTTCTGCTTCGAGCTTTCTGGAACGAACTGAGCCAAAGGACTCGTAAATGCTGATATCTGTAAAAATCAAAAGGAGAATAAGAAAAACAGCAATGACAAAGATAAAATCTTTTTTCATAATGCGGCTAAGCGTTGAAATGTCATACGTTATTTTTTCCGACGATTTTTGTTCCATAACATATTATTATAAGGGAAAAGTCTGGAATTTGCTAATATTTTGAAAAAACGATGTTTGAGAGGAAAGGAGTAGCTTCCTTTATGATGTCGGGATGCTCTGCGGCGTAATCGAGAATCTGCTGGCCGAGGCCTGAAGCGGCGAGTTCACGGACCTGTTTGAGCGGAACTTTGTTGATGGCAGGGCAGGTTGGGGTGAGGGCAACGGAGATTTGCGTGGTCTCCGTGGATGGCGAAGTCTCCAGATTGGTTGTGGACTTGTTTATTCCCTGAGTTCTTACGGCACGCAGCGGCCAGATTTTGCATTCAAAGGGCTTGAGTTCTGCAGGGAGAGTGCAGCCACGAGTTGTGTCGAGGAAGGGACATGGAGCTTCTTCTTCGGGGTCGGTGGTTTTGTAGGCGTCGGAGAGGTCGAAGGTGTAGGAATGTCCACTTGAACCTGCCGGGCGAAAGCGGGCTTCGGGATTGAGGCTTTGGAGTTTTGGGAGGTCCGCCGCGGGAAACACCGGGGTTTCCCACAAACTGGTGCGGCGGAAGCTGCAGCAGAACTTACAGGCCGCGCAATCGGATTTAGCGAGGATTGGGCTTAGCATGTGAGGCCTCCGCAGTAAAATTTATCGAGAATCATTGTTGGTTTATAAGAAAGCTTTGCCTTTCGGAGACCTTCTACGCCCATATCTTCTTCGCGGTTGAGGTAGAGAAAATTCTGACATCTGCGGGCAAACTGCTGGTTGATTACGGCATAAGCCCCGTTTTTTTCGAAGTCGCCAAAGGATTTTTCGTAAATTACATCGAGAACATCCGGAGAAATAGGGGCTGCGAGGGTCATGGCAGCCGGTTCTCCATTTATATAGAGGACGCCGCCGCGGAGATTCAGGAGATCTGCATTCTGCAGGGCGAGTTCAATACTTTCCTGCTCGAGCTGAAGAAAGAGTTCGTTTTCGTTATGATTTTCTGCGTACCATTTGTGTGAGATGGTAAGAATATCAGCAGCAATATCATTTCCCGGATAAGCCTTAAACTCCCAGTTTTCACCATAAGTTCGTTTAAAACGCGAAATATGATTGCGCTTTTTCTGGTAATGTGAGCCTGGAAGCTCAGCAAGATTTTCACGCAGATACACATAATCACAGTCGTCGCGGTTAGTTTTCCAGTCGGGATGGAATTCGGGGAAGCTTGCAGCAATGCAGCTATCAAGCTGATTTTTCTGTTCCTGAGTGAGCAGGCAGAAGCTTACAGGGCGGTTCTGCTCTCGGGCATCTTCTATAATTGTAATCAGGGCAGAAATCAGCCATTCCTGGGAAAGAGTGGCCGGTTTAATTGGAATTGGGAAGCCGTAGCCTGTACGATTTTCGTTTCCGTAATAGTATCTGATTAAAACATCATTTTTGATTTTGAGCTCGGTGTTGTATTTGTTCTGAAGCAGAAAAAGATTAGCAAGCGACGAATCGCTGCCAAAAAAGCCTGCTGTGTTCATGTTATTTTTCAAGTATTCAAAATCAAGAAGATTCATACTTTAAAATTACTGTTTTCACACCTCAAAAACAAGGGAAAAATATCTAAATAAATTGTACAAAATTAATTAATACAAAAAATAAAAATTTCAAAAATTTTTAAAAAAATGATGACCTAATCGTATTTTTTTGTTATTATTCCCCGAACGTTGAAATTTAGGTAGTAAAGCTAAAAATAATGCCTTCAGTTCCTACGCAGCGTGACGGCTTTGACCGGTTATTTATCATTACAAAGAGGTAATAGATGTTTAATCGTAGCGATTATGTCAGCGATAAGGACTGGCAGCGTTTTCTCGACTTTTCTAAGGATTTG
>CAMJNC010000010.1 GCA_946407195.1 uncultured Treponema sp. | reverse complement strand
GCCATTTTTCCGACATTTTTGCCGTTAAAACAGCCAAATTCGGGCTCAGACGCTTCAGTAATTCCCGAATTTCTTACAACTTTTCCATTTGACCCGAAACACATTATTTTCCCAAAAGGCGAGGAAAAGCTTCAGATAGAACCGGAATGTGCAATCATCTTTGATGCCACCTGGAACGGCGACACCCTCACAGAACTCAAGCCGGTAAGCTTTGGTGCTTCCAACGACTGTTCAATCCGTAAACAGGGAGCAAAAAAAATCAGCGAAAAGAAAAACTGGGGAAAGTGCACAAAGGGCTTTTCAGAAAATCAGATTGCTGCAGACGGCTTTGAAAAAGGCTGCATTCTCGACGACTACCGCATTGCAAGCTTTCTTATCCGTAACGACAAAGTATACGACTATGGTGAAAACTCCGAAGTCCGCGACTACAGTTACATCTACAAAAAGCTTACAGACTGGATGCTCGATAAATTCAATAATCAGCAGAACGAAGGCCCTGCAGAAGACATTCACAGTTACCTTGTGGCAGCAGGTCGCCCTCAGAAAATCATGGTCTCAATCGGCGCAACACGCTACACAGAATGGGGTGAATCAAACTTTCTTCAGAATGGAGATAAGGCCGTAGTTGTAGTTTATCCGGAATCAAAATATACTCCGGATCAAATCAAAAAAATGGCCGCGCTTGGCAACTTTTCAGACCGCGCAATTTCTGCCTTAATTCAGACTGTAGCTCTGTAAAGTCTTCCAGCGAAGTATTTTTCCTGAAATTCAATTCGTTTCAGAATCTCCTCATCAGTAAGTAAATAAGGATTTTCTGCATACTTAGAGTTTTCCGGAACAACAATCCATTTGTCCTCAACATCATTTGTGCGGTGATAAACTGCAATTACTTTTCCGCTGTAGTTTTTTACAGGCTCTTCACAATCAAAAAGATATATATCCTGTTCCGCGCCGTCTCCCGCAATCAGGCCTTCTACATAACCATAGTTGATAGGATAAATCATATCCGGATGTCGTGGATGCGCAGTATTAAGCGGACGGTCAATAACTCCGCTTACAGAACGGCCAATCACATCAGAATAATCAGGCTTGTCCTGAACCTCAGCAGACTGCAAAAGCAGCTCAACCTCATGCCACTTTGGCGGATTCAACGGAAGAGGGAAACGTGAAATTGCAATTCCAGAGCAGGCACTTGCAAAGCGCACAAGCTCATCATCCATCATTCCCATAATCAAACCATAAACACAGCCGGCCTTAAAGGTATCACCCGCGCCAAGAGTGCTTTTCACTTCAACAGGGAAAGGCTTCATATGTTTTATTTCTCCGCCTTTTCTGGCATAAAGCATTTCGCCGCCCCCCTGAGTTATGATTGTAAGTCCCTCAGTTTCTGCCTGCATTTTTTTCATGATTTCTTCTGCAGACATTCCCTTATAGTGCTGGCCTGTACATTCCTTTGAAACTACATTTACAGCTGCCATTTTGTGCAAAGGTGAATCATGAGGACTGTCTATTGTTACATAAGGAATGTTCAGCTTTTTACAGATTTCTGCAACCTTAAGAGACTCATCACCAAAGAACGGATCTACAGCCGCTGCCTTACAGCCTGCAATATCTTCTTCCTTCGGTATATTCCAGAAACGTTTACCAGAAGAAAAGAGGTGTTGAAATCTTCCCATAGGGGAGCGCACAAGACCGGAAATTACTACGTAGTCCATAACGCCCGTATCTTCTGTAAAAGTAAGCGCAGACAAATCAACCTTTTTATTTTTGTAAAACTCCTTAAGCATAGGAGCAACTTCAGTTCCAATCCAGGTACCATCCATGCGAACTCTCATGCCAAGTGAATCCAGCACGGTAGCTGCAGTTCCGGTTTCTCCACCGGGAAGAAAATACTGCTCCTGAATTTCGGAATACTCGTCCGGCTGTATAAAGCCGCCCTTAAGCAAAAAGGAATGTGTTCCCAAAATCTGTCCGAATAAATATGCATCGATTCTTTGGCTCATAACAATCTCCTTTTAATTAATTATCTTTTTTGCCTGCTGTACAATTGCATCGTCCGGAAATAACTCTTCAAACCGGGCTACTGCCTTTTGTAAAGCTGATTTTTCCTCAGCAACTATTATACACTCGCAAAAGCCTTTTTCGCGCTCCTGTTTTGCAGCAAGGTCATTAGTCTGATTTAGAAGACGAACACCGGGAACCTTTAGGATTTCGGTCATTTGAGATTCTGACATCAGCTGGAGCTTGAGATTAAGAACATGGCCGAAGTCTGCGGTAGTTTCGACAGGCTCAACCACCGTACTTTCAGGCTCAACTACCGTATTCACCGAAGTTCTGTACATCAGCTCAAAAACACTTATTCCAAGCATACCCGCATAGGTATAACTCATACCGCTTAAACGAGGATTTACCTCGATTATATGCCAGACACCATTTTCATCCAGTATTAAATCTACCTGAGCTGCGCCGCAAAGCTCCAGTCCTTCTGCAAGCTTAAGCATCATGTTTCGAAGTGTGTCTGTGAGCTCACAAGGCCCATATTTAACGCTTTGTTTAGGGCTTGTAATTCCATACTGATTTACGCTGAACTCAAAGGGAGGAAGCACAGTATAATTTCCAGGTTCACCGTATATCTCAAGACCAAACTGACGGCCAGTTATAAACTCTTCAATCAGCCGGTTAGAATTATTACGCTTTGAATTAAGATAGCCTGCGGCCTCACCATAGGTATGAACAACAGTCATTCCGTAAGAGCTAAGGCCTGTTGTGTCTTTAATAATCAGTGGAAGGCGCAGTTTTTTTATCTGAGCCATTACGCTTTCTTTATAAACATTGCGTATAACTTCCTTATTGCTTCCGGCGCAAAAATATAAATCGTGGTCGCAAAAAACCGCCGCCGCTACCTCAAATCCCAGCCGCGCCATCTCATTATGCATCCGCCATTTATCAAAACAGACGAGGGCTGTCTGCACACTGTGGCTTACAGTACGTACACCTGCTGCCTTCAGTTTTTCACCCACAATTGCATCGCTCACAGGTAGCCAGTCGTAGGGCTCAATCCAGAAGGTCATGGCAATTGCAAGGTCAGGCTTAAGGGCAAGAACGGCTTCGGTAAATGTGTCAGTATCAGTTTCGAGGGGAAGGTATTGAACGTTTGGCAGGGCTCCGTCACCGTGTGAACCGGTCAACTCCGGCAAAAACATACCCGGCTTTTGTGTTACACAGAAAAACTCTTGCTCTGGATGTGAAACACAAAACTCCTTAAATGCAGAAGTATTCGACGGCATCACCGTAATCTTAAATGTATTTTCATCAAAAACATTGGAATTCGTGCTGTAAAAAACTATACGCATATAATCGCCTCAATTGCCTCAATAAAGCTCTTTTCTTCTTCAGCCGTCAGTTCATTCTTATCATAAAGAGCCTTTTCAAACAACTGACCTGCAAGCTCAGCATTTTGAGAACCTATTAAAGCCGTATATTCAGCTGGAGCAAGGTTTGGACGGTAATGAATCTTTTGAGCCTCTCCCCAGTCGATTAAGCGCATGAATTGTTTTGTGAGACGGTCAATCTCCGCAGTCTTTTCCTTACTGCGTTTTGCCTTTTTCAAAAAGTCCATCATTGTATCATGAAAGCTTTTTGCCTGAACGGTAGAATAAGCCTGATTCGGATTATCCTTTGAAAAAATAAATTTGAAAAAGGTTTTAATGTCTTCCCAGACACCACGCAGGAAGGTTATTAATTTTCCTTCAGACCAGAATATGCGCCAGTGTCTGGAAAAAAATGGCTTTATAAAAAAGTATAGAACCGCGCCACCAATCAGAATAATTGCAGCATATTTTATAAACTCAAAAATCAGCTCAAGAATCAGATTCGGTCTACCATTACCACCAAAGTCTTCCTCAAGATGCATTTCAGGAAGCGGACTGAATCCAAAATAGTCGTTTTGAGGAACAGGTTTATTTTCCAGCTGTTCAGTATATTCACTTAAATAATAATTGATTTTAATAAGTGCTTTATTCGAAGAAAGCAATGCAGCAAGTCCAAATGCAATTAAAAAAATTAAAAATACAGAACGTAAAAGTCGTTTTTTATCTGCTATGTAATCTTTAAAACCCAGAAAGGCATAAAAAACATCATTTTTAAAAAGGCCGATAGTAAAATAACAAAGCATTATACTCAGGTAAAACACTACAACCAGCAAATCAATAAAAATATTAAAATAACCTTCAGAAAGCTTTCCAAACACAAGAATTATAAACATTGCAACAGAAAGTCCGAATAAAACTGTCTGCTGTCCCTTTGCCTTATCTGTTAAATCAATTGCTTCCAGATTATTATGAAACAGGTAAGTCTCCAGATCTTTTCCGTTATAATCTTCGCATTCAAACAAAAACCTGTCGTGGAAAATAAACATATCGTTAATTCCAACACCTATAAAATATTCAATCAAAAGAGCCGGAATGAGAATATAAGGTGCATAGCCTTCGCCAAAAAGAGCCGCAATCACAAGAACCGCAATCTCGTAAAAAACAATGAACACAATATGCATTGCAGACTTTATTTTTTCAAGCGCAAAAATCTGAAGCACAAGGGAGAAAATCAGCCCGGAAGTTCCAAGCACAATATAAACAAAAAAATCAATAAATACCTTTTCAACCTCGTAATTATTCAATGCAGTTGAAAAGATTCCTACAGCAGTAAGCACGATAGAGGTGGAGATTGTAAAAACTAAAATTCTTTCGAATATTCTTTCAAAGGTCTGCTGCATATTTCCTCATAATTCCTACATTCCGGGTATTAATATCCTGCTTATTGGCTTCTACCTTTGCATAATATTTGTCTACTTCTTCAGGCCCAATTTCAAAAAACAAGGTTCCATTCGGAAGCTGATTTTTAAAACGGGCGAGTGGGTTATAACTTATCTTACCCTGTGCACTTTTTATGACAGATAATATGTCCAGTATGCTGTCTGCCTGATTTTGATGTGGCGGTAAATAAGGAAAGCCTTCTGCATAAGCCGCAAAGCCGCAGCGCTGTCTCAAAACACGAGATTTTTCAACAATATTTGCCGCGATTTCTATTGCTTTTTCCATATGAAAGGTACGGGTATGCAAATCATAATCATCAATTGCAAGGTTCAAAAATACAAAAAAAGGCGCATCAAAAGAGTCTTCATACTGATTTGTAAAAAGTGCATCAAACTTTGCACTTGCACGCCAGTTAATACGCTTCTGTTCATCGCCATTCAGATATTCGCGGATAGAACGGCGCATTGTAATATCTTCATAACACGGATTATTAATTTTGAGGTTTCCCTGTGGAAAGCCCGGAACAGCCTCTGTAATCAGCTTGATTCTGGCAGGACGCACTGTTATTTCCAGAGGAGCGGGAACTTCCATATTTATTAAAAAAAGCCCGAGCGGATCACTTGTCCTGAAACGTACTGGCCCCGCATGATATAGTCCGCGGTCCCTTGAAGTTACCTCATAATTGATTTTTTTGATTTCATGCGGACGGAGCATACAAATCCCCTTATTTCCCTCATTAAAAATCTGAAAATAGGGTACTTCATCAAAAAAATAACAGACAAAAGCGGTAAGCGGAGAATAGTTTTTGATTGTAAAAGAGATTTCTGAGTGTTCCTTACAGGCAAGCTTAAGCTTTGGCGTATTTCGTTCTACCTTTATGCTTCGTGTAAGTATCATCGCATACAAAAAAGAAATGAGAAAAATTAAGAGTATGCCAAGACATATAAACTGAAGAAGCTTAAAAGGGCTTACCAGAAAAAAGAGGAGACTGATTCCAGCTGAAACATAAACCAGAGGAGAAACCTTAATCATTAAACATGCGCCTTAAATGCCGGAAGCGGAACCTGCTCAATCAGTTCTTTTATGATAGATTCAGCACTATAGCCTTTAAGTAAAGAATCACTTGTAAGAATAATTCTCTTTTTGAAAACCGGCAGAGCAAGCAGCTTTACGTCTTCTGGAGTTACAAAGGTACGACCTTTTACTGCAGCATAGGCCTGACATGCTTTATAAAGTGCAATTGAACCACGAGGAGAAATACCAGCCGCAATTCTTAAATCGTTACGGGAAGCCTTTGAAAGCGCAATCAGATAAGCTAAAACCGCCTCATCCATATGAATTTCTACAGCTTCTTTCATTGCCTCAAGAATTTCATCTTTACCTGCAACAACCTTTACATTTTCTACCGGATGAACAAGTGAGCGTTGAGCCGTAATAATTTCAGCCTCATCAGCCTCACTCGGATACCCCATAGAAAGGGTCATCATAAAACGGTCTTTCTGAGCTTCTGGAAGCGGGAAAGTTCCTTCTGATTCAACCGGATTTTCTGTAGCGAGCACAAAAAACGGCTTATCCAGTTCGTGGCGTTTTCCGTCTACGCTTACCTGACCTTCGGCCATACATTCGAGCAGGGCAGACTGAGTACGTGGAGTTGCACGGTTAAGCTCATCAACAAGCACAATACTTGCCATAACAGGACCAGCCCGAAACTCAAAGGCCTTTGTATCCGGCAGCCAAACCGAGCTTCCTGTAACATCAGAAGGCATAAGGTCTGGCGTACACTGAACACGGCTGAACGAAAGCCCCGAAGCCTTTGCAACAGCCTTTGCAAGAACCGTTTTTCCTGTCCCAGGAACATCTTCCAGAAGAACATGCCCGCCCGCAAAAAGACAGGCAAGCACCATATCTACAACGTCAGTATTTCCTTTGAAAACCTGACATACTTCATTTTTGATTTTGTCTGATACTTCTTTAATTTTTGACATAAGCTGATTATACCTAAAATAATAATATATTAAAATGCGATTCCTAATATAAGATTTAGAAATGAAATATGTGATATTCCAAAACTATCTACAAATCTTATTTTACATGAACCTCCAATATCAATAAAACCACCAAATTTATAATTACTTGTAGTTTTAATTGCACGGTATCCGAGTTTTGCATTTGCAACTGGCTTTATCTTATTATCATCAAAATGTGAATAATCAATTCCCCCCTGAATACCTATATATGGCATTCTGATTGAATTTGCATTCACATAAGGTAGTTGCAATTGGATACCGGCATATGGAGAGATTGATTTAAAAGGAAATAATACCTCTCCCTGATTAATGATCTTTATTTTTCTTTCAGTTGCTTTAACAGTAACATCAAGTGAAACTGTATTCGTTATCTTAAAATTTATATCTGCTATATGTGTATACAAGTTATAAATGTCCTGATTGGTTGTATCCATGTCTAAATCAGATATTCCCAGCATTTTTCCATAACCAATTTGAACATGAAAAGGGTTATACACAAGAGTGTCTCCAACTTTTGTAGCTTTTTCTTCAGGAATTGTAGGTACAATTTTTTTTGTATGCGAAATTGTTTTATTTATATCTGATTTCGAAGAATCGACATTTTTAAATGAATAAATTTCCCAACCACCATTTGTATAAGTCCACTCAATTCTACCTACACGCCTGGTTGAATTATTAGGTATTTTTGTATACCAGAGTTCTGAATCCTCTAACTTTTTTGGTGGTAATATTTCGGGAAGTTTATTTTCATCATCAAAAGTCTCATCATAATTATTTTTTATTTGTTCATATTTATGATATTCAAAGAAGAGATACCAGCCGATTGCATATCTCATACATTCAATTGGGGAGTACTCTTTTAGTATATCATACATAAGATTTCTATCTTCGCCACTACATTGTCCTCTGGCTATTTTTAAAATTCTTTGTCCATCATTAGCAACATAATCAAAAGAAATATAATTAATTAAATCTTCATATGTGAGATCAGATTTATTTAATCTCTTTTGCAATTTAGTTGATTTTTCAACAAGGATTGTTTCCAAATCATTTAAGCCTTTGTTATTTCCATTCAATGCATCATTTATAAAATTTTCCAAAGTAGTTACAGGGATGGAAAAATTAATATCATATCTGTTTCTTGTTCCCCATGTATTAACACCAACAACTTCATAATCTTCATTAGTTTTAATTAAGAGAGGTCCTCCAGAGTTTCCTCCAGTCATCCATGCTGAATGCTGTATCAGATACGATAAATTAGATTTTATTAATTCATCAATAAATATCTTTTTGTTCTTTATAAACCCCTGTCCAAACTGCCATTCAAGTTTTCCCATAAAGCCAGGATATCCGGCAGTATAAACAGGGTCACCATCTTCTATACTACCTTTGTAAAAAACAACACCTGTAGTAAATGGCTGCTCATCTTCCTGAAATGTCAAAAGAGCAAGATCTAACTCTGCATCAGCTGCAAAGATCTGAAGATTTTTATAAATTCTTTCTTCTCCGGTATCTGCATCCTGAAAAACTACATCAGCTGATGCTGCATCTCTTATTACATGACGATTCGTTATAATGTAATTTTTTCCGTTTGAATCGACAAAAACAAAACCAGAACCTGATATACCTTTTTTGAGAAAATTCTTTATATATCTGTCAGGATTATTAATTCCTAATCCTTTTAATAAAGGCTCAAAATCATATATAGCTTGTATAACTTCCTCTGTATAATTAGGTCGTACAATACAAATTTTTGAACGAACTTGCGCAAAAAGCTCTGCTGAAATAAAGAAAAAAAGGATAAAAATGTAAAGCTTTTTCATAGTGTTTCTCCATCAGCAGTTTTTTTAGTAAACAAAGCAGTAACTATTAAATCATCTTCATCATTACATATGAAAAAGAATTGATTTTCTTTCAACTCTTCGACATCTTTTGAAGTTTTTGAATTGTAATAATGAGTATCTTTATAAAAAACATGTAAATTTTCTTTCTTTAATTCATATCCAGTATCAGGATACGCGGAAATTAAACATCCTTTTTGAATTTCATCATAAAAACTGACTTTTATAGAACCATGTTCGCATTTTGAAACATATATAGTTGGATTAACTTTCATAATGTAATTACAACTCACACAAAGAAATGAAAAATACAAACATAATAAGCATAAAAATTTTTTTTTCATAACGTTTTTCCTTAATTAATTTTTACTTTTACTTTTTTAGATATGATTTTTTTATCTTCATCTTCTATCCAGAAAGTTATATATTCATTGGTACCATAGTTAGACTCATTAAGAAACATTTCTGACAAATGTTTATTGGAATAAACATATCTTTTAGAAGTTTTTATATCAGAAGGATTATCTTCATAAAAACATTTTAAAGTAATAGATGAGAAAGTAATTGATTCATCAATATAATTAGTTACAAAAATAAACTTCTTCTCGTTATTAAAAGGTCTCCATTCCACTTTAAAACCTATTGTTTGCCACCCATCTGGAGTTCCAGGGATATTATTAATTCCATTTATTTGAAATAAATCTTCTGTAACATAAGTATATGAAGATATAATAAATGTAAAAGGACCAGGTTCGATTTGAGTAGAATCTATTACATAAGGTTCATTAAAGTTGATAGCACTTTGTATTTTAATTGTATCATCTTCAAAAGGTAATTTCATATATATATTATATAATTCATCAGCTAATTCTTTGTCTTCCATCTTTAAAATAATATTTTCGCCCTGTGTATAGGAATCTTTTAAAGATGAAAAAGGTAGCGGAATAATATTAAATTGTGCTTTAATTCTTACAGTTTCATCTGGCATTACAAAAGAATAGATGTTTTGTTCGCCTTCTTTTTGTGTAAAATCAACTGGTATATTTTTATAATATGTTTCGACTGTAATTAACGATTTATCAATACAATAAAATTTCTCCGGAATAACAGAAAATTCAATAATTTCATTTTTATATTTTCCATAAAAGTAGTAACAACCACTTTGGTAAGAATAGTTTTTATTATCTATTAATTCTATAGAGCCATATTTCGAAGTTTCTATTACTATGTTATAAGACGATGCTTTTGTAGACTTTGGTATTATATAAAATGATTTACTGGTTACACATATAAAATATGCATTAGAATCTTCAGGATCTTGAATTGAAGGTTTATTGAAACCTTCAAATATGTATTCTTGATAAGATTTTTCTGGTATAACTTTTATACGTACAAACTCTCCCATAATCACATATTCTTTATCCAATTCAAATTTAAAACCATCACAAGTGGCTAGACTAACTTCGCAGATATCCGGTTCAAGATCAGGTTTACATGAAGAAAAAATAAAAAGAATGGAAAGTGTCAGGATAAATAAATTTAAACATTTTTTGATATTTTTCATGTAAATAATTATCTTATGGTTTACTATAATAATCAAGTCTTATCTTTATTACAAAACTATCTTGCGAGAAAAACCCTAAAACAATAAAATACATTTAATGACTAAGGATGATTTTTTATTCCTCGTAGAAACCGAGACAATTCACGACTTTATATACAAGGGCAAAACCTATACGATTACTTACGATAAAAGCTCAGACGGCAGAAAATGGATTGTCTTTGGGGATATCGCAGATAAAGAACGTTACGATTCTGTAGGCGAGTTTCTCAACAAGGCAAGAATAGAAAATCATTTTTTTAAGGACATGCTGGATATTTTTTAATGAGCCGTTCAAATCAGATAGACATGACAGAGGGGCCGATTTTTAGTAAGCTCCTCAAGTTTTCCATTCCTCTCATAGCCTCAAGCGTTTTACAGCTTTTATTTAATGCAGCTGATGTAGTTGTAGTAGGTCGTTTTGCAGGTGATAATTCACTGGCCGCAGTAGGTTCAACAGGCTCTCTAATCAATCTTTTAATAAATCTTTTTATGGGACTTTCTGTTGGAACAAATGTTGTAGTTGCCCATTATTTTGGTGCAAAAAAGTTCAACGAACTGCAGGATACAATTCATACGGCTGTTCTGGTTTCAATTTACAGCGGATTAATACTTACAGTTGTCGGAGTTCTCGGAGCAAAGCCGATTCTTACTTTTATGCAGGCTCCAACAGATGTTTTAAACCTTGCAGCTTTATACCTGAGAATTTACTTTGGCGGAATTACCGCAACAATGGTCTATAATTTCGGAAGTGCAATTCTCCGCGCCAAGGGCGATACACAACGTCCGCTTTATATTCTGCTTGGAGCCGGAATTTTAAACTTTGTTCTTAACCTGATTTTTGTAATTGTTTTCAAAATGGATGTAGCGGGAGTAGGTCTTGCAACCGTTATTTCACAGGTAATTGCTGCAATTCTGGTAATTCTTATTCTGATCAGAGAGCCTGATGAGTTCCATCTGAACTTAAAAAAGCTCCGCATCAACCGCATGATTTTTACCCGCATCGTAAAAATCGGTTTACCAGCCGGTTTTCAGGGAATCATGTTCTCCTTCTCAAACGTAATCATTCAGTCGTCAGTAAATACCTTTGGAGCAACAATGATTGCCGGTAACTCTGCCGCAGTAAACCTCGAAAGCTTTATTTACACAGCAATGAACGGCTTTTCTCAGGGCTCACTCACATTCTGTTCACAGAACATGGGAGCAGGCAGAACAGACCGTATCAAAAAAATAGTCTGGATTTCCCAAGCTTCAATCATCGTAATTGGAGCTGTTCTTGGAGCAGTCTTTCTTTTCTTTGGCACAGAGCTCCTGGGAATCTTCTCTACAAATCCCGAGGTCATAAAAGCCGGAATGAGCCGCCTCTGGATTATTTTTACAACCTATTACCTTTGCGGAATGATGGACGGTATGGCTAACTCCATTCGTGGAATCGGTCACTCGCTCATGCCAGTTATTTCCTCATTAATTGGAGCCTGTCTTTTCCGCATAATCTGGCTTTTTACAATTTTCCTGATTCCTCAATTCCACACACCGGCAACAATCTTCCTGTCATATCCTATCAGCTGGATACTCACATTTATTGCAAATGTGGTGTTCTATAATAAGTATTTGCGGAAACTTACAGCCTAGTTTTAATTATTCTCATTTTCTGCTATTATAGCACCATGAACATGGAAGCTTTTATTTTAGGCTGCGGGGGAATGCAGCCTTTACCATATAGACATTTGACATCTGTCTTACTGCGCCGCGAGGGTGACCTTTTTCTTTTTGATGGCGGTGAAGGAACTCAGGTAAGCCTAAAGAGGCTGAACCTCAAATGGAAAAAAATCGATGCAATTTTTGTTTCTCATACTCATGCAGACCACGTAACAGGGCTTCCTGGCATTCTCATGCTTTCTTCTCAAGTAGACAGAACTGAACCACTTTATATTTACGGACCTCCGAAAATCAAGGAATACATCGAAACCAGCCGTAAGGTTCTGGATATGTATATAAACTATCCGATTGTCGTAAAGGAAATAACCGCGCCTTGCGTTGTTCACAGCGGTAAAGACTTTTATATCCGTGCCTTTCCGTTAGACCACACTAAGGTTTGCGTTGGCTATACTCTTGAAGAGCTCGACCGACCTGGTGAGTTTCATCCGGAAAAGGCAAGGGAGCTTGGTGTTCCTTGCGGACCTCTGTGGGCTCAGCTTCAGGCTGGCTTTGAGGTTAAGGCTGAAGACGGTTCTACTGTAAAGCCTGAACAGGTAATGGGTGAAAAACGCAGCGGCCGTAAGTTTTCTTTTGTAACCGATACACTTTTTAAGCCTTCTATTATTGATGAGGTTCGCGGTTCGGACCTTTTGATCTGCGAGGGGATGTTTGAAAAAGAGCTCGAAGATCAGGCAAAGGAGAAAAAGCACATGACAGCCGTACAGGCCGCAACAATTGCCCGCGATGCAAACGTTCGCCGCATGTGCATGATTCACTATTCGCCGCGCTACACCGACAAGGAACTGCAAAAGCTCTTAGACGAAGCCCGCGAAGTATGGCCTCAAACCGAGCTTTCAAAGGACAGAATGCATATTGAAATACCATTCATAGACTGATGATAGAACTCATAGATTTCTCAAAATGTTATTCCTCAAAAGCTGATTTAGCGGCAGACGCCGTTTCACTCACAATAAAAGACGGCTCAATTACAGGACTCCTTGGTCCAAACGGCTCAGGCAAAACTACAATCATGAAGGCAATCTGCGGCTTTCATTTTCCAAGCTACGGCAGCATTATAATAAACGCGCCCGACGGCACCAGCTTTACCACAGACGAAAATCCCGAGCTCTGCATGAAATACATAGGCTATGTGCCAGAAATCCCGCTTCTTCCAAAGGACATGACAGTTCTTTCGTTTTTACACTATGCAGCAGACACACATGAAATTCCTAAAGATAAAACACAAGAAGCCTGCGACCTTGTAATTAAGGAATGCTCACTGGAAAAGCTTCTTTCAAAAAAAATCAAAACGCTTTCAAAGGGCCAGCAGCAGAGGGTAAGCTTTGCACAGGCAATTATACATAATCCGCCAAACCTGATTTTAGACGAACCTGTAAGCGGCTTAGACCCTGCACAGATTCTTCAGATGCGGGACTTAATCAAAAAGCTTTCAAAAACAAAGGCCGTACTCATGAGTACTCATATACTTCAGGAGGTTCGCTCACTCTGCGATTCCCTTTACATCATTAGTAATGGAAAAATTACTGCCAGCGGTACAGAAGATGAAATTACAAAGAATACCGGAACAAAGACTCTGGAAGAAGCCTTTATAAAGCTTACACAGACAAACGGGGAGTAGCATGAAGAATTTTTTAAAGCATAACATTCTAAACAACCTCAAATCTCCCTCATTTATAATCATTACAATTCTTTTTGAAGTTTTCGTTTCCATCAACTTTTTTATCCGCCAGCAGTTTTTTACAGGCAGCGGTACCACAGACCTGATTCTTTTTTTCTCTGCAGTTCCATACATCTGCATAATCGCAATACCAGCTTTATGCTACAAGCAGAGCTTTAGTATTTATGACGATTTTATTCCGCTCACCAGCCTTAAGCGCGAGACAGCAGTTTTTCTTTCCAGGCTGATTTTATATTGCCTCCAGCTTGTGCTATTAATTCCCTCAATTCTTCTGGTGAATCTTTTTGGTTCAACAGACGGTGGGCAGATTTTTACAAGCTTCATCTGTCTTGTGTTTTACGGGGCAGCTGTAATTTCGCTCTGCGGCTTTATTCAAACAGCCGTTTCCAACAAGGTTTCAAGCCTTATCATAAGCGCACTTGTGCTTGGTATTTTTAACAGTGCACATCTTTTTGCAGTTTACGTAAATCTTCCGTCCGCGCTGACAAGCCTTGCCAGAAGCCTCAGCTTTGCCTGGCACTTCGATGCCGCAGGAAAAGGAATTCTCGATACAAGAGATCTTTTATGGCTTGCAGGAAGTACAGCCTTGTTTCTTTTTCTTGGCAATACAACAATTCAAATCAAAAAAGGCAGACGCTTTTCAAAAGAGCTTAAGCTCCGCCATATACTGCTTTCGCTAATCAGCCTGCTTGTTATGCTCAATGCAAGCCGCTGGTATACAAGAATTGATTTTTCTAAAAACAAAACCTACTCAATTTCTAAATATACAAAGACACTTACAGACCGCATAGAAAGCCCGGTTAAAATCACTTACTATCGTTCTTCCTCAATTGCAAAGCTGTATCCGCAGATTCGTGATGTTGCTGATTTTCTTTCAGAATACGCAGCACAGAGCCGAAAAATCAGCCTGATTATTAAGGACCCCGATAAGGATGCCTCAACCCGTACAATGCTCGAAAACTACGGAATTGCAAGCCAGCAGCTTCGCACTGTTTCCGGTACGAGCACAGAGTTCCTTACCGTATATTCTGCAATAGTTATTGAACAGGACGGAAATGCAGAAACAATTCCGTTTACCATGGCGGCTAATACTCTTGAGTACGACCTCGATGGTCGCCTGCGACACCTGATTTCCGGCAGTGCCCGTACTGTAAATATTGTAGTTGGAAACGGACTGAGCCTTGCAGAAGATTACAGTTATGTTGTTCCTTGGCTGCAGTCTCAGGGCTTTATCTGCAATGCACTTTACATTGAAGACCCGGCTTTTGCCCAGGAGCTGGATGCTGCAACAGGACCTCTTCTTGTACTTGGCGACAGCGAAATTAATATTGAACAGGCTATAGCCATTGAGTCTTACATATTAAAAAACAAGGGTAGTGCGCTTCTTGCAATCAGCCCTTATACAGCTGATATTGAAAATTCCTGGTACATTACAGCAGCTCCCCGTACAAACCTTATTGAAATGGCAGAGAACTGGGGCATTTGCTTTTTGCCACAGATTACAGGAGACATTTCGAGTGCCCGCATTACAATGTATGCAGACGACAATAATTCTACACAGCTCTTAAATTATCCTTTGTGGCCAAGCCTTATGTCTCAGCAGAATGCACCGCTTGGAATTACACTTTTCTGGGCTACACCAATTGAGCTTCTGTCAGATGACTCTCAGGCTGAAATGTCTACGGACTTTTCCGTTACTCCTTATTTACTGAGTTCTCCGGCTGCTTACGGCATAGACGAAGACAAGGCGAGTCCCGAAAAGCTTTTTGAAACCAATCCGTTTCTTATAGCTCAAAGCGGAAAAAACAGTGGAGCAGAATATGAGACAAAAGTTCTTGGCGCAGAAATTAAGGGAGCTCTTAACGGGCTTTATAATGCGGTGAGCTCGGAGAACTCTCACATCATTGTAATTCCAGATCAGTATTTTGTAAGCACACTTATGAACGGTTATATCGGCGGAGACACCGGCGATTACCGCAACTTTGAATTTCTGACAAATGCACTTTTAAAGCTTAATGGAGAAGAGGAGCTTGCAGCGCTCCAGAGCCGTACAAGCCGCGATACAAGCCTTTACAAGGTAACAGATGTTGTTCAGATGAATACATTGCGGCTTATTTCCTTCATTATCCTGTTTGTAATTCTACCGCTTTTACTCATCGCTATAGGGGTGATTTTGAATGTTAAACGCGAAAAATAGTTCAAAAATCAGCAAAACTTCAGGAATACTCATCGCTCTTACAGCATTTTTAGTTATCTTATATTGCCTTTCTTTTACAAAAAGCTGCTCCTCAAAAGACACACGCGAAAAGGTAAAAACCGCACTTGTAAATCAAAAGTATCAGAACACCATAAGCTTAATAAACCTGCAGGATGCCACAGGCAGTCTTGAGCTGAACAATTACAACGGCTTCTGGACTCTTCAGAGGCTTTCAGATTACACCTCATCTCAGCTCCCAACCCCTCCATCAATTCCAGTTTCACAGGAAAGAATAAACAGCTTACTCAATGAATTAATAAAAGTTCGTAACTTGTATAAAATATCAGACAAAATCAGCCAAAATTCTTCTTTCGGCCTTACAAACGGTACGGAATTTCACCTTCGTTATTATATAGACGATACCTTCCACGAGCTGATTTTCGGTAATCAGGATTTTTCTCTTTCTTCGCGCTATATGATGACAGAAAAATCAACCCAGGTTTACGAAACAGATAATTCGCTCGACACCTTTCTTACAACCTCAGTCCAGAGCTGGGCAGAGCCGTTTTTAATTTCACAGACCGTACTTGGAAAAATCACTGCACAGGATATTCAGCGTACTCAGGTACAGTCAAAAAACACGCAGCCACATGTAAGCACTATATCAGATGTTCAAAAGCTCCTGGATTTAAGACACGGCGGAATTCCAGATATACAGGACTTAATTTTTCTTCAGCCAGAATATGCACAGATTCCGGAAATGGTAATTACACTCGAACTGGGTAATAAGAACGAAATAGAATTGCAGGTTTATAAATCAGCCACCGATAACGAATTTATTGTTTTAACGAATTACAAAACAGATAAAGCAGAAGCTCCATTTTTCACTTCATCAGCAAAAATCAGCAGCTGGACCTACAACAAAATCAAGGAAATTACGTTGTAAATAAAATGCGAAGCCACACAAGGCCAGAGCTTTCCAAACCTCTTAAAGCAAAGTCTCAAAAATACATGGGCGAGGGCAGCATTTAAAACAGAAATCCAGCCCATATACAAATGAGCAAAGGCAAAGCATAAAAGCCCAAGAGCCTCGCACAAAAGCCTGCTTAAATGCCACTGTTTTTTATGAGTCACAAGAACAAAAAGCTCATCAATAAAATAAAAGCGGTAAAGCACTTCCTCATAAAAAGCCGCACACAAAAAATTTATAAGGCAGAAGCTCCACTGCAAAACACCTTCCGGCTTAGAAACGCTAAGATCCCCATCTGACAGGCCGGTTACTTCAGCAAGAAAACGACAGAAAAGCGAAACCGAAAATAGCATTCCAAAAGTAAATAAAACCGGGAAGATAATCAGGGTACGGCGATCTGTTTTTTCATAATAAAAAAATAAAAGCACACCGCTCAGCAGAGCAAGCAAAAGCTGATACCACGGAAAGCCCCAGAGCGAAAAAAGTGGTCTGCCAGGAGAAACAGAAGCTGCAAAGAAAGGAGGTACAATAAATAAGAAAATAATAAGCAAAAA
Organism: uncultured Treponema sp.; assembly: GCA_946407195.1. GTDB lineage: Bacteria > Spirochaetota > Spirochaetia > Treponematales > Treponemataceae > Treponema_D. The sequence goes on along the minus strand of CAMJNC010000010.1, from coordinate 12,180 downwards.
AACTGCTATATCCGATAATAAAGTATGCTTTTTCATTTTAATGTGTTATAATATTATAAACAAAAAGAGGGAATTTTGTACACAGTTACTTTTTTAATAATTGTATTAGTTATTCTTGCTGTAATGGGAGCTGTTTATACAGCGTTTAAGCCCAGAATAAATTTCTTTATCACTGGACTTGATTCCGGATTTTCATTTACAGAAATATCACTCTTATGGACGGCTGCCGAGTTATGCAGTCTTGAACAGCCGACTGCGCTCTTTTATTCTCTCCCGGCTCTTACTAAATGCATGACTCAAATATCCAACATGACCGGCGCTGATAACTCAGATAAAAATCAGCTTATAATGACAAAGCTTTTTAATTACCGCACAAAGATCCAGAATGAAGCAGATGATAAAAAGGGTATGACAACAACCCATTCCCTCGACAAGGGACAGACACTTCGCATCATTCTTCCTGGAAAAGGTGTATTTGCTTCTGAAATTGTGGGAAACGGAAATTTCCTTGTAATAAATGTACCGCGCCAGAAAAACCTCATTCCTTACACAGGTGAAGACTGGGTAGGAAAAGTTATAAGCGTTTACCTCTGGAGAAAAGGAGATGCCCGCTACGTATTTGATACAACAGTAACTCAAAGCGGTCTTTTCCTTGGAAAGTCTGCATTGTTCCTTAAGCACTCATCTAATCTTGTAAGAACTCAAAAGCGAAAATCAGTTCGTGTAAAGTGTGAAATATACGGAATGCTCTATATCATTAAAAAAGACAAGGTTGATGTTAATGCAATTGAAACCCAGAATGGTTTCCGTTGTTTAATTGAAGACATCTCTGAGTCAGGTGCACTCATAAGAATTGGAGGTAAGGGCGTTCAGAACGTAAAGATCAAGCTTCAGTTTAACGTACATAACAAGCTGATTCTTATGGTTGGTATTGTGCGCACTGTTGAATTCAACGAGGAGCAGAATCAGTCTCTGCTTCATTTTGAATGTACTCATATTGAAACTGCAATGCGCAACGAAGTACTTAAGTTTGTTTACAACATGATGCCTGAAAACGAAAAGGAAGTTATGGAAGCTCTTGAGCAGACAGAGGATGATGAAAAGGCAGAACAAAATGATGTTAATACCGACGCTGTAAAAACTGAAGGAGATGAAATTGCTCAGGAAATTTCTGAAGCAACAGGAAAAGCTCCGGCTGCAACACCGTCAGAAACAAACGCAGCACCATCAGCCGAATCTTCAGCTGCTATAACTCCGGGCAAGCCTTTAGATTCAGAAGTTATACCAAATAAATCAGATGAGATAAATGTTTTTTAGAAGACTTAATGAGGTAACTATGATGAAAAAAACACTCAGCCTTATTTTATTATTTTCAACAACTCTTTGTGTATTTGCACAGACAAGTAAAATTAAATTTATTAAGGGAAATATTGCAGATAAAACTGCCGCAGTACGCGAAGCAGGAGATTCAGATGCACAGTGGATTTCTGAACAGGCAGTTAATTTCTGTCTTGAAAACAAGGAAGCACTTGGAAACGACAGAGAGCTTGACGGTCTTGCCGTAGCTGCAATTCTTTCATACACACCAGAGCTTGTAAGAAAGCAGAGTGACTCTCAAAAGCAGAAGCTTACAGAAAGCTTTATTTCTCTTTTTACACAGTTTAATAAAAGCAGCACAGTTCAGATTGCCGTTATTTCAAAGGCAGTTGCCTTAAAAGATACACTTTCTTATGCACCGTTTACAGCCCTGTTAAACAGCTATCTTAAAACCACAGATATAAAGAGTGCAGACAGCGGAGTTTTTAAATCAAGTGTTGGTGCTCTGGAATCAATTGGTAACGAAGAATCCTTCAAGCTTTTATACGGATTTTTAAATGACAATTCCTATTCCACTTATAAAAAGGAAATAGAAAAAACAACAATTACACTTATTCCAATTGCAATGAATGAAGTTATTGCACTTATTAAAGGTGCTGATATTCAGAAAATCTCTTCACTTTTTGCTCTGGTACAACAAAATACACAAATTTCGAAAAAAAATATCTGTGAAATTGCCGAAAATGTGTTAAGTGAGTCTATATTATTAGTAGACAATTCTTCGGGAGCTTCTGCAGATACAATTAAACTTCAGCTTACTGCTTTAAACTATCTCAGCGATAATAACTGGACTCTTGCTTCAGCTAAAGCTCTTTCATATTTTGAACTTTCAAAAAAGCTTTATGAAAAACAGAATATGTCAGAAGCACAGTTTAAGACTGTTATAACTTCGCTCAGAAACATTGCTCCTCTTGATGCTGTTGCGCCTCTCATCAGCTACCTTGAAGAATTGAACGACCGTACCGAAAACGGAAGCCGCGTGTCTTCCGAAATCGCAATGGCCGTAATCAATACTTTAGGTGCTATCGGCGACAAGGCTGCCTTTGATTCTCTGCTGGCTGTTACTTATCTTAATTACGAGGAATCGGTTCTGACTGCTGCCCGGGATGCACTGTCAGGACTCAGATGGCAGTAAACAGTTTATTTGATTATTTTAGAAAACCAGTTTTTGTTTCAACTTTAATCTGTATTCTTATTTTCTATTCCAGCTTTTTTACCATTCCACAAAAGCCGGCAGTAAACTCTCTTATAGCATCAAAAGAAATAACAGCCGTTTCCGGAATTATACTTTCATCTCCTGCAAAAACAACCAGCGGCTCATACTATTGCGCTTCGTTCGCGCCAAAGACCGTATGTAATGCCCAGGGCCTTATGTCGACGGCAAGTGGCCGCTTTACAGTTTATATCCCAAGTGAGATTGCAGAAGTATTTTCTCCAGGAAAATTATTTTCACAAAGTAAATCAAATGGATTTTTATATGAGACAGGCGGACAATACAGTTTTACCGGAAGATACACAGACAAAGGTTTTTATGTAAAAAAATGTAAGGCAGCTTGCTGGCCTAAAAGTTTTTCTGGAAAACTATTACATTTCCGCGCTCTCTGCAGACTCCACTTTAAAAGGCTTATGTACAGCTGGGGCAGTGGAGGCGGTTTACTACTGGCGCTTTTGTGCGGGGCCCGCGAATATACAGACACCGCCACCCAGGACTCTTTCCGCCGCGCCGGCCTCTCACACATCCTGGCACTTTCTGGAATGCACCTTTCCATGTTTTCTACGATTGCCTTGTTTTTAGGTAATCGTGCCGGAATCAAAAAGCTAACGTTTTTCCTCCGCATAATTACACTTATAACCTTTGTGTGGTTTGCAGGCTTTTCTCCGTCTTTAACCCGCGCCTTTATCTGCGCCATGCTTATGATAGCCTCTGCAATAGCGGGAGCACAAAAGCCGGATATGCTTTCTATCCTTTGTTTTTCTTTTTTGATTCAAAGCGCAATGTGCCCGCAGGACATTCATAGTGTTGCCTTTATACTTTCTTACGGAGCTCTTGCAGGAATATTACTTACAAGCCGTTTATTCAACAGGTTTTATTATAAGTTCTGTCCAAAAATATTTGCTTCTTCACTTTCAGCCGCAACCGGGGCACAGACCATAACCGCTCCAATCTCATTAAAAATCTTTGGAGCCTTTAGTCCTATCGGAATTGTTTCGAGTACCGTTGTTTCTCCTTTTGTGACTATATTTATTTACAGCGGCTTAGTACTGATTCTCCTCAGCCTTATATTTCCATTCCTTGCCAAACCTAGTGGAATTTTTATCAATTTGCAGTATACTGTAATTACTTTTATAGTGAATATTTTTTCACTTGTACCAAACTGGCATTTATAAAAATGGAGTCAAAATTGAAGCATCCAGACTATAATTCTCCTGCAGAACTCAAACAGGTTTTAGACGCAAACGGCTTTTCAATGCAGAAAAAATTCGGACAGAACTTTCTGATTAACGAAGATGCGCGCCGTCGTCTTGTAGATGCCCTTGAACTTACAGAAGGCATGAAGGTTTGGGAAGTAGGTCCTGGTCTTGGTGCCATGACAAGTACAATTCTGGAACGTGGTGCAGATCTTACTGTTTTCGAAATTGACCGCGGCTTTGCTTCATTAATCAGCGGATTCTTTGAAGACTATAATAAGGGCGGAACCTTCCGTATTGTTGAAGGTGACGTTATGAAAACCTGGAAGAGACACTTTAAAGAAGCAGGCCAGCCTGATCGTTTTTTTGGCAACCTTCCTTACAATATTGCAGCTACAATTATTGCAGATACAATCGAGAACAACGTTCGCTTTGATAAATGTGTATTTACAGTTCAGAAGGAAGTTGCACATCGTATGTGTGCTAAGCCTGGAACTGCAGACTATTCTTCTTTTTCTGCCTTGTGCCAGTGGGCTTATGATGTAAAGCCTCTGCTTGATTTAGCAGGCGGTAATTTCTGGCCAAAGCCAAACGTAGATTCGCGTGCCGTTGTATTTACTAAAAAAGCTGATTTCCCATGCTGTAAAAATCCTGCAACCTTTGTAAAGGTTCAGAGAGCCTTATTCAGCTCACGCCGTAAAACCGTAAGAAACAATCTTTCTCAGTATTTGAAAAATAACAACCTTGCCGTTTCCTGTCTTGAAAAAGCTGGAATTGATATTATGAAACGAGCCGAGGTTCTTACCTTACCAGAGCTCTTAAAGCTTTCTGATGTAATTGAGGATTCAAAATGAGCGCTAATATCAGCATAAAGGATAATCTCGAAATCATCAGAAACAAAATTGCTCAGGCAGAAAAAAAATCAGGCCGTCCTCAGGGCTCTGTTAAACTAATGGCCGTTAGTAAGTTTCATCCTTCAGAGGCTGTTGTAGAAGCCTTTGAAGCAGGGCAGTTACTCTTTGGCGAAAACCGTGTTCAGGAAGCTTCAGAAAAGTTCCCGTCTCTTATTGCCCTGCACCCCGAGCTTTCAGTTCACATGATAGGTCAGCTCCAGTCAAATAAAGTAAAGAAGGCAATTACATTTGCTTCATGCATTCAGTCTGTAGACCGCCTTGAGCTCTTACAGGAAATTGAAAAGCAGTGTGCAAAGCTCGACCGCAAAATCAATATTTTATTTGAATATCACACCGGTGAAGAATCAAAATCAGGTTATACCTCAGAAGCAGAGCTTTGTAAATCAATTGAAGAATGCGCAAAGGGTAGCTTCCCGCACATCATTCCGTGCGGCTTTATGACAATGGCTCCTTTTACAGAAGACGAAAAGCTTATCCGTAAATCTTTTATAACCTTACGTGAGCTTTCTCAAAAGCTTAAGCCACAGTTCCCGGACCTGCCACTTACAGAGCTTTCAATGGGAATGTCCGGAGATTTTGAAATTGCAATTGAAGAAGGTTCAACTCTCGTGCGTGTTGGAACCGCTATTTTTGGAGAACGGGATTACAGTAAATGAAAAAAAGATTAATCGCAAAAATACTGTTCGTTTCTCTTTTTATCAATTTCTGTTGTCCGGCTTTTTCCGAAGATACAACAACAAAGCCTTATGAGGACGATGAATTTCCTCAGACCCTCAAGGATATCCGCCGCTTTGAAATAATTACAATCGGGGCACTTCCTTTTGTTACGCTGGATACAACCCTTGCTTATTCAACTTACAGATATGCTAAAAACGATTTTGATTCAGCTTATCAGCCTGATATATTTTCTGCCTCTTCGTTTTCGCAGGAAGAACAGAAGGGAATTATTCTCACCTCAGTTGGAATCTGTATTGGCATTGGACTTACAGATTTAATTGTTCAGCTGATAAAACGCTCTTCTAAAAAGAAAAAGGCTCAGGTTAATTATGACGATATTTCCGTTATCCCGATTTCTGAAGATGAAGATGCACAGATAATTCCGTTACCTAAGGACGATGCGAAGGACGAAACTTCTGTAGAAGAAGTTCAGGAGATTGAAGAATAATGCCTTTTTTCAGTGCAAAGGTTCCGGCTGATTTTCCAGACCAGCAGCGCCTCGACAAATTTATTGCTTCTCTCCCAAACGGCATGAACCGTTCCAAGCTCAAAAGCGGAGTAAACGAAATTCTTGTAAACGGCAAAAAGGTAAAGCTTTCGCAAAAGGTAAAGGCCGGAGACCAGATAGACATTCAGTGGGAAGATAATATTCCTGATAATATAGATCCTGAAAATATTCCTCTCGAAATTATTTATGAGGATGAAAATGTAACTGTAGTTAACAAGGCTCAGGGAATGGTAACACATCCTGCCTGCGGTAACTGGACAGGTACACTTGTAAATGCGCTTTTATATCACTGGGGCAGACAGTCTGTAGAACAGCTTAAAGAGGGAAGTGCTGCAGAAATTTTAGAGCGACGCCGTCCGGGTATTGTTCACCGTCTTGATAAGGAAACCTCGGGAATTATCATAACTGCAAAGAACCGCGATGCCGAAGAGTTTTTACAAAAACAGTTTAAAGACAAATCACTTCAAAAGGAATATATCTGTATCTGCTGCGGAAAACCAAAGCAGCGCACAGGTGATATAAGAACTCAAATTATCCGCGATCCAAAAAACCGCCATCGCTTTAAGGCAGTTACCGACACAGATGATGGAAAATTTGCAAGAACACTTTATCACTGCATTGCAAGCTACGGAAATTATTCGCTTATAAGAGTTCGCCTCAAAACCGGCCGTACTCATCAGATACGCGTTCATATGAAGTATCTTGGCTGCCCGATTCTTGGAGATGTTATTTACAACAAACCAGATTCAAATTTTCCAGATGCAACACTCATGCTTCATTCCGTTCAGTTGAAAATAAAGCTCCCTGGAGCAAACGATTACACAACCTTCCGCACCCGGGTTCCAGGCCGTTTTCAGAAAATCGAAAAAAAGCTTCGTGCTAAATTCCCAAAAAATGAATATTGAAACCATTCATTCGCCAACAGCCGATAAACCTTTTCTCGTTATTTACAAGCCAAAGAATCTTGCTTCGGCACCTCTTACACAGGCTGATTTTGACAACGCACTTTCTCAGGCAGTTCAATTATTCCCGGAGCTCCGTAATGTTCACGGTAAAAAAGAAATTGAATACGGGCTTCTTCACCGACTGGATACCGCAACCGACGGGCTTATGGTAATAGCTGCGACACAGGAATGCTACGACTTTTTATGCGAAGAACAAAGGGAAGGGCGCTTTATAAAATATTATCAGGCAGAATGTAATATAAGCCCGGATAATTCAAAGCTGCTCGGAGGCTTTCCGCCCGCAGAAGTATTAATTGAAGAAGCTTCAGAAAATACCAGCTTTACAGTATCTTCATATTTCCGTCCCTTTGGTGAAGGAAGAAAAGAGGTTCGCCCTGTAACAGAAAAATCAGGTAAAGCAGCCCTTTCAAAGCTTGGCAAACAAAAGCTTTATACAACAAAAATTACTATAAACAGACTTGATAAAAAAGCCGGCACAGCTACAGCTGAGTGCCGTATTACAGAAGGCTATAGACATCAGGTGCGCTGTCATTTAGCATGGGCAGGCCTTCCTGTTATCGGAGACTTACTTTATAATTCGGACAAAAAAAATGCAGAAAAACTTTTGTTTTCTGCAACTAAAATTTCTTTTGAGTACCCGAGAGGAGACTTGAACTCCTATGACCGTAAGGACACTTGGACCTGAACCAAGCGCGTCTACCAATTCCGCCACCCGGGCTAAAAATGTTATTTAATATTAACGAAAAGGCCTTTCTTAGTCAAGATTGGAAAACTGGTCTAAAAAGCCGTAAAAGGCTATAAACAGCTGTACAGGCCTATAACTAAGCCAACCAGAATTATAATTGAAACTGCATAAATCCAGAAGGGTAAGCTTGAATCTGTATAAGCAGAAGAATTTCTTCTTCCTGAGTTTCCAAAGATTGCGGCAATTCCAGATCCATTTCGTCCTTTACCAAATCTTCCGCTAGTAGCTCCAATACCTGGAATTGAACCAGAGCCACGTCCGTAAAGAAAATCCGGATTTATAGCATAACCACAGGTAGGGCAGCCGTTTTTAAAATCATCATTACTACCAATTCTTCCGCATTGAGGACAACGAACAGAGGCAAAGAATTTTCCACAGGTAGGGCAAACCTTAGAGTTTCTCGGAACTTCAGATCCACAGCTTTCACAGAAAAATTTAGCTTCTTTTGATTTCGATCTTTTTCTCATAATTACATTACTTTAAGGCTTGTAATTCCATCAGCTTCATTTTCAACAACAGCAGAAAAGGAATTAACATTATCACCATAAAACATACTTACATATTTAAGATAACCACCGTTAGTTATTTTATCTTCAATTTCTATAACTCTTTCGTCTTCGTAATATTTGCCGGAACAAAAGTGCATTGCTCCATAAGGTTCGTTATATGCAATTTGAACAGTTGTATATAAACGCTCACTAATTTCAGCGTCCTGACCAAAGTAATCAGTAAACTGAAGTACTCCAAGACCTTCTGCTTTTTTTTCATCTTCTTCTGAAAGCGGAGTAGTTTCATACAGGTAAACCTTTACATCATTTCCACCAATACCGCTTTGCACAAAGCCAGCCAGAGTCTTCCAGTGTCTCGGATACTCACCGGCACTAAGCACAATTACGTCAGGCTGAATCTCTTCGATATTATCCAGAGCCTTGATAATCCATCTGTAATGAATTAAATCAAAGCCCTTATCTTTTAAGAGGGGAGTTACAAAATCTATTATTTCTGCTCTGTCCGAAATAACAAGTGCTTTCATTTATACGGCCGCCTGCTACTCAGTTCCAAGATTAACTACAGTGTAATCGTAAATCTTCCAGATTCCTTCACGCTGCCAAACCTTGTAAGTGTAGCGTTTCTTTTCGCTGAAGTTTGGATACTTGAACCATTCAATTACAGTAACGCTTCCTTCAGTTGGAGAATAAGTTGTCTTTTCAATCTGGAAGCTTTCTGGAACTGCTACGATATCATTTTCAATACGAGCCTGCATAAGATCACCCTTGAAAGACTGAACCATTCTTGAACGTTCTTCTGCAGAAACAGAAATGTACTTTTTCTTAAGCGAAGGATTTCTCTGAATCAAAGATTCAACATCCATGTAAAGGAAGTACTGATCCCAGAGAGATTTCTGACGTGCAATAATTGTCTGTTCAACAACCTTATCAGGAGAAATATCCTGAGGCTTAAGAATCTCAATTGACTCATTCTTTACGGCAACAAAGTTTGAAGAAGCAGCAGATGGAGAAGGGCGAACCTCAAGAGTAAGTCTGTTTGATTTCAAAGTAAGATATTTTGATTTATACAATTCCGGGTAAAAGAAAAGCTCAAGATAATAAACAGAAGGCTCTTCAATCTTCAAAAAGTCTTTAACATTTTCAACAAAGGAATATTCTTCACCCTGTTCAAGAGCAAGCTCTCTGAAGTATACAGTCTGATTTGTAGTACGCTTTTCGATAATGTTCGAAGTCTGCTCAAGACGGCTGTTTTTTACAGTATAGGCATTAAAGTCCATACTGAACGAGCGGTCATCGGCAAGCTTAAAGCGCAGAGTTTCTGAACCGTTGTTCTTTATTGTGATGTGTACAAAAACAGGCGACTCATCAGCATTTCCCGGATAATAAACCGTGCGGTTATAATATTTTATAGACACAGAAGCATTTGAGTAATCCTGTACAGAAGTCTCATCTTCAGCAAAAATAGCCATCTGTCCAAAAACAAAAAGAACTGATATAATTGAAAGCAGTTTACGAATTTTCAACGTATTCTCCTATTAATAATCTTTTACTATATAATAATCGGAATATTAAATGAAATCATTAACTTCTATAGACGAAATATTGCATAATCAGAGCGAAATCCGCGATACAACAGCTGCTTTTTTTGATGAAAATTCAAAGTTTCCTCTGAATATCGAAGGCCTTCACGGTTCACTTTTCAGCTATTTTACAGCCGAAGTATGCCGTTCAAATCACCTTAAAACTGTTCATGCAATGCAGTATTCTGCCTCAAGCAAAAACAGTCCCGCTTATAAATTTTTCTCTTCCGACCTGATTATTATCGTTCCAACAGAAGCTGATGCACGCGACATTGCCGAAGATCTTGCAGCAATTTTTTCCGAAGCAGAGGTTCATATTTTCCCTGACTGGGGTACAGTTCCGTACAGACCTGCAGCAAGAGGTTCGGTAACCTTTGGTAAAAGAGCCGGCGTTCTTTCCAAGCTGATTTCAAAAAATCAGACAATAACCTTTAATTCAACTCCACGCATTTTTATATTTACCCAGCGCGCCTTTATGTCGCCGCTGCCTTCCCCTGATTATCTGAAAACTCTTTCTTTTAAGCTCAATAAAGGCGACAAACTGGACACAACAAGCATTGCACAAAAGCTCAGCAACATGGGCTATACAAGAGTTCCTAAGGTAAACGTACGCGGAGAATTCAGCCTTCGCGGTGAGGTTTTAGACATCTTTTTACCTTGCGACGAGCATGCAACCCGCATTATTTTTGATTTTGATGAAATTGAATCCTTTAAGGAATTTGAAACCGATACCCAGACAACCATAGGCTCAAAGCAGGACGTTTTGATTTACCCGACAAAGGAAGTACTCTGGACTGACGAGCTGATTGAAAAAGCCTCACAGAAAATGCAGGAATATCAGGATACAGCAATAAAAGAGGATGGAGCGGGCAGTGCAGAAAATGCAGCAGCTATGGGCGGAGACTTTTCCGTACACCTGCCACTAACCGAAACTGCTCAAAAATACCTCGAAAACCTTCTTACAGGCCTTTCTGTAAGTAAAGAAGCCGAGGGAGAAGAGTTTTTATATCAGCTGATTTACGACAAAACCTACACCTTACTCGATTACATAGACGAAGACACCTTTGTACTTTTCTACAACTACGACAAGCAGGAAAACGCACGTCTTACAATAAATCGCGAATACAACAAGCTTTACCGCACCTCAAGGGAAGAATATCCGGTTTTACCACCTGACATGATGCTTTCTGATTACGAAAAACTATTAGAAAACATCTCAAAGTGTATACTTTTTAGAACACTTCAAAAGCAAGAAGAGGATAATTCTGTCTACCATTATCAGATTGGAGCAGAACCGGCACGAAGTTTCTTTGGAAACATCAACTTTATGAAAGAGGAGCTTACAGAGCTTCAGAATGCCGGCTGGAATATCTTTATTTTTACTGATAATGAAAACCAGCAGCTTCGTATTCATGAGATTTTTAAGGATTACACTGATATTCAGGATGACGGAGAAATACATCCTGTAATACTTATTCCAAAGGCAATATCAGCAGGCTTCAGACTGCCAGATGCAAAGCTTCTTGTAATTCAGGAAAACGAGATTTTTGGCCGCAGACAGTACGTTGCAAAATCTGTAAATAAGGCAAAATCTAAGGCTATAGACACCTTTGTAGAGCTTAATCCGGGTGATTATGTTGTACATGTAAACTGGGGAATAGGGCTTTTCCATGGAATTGAACGCGTAAAGGCAATGGGTAACGAGCGCGATTACATCAAGCTTGAATATGCTGATAATGAAATTGCATTTGTACCGATTGAGCAGGTAAACCTTGTTCAGCGCTATATTGGAAACGAAGGCGACAAACCTCGCCTGGACCGCATTGGAAGTAAGTCTTGGGAAAGCCGTAAGAACAAGGTAAAACAGGCTGTAGAAGACATTGCACAGAAGCTTATTGATTTGTATTCAAGACGCCAGGCCTCTGTGGGCTTTGCATTCCCTAAGGAAACTGAATGGCAGGCTGCCTTTGAAGCGGCATTCCCATACGAGGATACTCCGGACCAGATTACCGTTACAGAGGAAATTAAGGCTGATATGGAAAAGCCGGTTCCGATGGACCGCCTGATCTGCGGAGATGTTGGTTATGGTAAGACGGAAATTGCCATGCGCGCGGCGTTTAAGGCGGTTATGGGCGGTAAACAGGTAGCGTTCCTGGCACCAACTACTATTCTCGCAGAACAGCATTATGAAACCTGCAAGGGCCGTTTTAAAAACTTCCCGGTAAAGATTGAACGTTTGTCGCGCTTTGTACCACCAGCAGAACAGAAAAAGATTCTTGCAAAGGTTGCTGCAGGCGAAGTTGATATTTTAGTTGGAACTCACAGAATCATTCAGAAGGATGTAAGCTTTAAAAAGCTTGGTCTTATGATTATTGATGAAGAGCAGCGCTTTGGCGTAAAGGACAAGGAAAAGCTCAAGGTTATGAAAAATAACATTGACTGTCTTACAATGTCTG
>CAMJNC010000009.1 GCA_946407195.1 uncultured Treponema sp. | reverse complement strand
GCAATGGCTAAAAGCTGTCTCTGGCCCTGACTCAGGCTTGCACCGTCTCCTGTAATAACTGTGTCGTAACCGTTTTCCAGATGACGGATAAAGTGGTCTGCATTGGCAAGCTTTGCCGCCTCATAAATCTGAGCATCCGAAGCTTCAAGATTTCCGTATCGTATATTATCTTTAATAGTTCCTGTAAACAAATGAGTAGTCTGCTGAACCATTCCGAGCGACTTGCGCAGCGAGCCCTTTGAAATTTCATTCAAAGGAATACCGTCGTAAGTAATCTTACCACAGCCATCCGGAACATCATAAAAACGCGAAAGCAGATTTATCGTAGTTGTCTTACCCGAACCGGTTGAACCAACAAGCGCAATTTTCTGACCAGGCTTTGCATGAATACAAATATCATGCAATACAGTTTTTTCAGGCTTGTAGCCAAAGGTAACATGGTCAAATACAACCTCACCTTCGAGCTTACGAAGTGAATTGTCTGCAGGGTTCTTCCATGCCCACTCACCTGTAGAAGCATAAGACTGAACAAGACGACGTGTTTCTTTTTTATCGTCACTTTCTACCTTTGCTTCGTAAGCATTTACCAAAGTAAAGTTACCTTCGTCAATTTCTTCATCTTCATCAATTACGGCAAAAATTCTTTCCGCGCCGGCAAGGGCATTAAGAACACTGTTTGCCTGCATACTCATCATGGAAATAGGCTGACTGAAAGAACGGGTATACTGCAAAAAGGCTGCAATGGTACCAAGATTCATAACACCGGTAAAAAGATTAAACGACATTAAACCGCTCTCGCCCATAATCATAAGAGCCGCTGCAAGAATGGCAACCACCGCATACTGCATATGGCTGAAGTTATTCATCATAGGGCCCATGAGTCCACCATAAGTCATGGCAGAGGTTCCGGCTTTACGAAGATTATCGCTCAGACGGTTGAATTCCGAAACTGCCTCACCTTCGTGATTGAACACCTTGATTACCTTCTGGCCTTCTACCATTTCTTCAATAAATCCGTTTAATTCGCCAACGCATTTTTGATTTTCGCGGAAGGCTTTCGCAGAACGTTTACCAACTGCCGCCATGCTCAAGGTTATTAAAAACATTGTTACGAGCATTACAAGAGTAAGCAGCGGACTCAGCGAAATCATCATTACAAAAACAGAAGTTACAGTAATGATAGAAGAAAACAGCTGAGGTATAGTCTGACTCATCATTTCGCGTAGGGCATCTGTATCGTTTGTAAAGCGGGACATGAGCTCACCATGAGTATGACTATCGTAATATTTGATAGGAAGCTTTTCCAGCCGGCTGAATAAATCGCAGCGAACGTTGTAAAGCAGGTTCGTTGAAATATAAATCATAAGGCGCGAATTGCACCACGAAGCAATAACGCCCACACAGAAAAGTCCGAGAACTCCAAGCAGCAGACGTGCAAATCCGCCAAAGTCCGGATTCTGGTGACCAATCATTGGAATGATGTAATTGTTCAGTGCAGGCTTAATCAGGTAGGTTCCTATTACAGAAGCACCAGAACTTATAAGTACACACAAAAATACAACAAGCCACAAGGCCTTAAATTTTCCCATATACTGAAGAATGCGGGTAATTGTCTTTTTCGCATTTTTAGGTTTTCCAAAACCCTTTTGTCTCATAGGTGGCATTATTCATCACCTCCTTCAAGGTCGGCATCTCCGCTACCCTGCTGCTGCGATTCGTAAACTTCCCGGTAAATATGATTTGATTTTAAAAGCTCGTCGTGAGTTCCAACCGCACTGACAGTTCCTTCATCAAGAACAATAATCATATCTGCTTCTTTTACAGAAGAAATGCGCTGAGCAATAATGATTTTTGTAGTTGAAGGGGCAAGCTCTTTAAGGGCACTGCGGATTCGTCCTTCTGTTGCAGTATCTACTGCAGAGGTACTGTCGTCCAGAATGAGGATTTTAGGATTTTTCAAAAGTGCACGGGCAATACAAAGACGCTGCTTCTGTCCGCCAGAAACGTTTACACCACCCTGCCCAAGCATTGTGTCGTAGCCTTCTGGGAAGGAACTGATAAAGCTGTCGGCATCTGCCGCTTTACAAGCAGCAATAATCTGCTCTTCTGTTGCATCTTTGTTACCCCACTTTAAGTTGTCGCGGATTGTACCGCTGAACAAAACGTTTTTCTGGAGCACCATGGCAACACTGTCGCGAAGCACGGTAATGTCGTAGTTACGTACATCAACACCACCGATTTTTACAGAGCCTTCGAGAACATCATAGAGACGAGGTAAAAGTGCAACAAGCGAAGTTTTAGAAGAACCAGTACTTCCAATAATTCCCACAACCTGCCCGCTCTTAATTTTCAGGCTGATATCTTTAAGAATGCAGTTATCGGCCTTTTTATGATAGCTGAAATCTACATGATCAAATTCAACAGAACCGTCGCGAACCTCCATAACCGGGTTAGCAGGATTTTCAATATCCGGAACTTCGTCGAGAACTTCTACAATACGCTGGTTAGAAGCCTGCACCATTACAAGTGATACAAACACCATACCCAGGAACATAATAGAAGAAAGCACCTGTGTTACATAAGTAAAGAAGCTGATGAGCTCACCACTGAGCATGTGTCCGCCCACAACAAGCCGGCCGCCAAACCACATTACGGCAATCATTGAAACATACATAACAAGCTGCATAATCGGCATCATAAAAATGATGAGCTTTTCTGCATGAACCTGTGCACGGCGAACCTCATCGGCAGCCTTACGGAATTTCTTTTCCTCAAAGTCGCCACGAACATAAGCCTTTACAATTCTTATTCCAATGAGGTTTTCCTGAATTGCAGAGTTCATTCCGTCGAACTTTTTCATCATGATTTTAAAGCGCGGATGTGCAAGGTTAGAAATACCGAGAACAGAAATTACAATTATTGGAATAGCAATTAAAAACAGAATTGCAAGTTGTGAGTTCATTCTAAAGGCCATAATTGTTCCGGCAATCAGCATGAACGGAGAGCGTACACACATGTGAATAAGCATGCGGTAAACATTCTGTACCATATTAATGTCTGTAGTAAGACGGGTTACAAGAGACGCTGTACTGAAGTGGTCTATATTTGCAAAAGAAAAACTCTGAATCTTTTTATAAAGACGGGTTCTTAGAGTATAGGCAAAGCCCTGTGCAGCAACAGTAGAAAAGCGGGTTCCAAGAACTCCGCAGGTTAAAGAAATGACTGCAAGACCAATCATAATTGCACCGTAGCGGGCAACAAAAGGCAGATCTTTTCCTGCAATTCCAACATCGATTATTTTGGCCATTATAAATGGAATAATTACTTCCATAACTACTTCGCCAATCATAACTACAGGCGAAAGTATAGTATTAATGATATATCGCTTACTCAGGCCACGGGTAAGCTTTCTGATAGTAGACATAAAGTTAAGTTTAACGAAAAAAGAAGGGAAAATTCAAGTAAGAATTATCTTATCTTTACTTCCTCAAAGCCAAGGGCAAGCATGAACTGGGTAATGATTCTTACGGCATAGTCGCGGGCATCGTCAAGAACTCCTTCGGCAATCATATCTTCTACGGCTGCCTGCTTTGCCTTATCTATTTCATCAAAAACTTCCTGTGTAGAAATTGAAACAAAAACACTCTGCTTTTCGTCGAAAACGCTCTGGCTCACAATCTCATTGCCGAGCACCTCTGCCTCAGGAATGCTGAGTGTTATAGTTTTTCCGTCGAGAGAAACGCTGTACGAAACATCAGTTATATCTGCAATACCGGCACGTATAATACCCGTGTACTTAATAATGCTGTAGCTTTTAGAAAAACCGGCAGACTTTTTTAAGGTAATAATGTCGCTGTAGCGGTACTTTGCCGTAACAAGCTCCTGACAATATGAAAGCTGGCGGTCTACCAGCGCAAGCTTGCTTTCGGTCTTTACAGTTGTAAAGCGTTTAAAGCCAATATATCCGCCGCAAAGCACAATCAGGGCTATTACAATAATTGTCACAATTCGCAGAAGAATGCGGGTTCCCAGCCCTGCCTTACGGAAATTCTGTTTTTTTTCTGATATCGGTGATTTTTCTTTCTTATCTTCCATATAAAATATTATACTCCATATCCGCTTTTTTTGTTGTTTTTTTTTGTCAAACTTAATATCTTTAAATAAGATCCCGAAACCAGTTCGGGATGACGTGAGGAGGCGCCAAAGATGGCTGACGAAGAAGTAAAAAAAGCAAAAAGTGTGCGCAAAAGCGTAGGCCCTGCCATGCTTTTCTGGCTGATTGTTCTTGCACTAGGTGTAGTTGCAGGATTTTCAAGTGTTTATGTAGTTGATGAAACAGAAAATGCGGTAATCACCAGATTCGGAAAATACCAGCAGACAGTAGGCTCTGGCCTTCATGTAAAGCTGCCGTTCGGAATCGACAAAAACTACAATGTTGACATTAAAACTCTCCGCGCCGAGCAGTTTGGTTTTAAAACTGTAAAAGCAGGCCGCAACAATGAGTATAAAAACAATATTTCTGAAGAATCAGAAATGCTCACAGGAGACCTTAATATAGTAGATGTTGAATGGGTTATTCAGTATAAGGTAACAGATCCTAAGCAGTGGCTCTTTAATGTTTACGAGCGTGAGCAAACAATCCGCGATATTTCCCGCTCGGTAATCAACACCCTGGTTGGCGACCGTGCAATTTTCGACGTAATTAGCTCTGACCGTTCTACTATCCAGAACCTTGCACAGGAACAGATGAACGAAAACTTTAAGGCACTCGGACTTGGAATAAACGTTACAACAGTTCAGTTCCAGAACGTAGTTCCACCTGTAGAGGTTCAGGCTGCTTTTGAAGATGTAAACAAGGCAAGCCAGGATATGAAACGCCTTATAAACGAAGGTAAGGAAGAGTACAACAAGGAAATTCCTCGCGCTCAGGGTGAAGCAGACCGCCAGATTCAGGTTGCAGAAGGTTATGCTTCTGAACGTGTAAACATGGCAAAGGGTGATGTTGCCCGCTTTAATGCAGTTTACGAAGAATATAAGCGCTCTCCAAAAGCAACTAAAGAGCGAATTTATCTTGAAACTATGGCAGAAATCTTTGGCAGCGACAAAAAGCCTGAGCTGATAGACAGCGAGCTTGAAAATCTTGTTCCAGTAAAGAATCTCAATAATATTAAGGACTAAGGGGGATTACGAATATGACTAAAGCAATGAAAAGATTTGTAGGCTGGCTGGTAGCCCTTTTTATTCTGTTCATCCTCTTTGTGATGACAGGACCTTTCTATATCGTAAATGAAGGAAAGCAGGTTGTAATTACCCGCTTCAGCAAGATTGTTGATTCTCACACAGAAGCAGGTCTTTACATCAAAGTACCTTTCCTTGATCACGTAATTGAATATCCAAAGCTGATTCTCTCTCTTGATGGCGATCCACAGAGCATCACAACCAAAGAAAATCAGTATATAATAGTAGATACTACATCAAGATGGCGCATTACAGACCCGGTTGCCTTCTATCAGAACTTCCAGACTCTTAATAATGCCTACAACAAGCTTTCTGATATCGTAGACTCTTCCTGCCGTACAATCATTACTCAGAACAGAATGAGCGAAATTGTACGTTCTTCAAACATCATTAATGAAAGAAAAATTAATGAAGCCGAAAAAGACGATGAAACTAAGGAAATTGATAAGCTTGTAAATGCTGATACTGTAAACGAAGTTGTTACTAAAGGCCGAAGCGAGCTTTGCCGTCAGATGACTGCAAAAGCTCAGAGCGAAGTTCAGGGCTGGGGAATTGAGCTTTTGGACATTGTTCCTCGCCAGGTAAAATATTCTGATGAGCTTAATGAATCAGTATACAACTCAATGATTAAGGACAGAAATCAGGTTGCACAGGCTTACCGCTCACTTGGTGAAGGTAAAAAAGCAGAATGGCTTGGACGTCTCGAAAACGACAAGCGTACAATTGCTTCTGAAGCATACCGCAAGTCTGAGGAAATCAAGGGTGCTGCCGATGCTCAAGCTGCTGCAATTTACGCTGCTGCTTACAACAAGGACATCGAATTCTACACCTTCTGGAAGAGCATGGAATCTTACAAGAAGAACCTCAAGGACTACCCTGCTACCTACAGCACTAAGATGGACTACTTTAATTACCTTTATGGAGCGGACGGAAAAAGATAATGCAGTTACTTACAATAGAAAACAACGAACTTAGACTTAATACAAACCTTGATGAGTACACCTTTGGTAAAACGGCACACGATGCAGTTTTGAGCCAGGAAGGTGCGCTCTTTGACGGAAAAAACTTTCGCCAGTGGTCGTTTGAAGAAGTAAAATCTTACGATGCCGCTAAAATTGGTTCGGCCACCGGCAGCGTGGAGCGACTTGTTTTCTATTGTGCTAAAAATCCGCTGGGTAAGAACGCAAAAACTCTTGCCCAGTATTTAGACGAGGGCGGCGAACCTGCCCTTAAGGCCGTACTCGCCGTTTGTACTGCCCTAACCGCTGCTGCCACTGATGGATATCAGCTTCCTATGGTTGGAGCCGGCGGAATTATGGTAGACGGCGATACAATTCTTTTTGCACCGGAATCTCTTTTCGGTTATGCCGCAAATACACTTCCTTCACAAGATGCACTTGCACAGCAGCACGGCTATTTAAACGAAACAATTAAAGGACTTCCTGCAATCTGTTTTGAACGTGCTGCAATTATTTACCGCCTGCTCACAAACAACTATGCCTTTGGAGCAGCAGACAGCATTACCCGTAATGCTGATATTTTTGATAACAAATTTCTTCCTGTACAGTACTGCGTAAATGGAATAGACAGCCTTCTTGCAGGCAATATTAACAGCGCACTTCGCCTGAACTCTACCGCAGTTTCAATTCCAGGAAAAAGAAAAACAGGAAAATCAAGTGACGACCTTAAGCCACAGGCTGAATTCCCTCTCGAAAAGCTTGAGGAAGCCTATAAGCTTAGTCAGAACAAGGCAAACGATGCGGCTTTTGAAGAAAAGGTTGCCGCATATAAAAAATCGCAGAACTCAAAAATCAATACAAAACGAACTATAAAACGCAATTCTACAACAATTGCAGTTATTGCAGGTATAATTGCAGCAATTGTAATTGTTACTATTAATACAATCAAAACCCGTGGTACCGATTTTACTTCTGTAGGCCTTACCTCTACACAGACAATCAGCGCATACATGAACGGTGTTAACGAAAAAGACACCATGCTGCTTTCTGAATTCGGAGACGGAAAAAGGCCAAATAATTATGCAGATACTGTCAGCAGAATTTACGTTATGCACAAGCAGCGCCTTACCTTTGGCGACAACGGCTTTGGCTACCCTGCTAACTGGCTTTTCTATATTACTGATGAAAAAAAATATGCCCGTTCCGGAGTTTATGGCGTAACAAACCTCAAAATAGATGGAAAACCGGCAGAGCATGTGGCAGAGGTTCACAAGAAAAACGAAAAAGCCTCTCCTCTTACACAGGAAGGCGGAATTACACTGGAAAACGGCAGTACTTCTGTTCACAAAATTGAATATTACCTGATTTATACAGAAGGCGAAGATATTGACTATCTTGTAGACAAAATTACTTCTACAGTTACCCTCACCTATAAAAAGAACCGATGGGTAATAACTGATATTGACGAAACTAAAAGGCAACCTCAAAAGGTAGACTGTGCAAAATTTAAAGCTGATTATTTTGAAGAGCTTAAGAAAACCGAAGGCGAAGTTATGCCTGCTGTAGAAAACCTCCGCGAAAAATACCCATGGCTGCCGGAACGAGATGCAATGCAGCGCGAACGCGACCAGATTGAGTATTACCTTACACATCCGTACGCTTCGCTTGGGCTTTAATCATATTGACAATTTTACAATATTTGTCATAATAGAACACGAGGTTAATTATGGAATACAATGTTGAAAAACAGCACGCAAAGGGAAAGCTTCATGCTATTGAACGCATTAATGCACTTTGCGATAAGGATTCATTCGTAGAGACTTATCAGGGTGTTAAGCACAACTGCACCAGCTTTGGAATGGATAAAAAAGATATTCCTTATGATGGCGTTATCACAGGATTTGGAAAAATAAACGGACGTAAGGTTGCTGTATATGCACAGGACTTTACAATTCAGGGTGGTTCTCTTGGCCACATGCACGGTCGCAAGATTGCAGACCTTACAAAAATGGCAATTGATGCGCGCTGTCCTGTAATCGGAATTAACGATTCGGGTGGAGCACGTATTCAGGAAGGTGTAGAAGCTCTTGGTGGTTACGGTAACGTATTCAACCAGAACGTTCGCGCTTCTGGTGCTATTCCTCAGATTTCTATCATCGCTGGTCCTTGTGCCGGTGGTGCCGTATACTCACCTGGAATTACAGACTTTATCTTTACTGTTGATAAGGTAACACAGATGTTCATTACAGGACCTAAGGTTGTAAAATCTGTAATGTTTATGGACATTTCTGCAGAAGACCTGGGTGGTGCAAACATTCACGCAACAAAATCAGGTGTTTCACATTTCCGCTGCGAATCTGAAAACGAATGTTACCAGACAGTTCGCCGCCTGCTCGACTATATCCCTCACTACTTCGGTGACAAGATTGCAGCAGACGAAAAATTTAAGTTCGACGAAAAAAAGGCCGCTAAAAAAATCAAGGAAATCCTGCCAGAAAATCCACGCCAGGGCTACGATGTTCGCGAGGTTATTAACTGCGTAATTGATGAAGATTCTTTCCTCGAAATTATGAAAGAGTTTGCCGTAAACTGTGTAGTTGGTTTTGGTAAGATTGAAGGCCGCACTGTTGGTATTATCGCTAACAACCCTAAGGGCTTGGGCGGTGTTCTCGATTGCGATGCTTCTGATAAAATTGCACGCTTTATCCGCTACTGCGACAGCTTCGATATTCCGCTTCTTACTTTTGTTGATGTTCCAGGCTTTATTCCAGGTCCTCAGGAAGAGCAGAAAGGTATTATCCGCCACGGTGCAAAGGTTATTTATGCCTACAGCGAGGCTACAGTTCCTAAGCTTACAGTTATTCTTCGTAAGGCTTACGGTGGTGCTTACATTGCTATGTGTTCTAAGCATCTTGGAGCTGATTTTGTTTATGCATGGCCAAAGGCAGAAATTGCTGTAATGGGTGCAGAAGGTGCTATTGAGATTCTCTTTGCAAAAGAGCTTAAAGATCCTAATAAGGCCGCTGAAGTTCAGGCTGCATCAGAAAAATATAAGAGCGAAATCATGACTCCTTATATTGCAGCAGAGCGCGGATATATTACAGAAATTATACAGCCGGAAGAAACTCGTAAGCGAATTGTTGCAAGCTTCGACTTCCTCGAAACAAAGATCTTTACAAACAAACCGCTTAAGAAACACGGAAATATTCCGCTTTAATCCTGGGCTGTAGCCGCGTCAATCGGCTCCAGCTCAGAAAGATAGAATTCAGCTTTTTTAAGGACCTCCCAGCAGGCTCTAAGCGAGTCTCGCCAGGTTCTGTTATGATGGCCTTTAATAGATGCAATATTCTGAAGGCCATCATGTATTTTATCACGTTCGTCTGTAAGAATACCGTTTAGACACTTGTCCATCATTTTTGCACCCTTACAAAACTTTTTTACACATTCACGTATTTCAGACTCGGTAGTTGTCATCATGGAATCAATCTGATTCTGTACCTGGAACGAACGGATACGGCTTGTAGCAAACTCATCAAACTGAGCACCATACTCACCTTCCGGAGCAAGACGGTCTATCAGCTCCAGCATCTGAGTGTTAGCCTGTACAAACAGATTTAAACCTTCTGAATATTCAATTCGGTTTTCGTTACGAACAAACACACCTTCCATCATAACATCATTAAAATATGCTACCATTTCTTCGTAACGGTTTTCGCAGAACCACGATAAAAATCCGCCGGTAAGCTCGCAGGCAAAAGGAACCCGAAGCCACAAAGCCTGCCATGGTCTGTATCTTAGTGTTGGGAATTCAAACAAACCAAAATCGTTTCCAAGATAAGTTTCGAGATTTTTCTTTTTACGTTCGCGAAGCCAGTCTGCCCAGCGTACATCAATAATCTTTCGCCACTGGGTACGGAAGTTAGGGAACCAGCCCTCTACCCCGTCTATATTACCAGGAAGCCAGTCGTAATCAGCATTTATAATTTTTCCTACTTTAATAATAGGCACACTGGAAATAAACATCTGCAGGGCACCAAGACACTGATTTGCCTTTGCAATAAATTCTTTTATTGTTCGTTCAATATCTTTTTCCTGCGCATTTTTTGTCATTTCCTTACGCTGGCTGAACATAAGCATTGCTTCAAGCACTTCGTTCTGTACAGACATAATATTTGAAAAAACAGCCGCAAAGCTTGAAAAATCGTTAACTGCATTTCGGTACGGGCAGGTATAATTGTTCTCTGTAAGATTTGTAAACTGCGAAGTAAAATGAATATATGGAAGTCTGGTAAACTGACGCAGCCAGTTCACAGAGCTTACTGCACTGTAAAGATTACTTTTTGTTCCGCCGTCTATATTTTTCAGAATATCATCAAGATTTTTAAGCAGTTTATTTTTTGTATCCTGATTTGGGTCTGTATCAAATGAAAGAGAAAAAGGGTCTGCCTCTGCAGTAATTTTATCCGAAAGTTCAGGTGCAACAAAAGAGCTTAAAAAAACATAAAAGTCACCCGGATTATCATCAATAAGATTAAAATACGGCTTAAAAAATTCTGCAGCAGACTTAAGTGATTTAAGGTGTTCATAAAAAACTGAATCGAGCAGGTAGTTTTTGTGATTCAGAATACCAGGATGGTCGCGGTTTATTCGTCGGGCCATAGAGGCAAGTACATCTTCATTATAGATTTTTTCGGGATCTTTTTTTTCTATTAAGCTTCTGAGCCAGAGAAAGAAACGGTAAAATGCAGATTCTCTTCTAAAGCGGATATGCAGGGTTACATTTTTTTCAGGCAGCTGTTCTTCTGTATCCATGAGCTGCACAACAGAAACTGATGATTGATTTAATTTTTCCAGCATATTACTGCGTTCTTCCGAATCCATGCCGGCAACAAGTTTGTCGAACGCGCTTCTGTTTAAGGTATCTGCCATACATTAATTATATCGGAAAAGACTTAATCTTCAAGTAATAATTTTTTAAAAAAAATAGTAGACAAATTCATAAAAATATCGGATAATATATGTGTTCTTCATGGAAGGAACTATATCAAAAGTGTTTTCGGAGATTTTACTATGAGAAAACTTAGAGTTTTAGCTTGTGCAGCATTTGCAATGTTCGCAGCATCAGCTTTATTTGCTGCTGGTTACAAGGTTGAATCATTCACAGGAAAAGTTACCTATGAATCTGCTCCTGGAAAATGGACTGCTGTAGAAAAAGGTCAGGATTTGCCTGCATCAACAGTTATTCAGACTGGAGTTAATTCTACACTTGTTCTTTCACTTGATGGTTCAAAAGTAAATATCAAGGCTATGCAGAAAGGTACAATCGAAAGCCTTGCATCTGTTGCTTCTACAGGAACAGGAATTAAGAAGGGTTCTTCCCTCAAGAGTTCTGCAGTTGCAGCTGATTCTAACAAGACAAGTAAGTCTGTAGTTACAGCTTCTTCTCGCGCAAGCGAAGCAAAAGAAGATTACGACTGGGACGAATAATCAAATAAAATAAACAACCCAAAATCCTGTGTTTAGGTAAAACCCAACACAGGATTTTTTTTTAGGTTTCCGGGGGTAGCCCGAAAGCAAAAATAATTTAAGAGAGAGAAAAAAATGAAAAAGTACACATTCCTTTTAATTCCGTTTATTTCTGTTGTTGTAAGTACCCTGCTTATTTTTACAAGTCTTGATAATAAAATTGCAGACTTGTTTCAGCGTGCATTACCAGACCTTACTGAATCAGACAATGTTATAATGGTAAACATTGATGACTCTTCGGTAAATGCAATTGGTACATGGCCATTTTCACGCGAGGTTTACGCAGATTCCCTTGTTATCCTTAAGGATCTTGGAGCCGAAGCTGCCGTATTCGATTTAAGCTTCCTGGACAAGTCTCAGACAAAGGTAAACAAAGATTATGTTGAATCTGAGCTTCCTCATTATGTAGACGAAGACTTTACAGAGCTTTCTGCACAGATTTCGTGGCTTATGAATGAATCGGAAGGAGCTGATATTTCAGAAGACCTTACCGGTGTTATGGATTCTGTTCAGAACCGAATTAAGACTGCAATTCAGTATTCTATCCGAGACGTAGATGAAGCACTTGCAAATGACCTTAAGTTTTTTGAGAACTCGTATCTTACCCTCACCTTCGACGACGGCTTTCCTCCTTTAGGTGAAGTTGCAGAAAACTATCTGTCAGAAGAGCTTTCGCTCAAAAATATTTCTGTTGCAAAAAATGCACGAGTTCCACGCTTCAAGGGGGTTGAGCCTGCAATCAGCGACTTTTTGTTTAATGCTAAAAAGGCAGGCTTTGTAAATGCACCTGCCGACAAAGACGGCTTCCTTCGCCGCCTTTACCTTGTTTTTGAATACAAAGGAAACTATTATCCTCAGTTGCTTTTTGCTCCAATCCTGAATTATCTTGGAAATCCTAAGGTTGAAGTTTACAAGCACAAAATCGTTCTTAAAGACTGTCAGTTCCCGGACAGTACACGCGACTTAAAAATTCCGCTTGCACAGGACGGCTCTGTATTAATCAAATATCCTCAAAAAAGTTATTACGATTATAAGAGTATTACACTCTGGTCTGCATACCGCATCAGCCTGCTGGAAAAAGACCTTGTAAACAGCCTTAAAGAGCTTAGCGAAAACGGATTTTTCAGCTTCTGGGAAGGAGACCTTCCTTACGAATATTACGAAGCTGCAGCCGGATTTATTCACGACGCACTTGTTGCAGACGATGAAGAAGCTGGTGTTACTTATGATGATTATTACAGCTACAAGCAGGCCTTTTATGATACAACAAAAGACTTCCTTTACGGCTCTTCCGAAGCAGACCTCATTGCTTCTGTAGAAGACGATGAAGAAACTGCCGCATTTATTGCAGACAGCATGAAGACTGTTCGTGAGATTTACGAAGAGCTTGTAGCTTCACGCGAACGTGTAAAGAGCAAGGTATCCGGTTCGTTCTGTATTTTTGGTACAAGTGCTACAAGTACAACCGACTTTGGTCTTATTCAGTATGAAGAAAAATATCCAAACCCAGGTGTACACTACACTATTGCAAATCAGCTTCTTTCAGGAGACTTTGTAATTGATTCTGCCTGGTGGATTTCTGTAATCATTGCGGTTCTGCTTTGCTTTGGCTACGGCTTTGTTTCTCAGAAAATCAGCAGTACAGGTCGCCAGCTCGCAATTGGTGGTGTACTGGAAGGTGCTGCAATTATCCTTTTACTTCTCTTCTATATAATTACTAAGATTTATATTGGTACAGCAGTTCCGGCAATATCTCTTGCAGTTACCTTTATCGCAATTACTGTAATAAATCTTATCAGTACTTCTAAGGACAAAAAGTTTATTACAGGTGCCTTCAGCCAGTGTCTTTCAAAAGAAGTAGTTGCAGAAATTGTTGCTAACCCTTCTTCATTCAAGCTTGGTGGTGAACGTGTAGAAATGACCGCCATGTTTACTGATATTCAGAAATTCTCAGGCTTCAGCGAACTGCTCAATGCAGCACAGCTTGTAGCTCTCTTAAACTTCTATCTTACAAAAATGTCTAACCTGATTATGGAACAGCGTGGTACTGTAGATAAATATGAAGGAGATGCTATCATCGCTCTTGTAGGTGCTCCAATTAAAATGGAAGACCATGCAGAACGTGCCTGTGCAGCCGCAATAAAAATGAAGCAGTCAGAAATTGAAATGAACAAATACATTGAACAGATTGCTGCAGGCGAGAAACCGGAATCTATGGAACAAGATCTTTACGATGCATTTAAGATTATGGTTGCAAACAAACGTACAATCTTTACCCGCATTGGTTTGAATTCTGGAGAAATGATTGCCGGATACATGGGTTCTGAAAATAAAAAGAACTACACTATGATGGGTAACAACGTAAACCTTGCAGCCCGCCTCGAAGGTGTAAACAAGCAGTATCATACCGGTGGTATTTTGATTAGCGAAGCAACCCGCACAAAACTTTCGGACAAGTTCCTTGTTCGCAGCCTTGACCGTGTTCAGGTAGTAAATGTAAAAACTCCAATCCGTCTTTACGAACTTGTCGGCTTTAAGACAGAAGCTGATGATGCAAAAATCAAATATATAGAAGACTGGGAAAAGGCTCTTCAGAAGTTCGAAAGCGGCGACTATAATGGTGCCCTCGCAGACTTTAAGGCACTTGCCGCACAGAACAGCCACGACAATGTTGCAGCCTACTACATTGAACTGGTTGAAAAGTTCTTTGCAAAGGGCAAGGTTCCAATCGAAACCGACGATTTTGGTGTAGCATACAACACCGAAAACCCGGCCGATATGAATCCAGAATGGATCGGCACAAAGTTCGAAATCAAAGGAACCTTCAGACTCTTACAGAAATAACATTCAAAACGGACACACGCTTATGCGTGTGCCGTTTAATGCCATCATATAAGGATTAGAAACTTGCTTCGCTCGTTTCTAACCTTATAAATTACGTTCGACCAGACTTGCGCTATCGCGCGCGCAGGTCAACGCATATCTTAGTAAACTACTACTTACGTCCTTTCTTGTAATACCACACGCCACCCAGACTGCTGAGAATTGCGAGCATTATTACTATTACAGCAGACTTCGAAGGAGTTTTTCCAGAAGCTTCATCTGCCTGATCTGCAGCTTCAGCTTCAACCACTGCTTCAGCAGCAGGTGCAATTGTAACTACCTCTGATTCGCCCTTAACGTTTTCTGTTACTCCTGTAAGTTCATTTACTACAGTATCAGCAACAACAGTTACTTCCGGTACAGTTATTGAAACAGTCTCATCAACAATTTCTGCAGTTTCAACTGTCATAACAGGCTTTTCAACAGCCTGAGTCTTACCACTCGCCTTCTTACCAGCTTTTTTCGCGGTCTTCTTAGCCTTCTTGGCTGCCTTCTTTGCAGTTTCAGCCGGCTTTTCGTTTACGCTGTTTTCAACTACTTCTGAATCGCGTGCAAACACATTTGCAACACTATTGAAGAAGTTGCTTACACGAGAGGTGGAGTTACTTGTGCCAATACCTACTGTCTCAGTAACAAACTTCTTAAGTCCAGTAAATCCTAAACCGAAAGTTCCATTTTTATTAGCAGAAGGATATATAAAGGCTGGTGTTTCACCATTAAGATCACTTAAATCTCCACCGTTACCCTGATGATCGCTTGTTGTCCACCAGTTCTGGTTTGTATCTCCGTTCTGATTTGTCTCCCCCGGATAAGTAAGATTGTGTACACAGACATTTCCAAGTTCATCTTTATACCAGACAAAGATTACGGTATGACGTTTATTTACTTTAGTAAGATCGATTGGGATATCCTTTATACAGCACTTTACTGCGTTTTCGTCATTTTCATCCAGTTTTACAACAGTCTTTTCTGTCCAGGCATCTTCACCTGGTTCAGCAATTGTGTTATATGTAATTGCGTAATAAAGTTTATCACTTGGTAAAGATGCTGCAATTACAGGTAAGCGGAATTGAGTACCAGTTTTGAGTATTCTTATACTGTAGCCTTTTGGAACAGTCTGTCCATTTGGCTCACCTTTATCATTATAAGCATATATCTTATCATTCTCAGTAAGGGTATTTGGTTCTTTTATTTCTTCTGTTCCACCAACTGTAATGTAATAAACATTGTTGTCATCCTTATCAAAAGCTTTTACCCAATTTGCCTGATGTGTATATTTTCCATCGGCTCCCTTTACATTTGGATTATCACTTTCTGTTATTGCTACATAAGGATATGTAGGAACATACTGTAAGCCTGAATAATAAGGAGCCTTTTCTTTTGGTACTTTAGGACCACCAGAAACACCTCTTAATACAAACTTATTAAGGGTCGCAGTATTTCCAACATTATCTGTTGCAATAATTTCATAAGTAGTTCCATTAGCAAAATCATTAGCATTAATGCCAGATATTGCACCATCGCTTGGGAAGTCCTGCGCTTCACCACCATTAACCTTGTATGTAAGCTTCTTCAAACCTGAACCATTTGTTCCGTCGGTAACTAATGAAGTATCAAAAACAATCTTAGTTACCGCAGCTTTGTTATAACCTATCAGGGTAGTTGCAGGAGTTGTTTCAGTTGCATTAGTTACATATTCTTTCTGATCTGCATCAGGTGTTTCACTAGCACCATTCCATAACTTATATGAAATGTTTCCAGACGGAGCATCAACATCTTTTACAAGCTTTACAGGAATTTCAGTAGCATTTCCTACTGCATCTACCGCCTTGAACAAATATGTAGTAATAGTGTCTGGAGCTTCGAATGTACAAGCCATAGAATCAAGAGTGAGAGAATCAGAAAGATAAGTTCCCGTTCCGTTATCCCATTCATAATGATCAATATCTTCTGATGTTGTTGTAGCAAAAGTTAGAATTGCATTAGCACGTTTGAGATAGTATACAGCAGCATCTCCTGTTCCAATGGCGGTTACATCATAAGTAGTTCCTGTACCCTTTGTCTGCACAGTTGAAAGTGTGAAGTTAGGAGCCGAAGCATCTGACTTAAGATTCAAGCTTAAGAGAGGATCACTTACGTTGCCAACCATATCTTTTGCTGTAATAGTATAGGTATTGTTGACAGCATCAATCGTTGCAAGGTCAATTGTAACTGTATTACCAGAGAGCGCCGGGTCAGATGTCGCAGTAAGCTTTGTTGTATCATTAAGGTAATAGCCTTCAAAGCCTGAACCGCCATCATTATCAGCGCCATCTGGAATTGTCAATACAAGTTTTGTTACAGCATCTGGAACACTTGCAATTGCTCCTGCCTTGTATACGATTATGCCAGAGATATTTTTATAAGTTCCATCTACTGCAGAATTATCTCCATTCATCAAAGCGGAAGTAATTGAAGCTGTAGGAGCTTCATAATCCTGCATCAATCTTAATGTAATCGGAGCTGACTCATTATAAACTCCGTCTACGGCCTTGAAACTGTAGAGAGTAACAGAATCTGGAGTGTTATCAGTTACAGTCAAAGTATTGTTTGTAGAGTCGATAGATTTGTTTTCATCAGGAATTGCAGCCCAACTACCGTTGCCCTTCTTCCACATGTAAGTTGCGCTTGTATCATCAATTGAGAAAGTAATCTGGGCTTTGTCTTTCTTTAAGAAGTAAATGTCATAGCTGCCATTATTAATTGATGTCACATTATGAATATCATTTGAATCTGTAGAAGCATAAGTCTTTACTGGATTTGTTTCTGCAAGACCTAAAGCCGGCTTTGCATTATCTGCAGTGAGTTTGAATGTCTTAAGAGTACGTTCCTGACCAATATTATCCTTTACGGTGAACTTGTAGATTGTTTCATTTAATGTTGATGTCAGATCAACTGTATAATGCTTGTCGGTAAGGCTGATAGAATTTGATGAACCAGTTCCTATTGTAAGATAGAAATTCTCAATTCCAGATCTGTTCTTTGAATCAACAATATCATTGATATTAGAGAAATCAACATCAAGCTTAGTTGCATAGTTTGTAGTTCCTTCTACAGAGCTATATTTGATGATACGATAATCTTCATCTGTACCATTTTTATCATCAAGACCATCAGATAAAGTTACGTTATCCAATGTTGCTGGAGTATCAGCATTAGGACGCTTTATAGAATATGAAGTTGTCTGCCCTTCTCCAGGTGCCCATTTATCTTTCTGGAGGGTAAGGATTGTTGTAGTTGTTATATTACCTACTCCATCCTCTGCCTGGAAATAATAGTTAGTTGCATCTGAACTATCAGAAACATCAAAGGTGTAAGTTATGTTAGGATAATTTTTTGTAATATAAGTTGTTTTCCAGCTGGCACCAGCACTTGCCGGATCATCATTTGTCCATCTATAGCTTGCATCATTATCATCAATTGTGAAGGTAATAACAGCCTTGTCACCCTTAAGATACATTGTCGAATCATATGTATCTGCAGAGCTTGCAGCTTCTTTTGTCTTTGCTTCGTCAGAATGGATTGTGCGGTTCTTTAATGCCGGAGCCTGATTATCAGCCTGAGTTCTAAAGATTTGGAGAGTTTTTTCCTGATTAATATTATCAAATACTTTAACTGTATATTTAAGTACAGGGAAAGCTCCATTACTATATTTGTTTAAATCATTCCAACTATTGCTTGGAAGAGAAATTGTCAAATGACCATTTTCAGGCAAATCTTCAATCAAGGTCACATCTTCCGAAACAGTAGTCAATGTTGTCAATTCTGTAGTTGTAAATCTTTCTGTAATAATCTGGAACTTCTGAATACCAGCTCTTGCGATATTATTTACTTCATCAGTAATATGAGAAACGTCCAGATCAATTTTATTAATATAGTAATTACTATCTGTATTTGAACTGTATTTAATTACACGGTCATTTTCATCTGCAGCTTGTTGACCATTATTAGTAAAGGCTGAATCAAGACCTTTATTTCTGAGAGCCTCCTTTCTTGTTGGTGTGCTGTCATTATTATTCAATAAGTCATAGTCAAAGT
This sequence comes from uncultured Treponema sp., assembly GCA_946407195.1. Lineage (GTDB taxonomy): Bacteria > Spirochaetota > Spirochaetia > Treponematales > Treponemataceae > Treponema_D. The sequence goes on along the minus strand of CAMJNC010000009.1, from coordinate 11,926 downwards.
CACCAGATGGAGGAGTATTATCGCACTGGAGGGTTACAGTATTATACTTTGCACCAGAAGAAGTAGAGAACTCATGGGCTTCAGAAACATTTCCGGCCTTATCAATTACCTGGAACTGATACAAGGTCTTATCTGCTGGAGCAGTAAATGTTATTTTACCAAAGCTTGCACTTTCAGGATTACTGTCTATATTGGCAGCAGGAATATCATCCCAGGCTGCATCGCCTACCTTCCACTGATAGTGAGCAACATCCAAAGCCTTAGCAGTAGAAGTTTCAGATTCTGTAATATTCAAATTAATTACAGCAGTAGCATTTTTGATGTACTTTGTAGTATCTGTATCTATAACTGAATTTGCTGAATTTTCAATTGCAGAAGCGGTGAATGTAACAGCAGGAGCTGTCTCATCGAATTTCCACATATTAAAGTCAGCAGGGCCGTTTAAATCTGCCGGGTCAGAGTCTTCGTTAGCTGTAAATACCTGGAGTGCAAGCTGGCCTTCTGAAAGTGCCTTAAGTTCATCTGTATCTAAAGCAATGTAATAGCAGCTTTCTGAAGCATTCCAACCTGTTTCAGTATCAGAATCCCAGTTAGTTGTAGCCGGCAATGCTTTCTTTGAGCTGTAAACATAAGTGTCATCATCTCCACCCCATTCACCGTCATCACCTTTTGCTTTTACAAGATTATATTCTATCGGGTTATTTGAGGTCTTAAACTTAAGACGCGCATTTGATTTTGTAAAGTTTATTCTGTTATTTCCACTTCCGTAAGTTGTAATTGTATTTCCTGCAGAATAAGAAATGTCACTTACAGAAGGTACCAGGGTTTTTGCAAACTCTACCCTGATATAATCTTGAGAAATAAGCCCTGCTCTGTTTACAGGATAGAAAAATTTAACCTTAAAATCAGCCAGCTCCATCCACGGATTCTTGTTATCTTCTACTGTAGCTCCTAAATGATTTACTCTTGTTTTATGATAGCCTGAATAAGTATACCATTTAGAAGTTGAGTCATAAGGAAGCTTTGTTAATTCAGCTTCTGTATAGAAGTCTTTAAATGAAGTAAGTTTTTCATTTGATATTAACCAGCCAAGAAGTTCAACAGATTCATCAACCTTAAGCTTTACAGAAAGCTTTGAGTTTTCCTTACGCGAAGTAATAAGGAGCACCTTTTCAGAAGTCTCACTATTGACAGAAGCAGAGTATGAAATATTATATTTTGCTTTATCTTTATAATAAGCAGTTTCGTTACTTACCTCTCCAAAACCTGTTGATAAAAGCTTAGGTGCACTTGTCTGCTGTACCCAGGTTGTAACGTTATTATATTTGAGTTTATCTGTAGACTTTGTATTACCTGCATAGTCTGAAATATTAGTAATCTTAAGTTCACCAGAAGTTGGAGCAGATTTGAGATAGAACTTAGTATCTGTTGCAGGCAGGGTCTGGTTACGGTTATCAAAGTTTGAGTAGCTATAAGTATGTTCTGAATCTCCACCCTTCCAGATACCAGAACCATAATCACTAATGTTATAAACAACATAAGAGTTATTACTGTAGTAGTTCTTATTAGTTCCATTATCACTTACAGTATTAATCTTGCCAAATGTAAATAATGTTTCGTCTATCCGTGGTGCAATATTATCAAAAAGCCACAAATCTTTGTTACTTTTTGTAATCTTTTCTACACGGTTGTTTCCTACAGTATCTTCAATGATGTAGTAAAGCTTATAAGGAGTTGTCGCTGAATCAGGCATAGGGAAGTTATTTACCAGATTAAAAAGATCATCACCAGGAGCCTGCTTTACGCCATACCAGGCTGTAAGTGTTTCTGATTCATTATGGAAGTCCATCTGATTTGGCTCTCGATTTTTTGTTGTCGGCCACAAAAGAATTCGGCTCTTCATAGTGTATATGCCGTTAGCAAGCTCCTCTGCAGTAGAAGCTCCTGAATCATCAAAGCGACATTTGTCGCTGCAATCACTTAAAGTAAGTGTCGCTGTATTATTATAGAAGGTTACATCTGAAGTTGTATTTACAGCAGATGGATAAGAATACCCAGCTGTACCCTCATAATTTCCTTCTACTCCTAAACTGCTATCTACGGTCCACTGAATAACACTGTTTGTCATTCCTTCAGGTCTTATACTTCTGTATGTGATGTTACCGCAGGCATCTTTAAGAACAATAGAAACCGGAAGACAAGTTGAATGTGGTAAATTAATATAAATGGTTCCGGCAGCGTCTACATAACTTGTTATAACCCCTGTTTCATGAGGCTGTGTGGAAGATGTTACAGTATAAGGATGCCAGGTAAAACTAGAAGAATTTGATATTGAATTACCAATATGAACTGCATAATACTCTATTTTAGAACTTGTTGTTGTATTACCAATCCATTCATAGGCTGTTTCTTTAAGGACTGTAGAGCCTGTTTCTCCCGGCTTGTCGATAGATTCTTCATCACCTTCAGAATTACTTACTGTTGTTGCTCCACCAAGCTTTATACGAAGCTGATACTGGGCATCACCCTTAATAATATATTCAGTAAAACCGCTTTCTTCTGAAACAGCAGTATTTCTATGAATAAAGGCACCGGCTGGCCTGTAAAGAACCATGTACTTGTCCAGCTTGCTGTAGTCTTCGTCTGGAGCAAATTTTTTATCCTCAACAATATGGAAGGTCTTTACTGTAGATTTATTACCAGCCCTATCTTTAGCGGTTGCAGTGAAAACACCCGTATGATATGTATAGCCATAATTAGTATCAGGAGAATATGCAGCGTTATTGTTTGTAACCGCTTCTCCATCCTTAGTGTAATCAATTAATGCAGCTGCATCTTTTAAGTTATCATCAGAAACATCAGGTTTAATACAAATATAGTAACGACGATAGAAGTAAAGTTCTGCTGGTTTTGTAGAATCAATACCTGCAAGTCCATAAGCCTTTCCATCTGAAACAGAATGCGGATAAACACCTTCCGAAGAAACATTATTATGTGCTGCAGCATAAAGTCCGTTATCAATCCATTGAGGAGCCTGTGTATCCAGAGTAATAGACCTTGTAGAACCGGCCGTCTCTTCAACATTACCAAAGCTTCTTGCAAGGAATGTTATGCTCTTTGCACCATCACCGCTTGTAAGCTGGAGATTATTGATTGTAAGTACAACAGGTGCAGCTGATGCACTGCCTAGAACTACATGGTTATTATTCTGTTTGAAGGTTACTACCTTACCAGAATCAGAAATATCAAATTCAACGTCGCTTCCATTTGCCTTAATAGTTGTAGAAGTAACAAAGGCAGCATCACCAGAAATTCTAAGAGAAGAAATACCAGAAGCCCTTGGATTAAGTGTAACACTTGCGTTAATTAAGTTTTCATTTGTATAACCCAATTCTGCAGTTGTCTTACCACTTGCTTCAGTTGCAGTAGAATCAGATTCAGTACCGTCGCGGTCACAAAGAGCGTCTTCTGCCATTTCCGAAGCTGGCGCAGCAGAATCGAACTTAAATCCGGCAGTGCTGATGCCTGGAGTTGTAAGGTTAAGTGAACCTTCGTTACTGCAGATTGTTGTGCCTGCTGCAGAACCGTTTGTTGCGGTATCGTAAATCTTGAGAGCAATGGCTGAATCTGTGCCTTCATTTGCAAGGGCTACGTTTGTAATCTTAACGGTAAGCTTATGTTCGCCGTTTGGATTTGCAAAGTAATCTTTTGCATCAACAGAAGAATTAATTATAAGCTTATTACCAGAAACTGTTGAAGGAATTGCAATGCCATCAATTGTGCCGGTTGCAGCATTAACCTTATAAATCTTAGAACCGTTACCATTAGAATCGTCTGTAAGAGTAATAGAAGAACCTGTAAAGTCGAATATCTTAGCACCGGAAGTTTCTTCGGTAAATGTAATGTAAACGTCTGTAAGTGGATTTGAACCAGCCCTCTTTGTGAGTGTAGAAGCGTTGTAGTCAATCCAGAACTCAGCTGAATTAGCAACTCCAAAGCGTTCTGTTCTACGGATATTTGGAATATAAACTGTATTAATCTGAACAGGAACAGAGTCGGTATTACTTACAGCGCCTTCGGTAGGGCTTGTTTCATGTACAGAGTCTGCAGCAGCGGCATCCTTTACAAGTACGGAAACCTCAAAACTGCCCTGCTCGTTTAAGTCGTCAGAAAGTTTGAGACCCTTAATTGTAACGTTAGAATCAAAATCAGTAATTGGCTGATTGAATGTGATAACCTTCTTAGCTGAGTCAACTGTGTAAGGAACTTCATTTCCATCTTTATCCTTGGCAACAACGGCAAGGCTGCTGTCTGCAAGTGGTGTTGCATAATCAGTTGTAGCACCGTTCTTGCGAATCTTAAGCTCGATAGACTTAAGACCAGATGTAATTTCTTTAACAGGAATAACGAGTGTCTGCTCATTAAGTACGTTATCTTTTGCAACACCTGCAGTAAAGCCTTCGTCTGCAACAAAGTAAGGAACCTGAACCTCAGGAGCAACACTATCGTAATAAATTGGATTAATGCCAACTGCATTAGAAATATTTCCGACATCATCCATAAGTGCGTAAGTATAGTAAACCTTACCTTCGTTTCCTGGATTAGGGAACGGACCATAATTAGAAGTAATTGCACCCCAAGAAGAATCAGTTGTCTTAATGCTGCTAACCCAGTCAACCTCAGAAGTTGGCTTAACAATCCACTTCATATTATCGTGATGAGAGCGGAGACGTGGGTGACCATAGTCTACAATTGAAGAAGTATCGCCCTTAATCTTGAGTCTTGAGTAAGTTACCTCATTAAAGTAATTATCAGCTGTAATATGAGAATCAGCTCCAGTATCAACAATTACGTGACCACTGTTAGCTGTAGCATCCGGAGCAGTTGTATCCTTAACAACGAAGATAGAAGCATAACCGTTACCGTATTCTTCTGAAAGTTCACCACCAACAGCAAGACCACTGTTCTGAACCATATCAACGGCAAAGATATCAACACGAATCAATCCGTCTGGCAGACTGCTCAAGTCGTACTCAAAGAGGAAGCCCTTATCTTCTGCAATGTAACCTTCGTCAGAAGCATTTGGAGTTCCATTCTTAACGTTGATTGCATGAACAAGATTCTTATATACGTAATCTTTTGCAAGGCTCTGACCTACACTCTGAGGCATGTAGTTTACAGAAGTTGTTGGTATAGTTACATTAGTTGCACTTGCATCCGGAACAGTACCGTCTGCATTGTACATAAGGGTTGCACGTACACCAAGCATTGCAACATCAGTTTCAATACCAGTCTGATTCTGATTAGATCCAGAACCGGCAATATCCTCTGCAAGAGCATGAATATAAATCTTATCAGTAATACGATAACCTGAATTGCTTGCATCTGCAGGAGGAGCAAATGTATCGTAGAATGAAGAATCGAGATTGTTTACAGGAGCATCCTTAGCACCAAGGTAAGTAGCGGTCTGACCACTGCCCTTCTGATGTGGATCCATCTTTGTAAACGCAGTAATGTTACCCCAGGTTGCAGCATCCTTATACATACCCTTGAATGTGTCAAAGTTTGTAAGGGTGGTACCGGCAGTAAGCGATGTAATACGAGGTGCAAGAGTATCCATAGAGCTTCCGACAGAAAATGAGATTTTATCATCATCTGTCATGGCAAAGCCAAAAATATCTTTTACATCTTTAGAAATAATAATGTTTACAGAAGACTGAGAATCGTAACCTTCGGAAATTGATTCCTGATTAAAGCGGAGGGTTACCATTTTTTTGTTAGCACTGAATACAGGAGCTTCAAAGCGGTCTGTAATATCTACGCTGGAAATTTCAATATCACCATCAGTTGTAAAGGTCTGAATACCCTGAGTTACGGTGATTTTGTCGAACACACCTTCCGAGTTCTTGAACGAATCCTCGTCCATAGGTTTTGTAAAGTTGATACGAACAGACATGTTACGAACAACACCGCTGCTTCCCTTTGCAGGAATTGTAAGAGAAACTGTAGGTCTCTGTGCGACAATTGGCACAAGGAAGATGTCGTTACGATTTTCGTTAATTGTTACAGTTGTAGTCGGATTTGTTGCATCTTCAAAAACAACAACCGGGCTTTTAATTTCCTTTGGCAAAAGACGTGCATTGTAATCTTCGTAATCAATAAAATATACGTCTTTGTTTTTGCTCTGGTTGTTACCGGTTTCGAGGAATTCAGTAGAGAAAGCGGCCCAGCGCACAAAACCGAATTCCGGTTCTGTAGTTGCGGAAATAGAATGAGGAATTTCTACCTTAAAAGTTGCAGGACCATCCGGGTCGGTTTTTCCCTGACGGGTCATCGCATAACGTACGAAAACAGAAATCTGCTGGGCGTTTGCGACCTTAACCTCGTTTTCAATATCATCATAAAATTCGTCGTCCTGCATCCAAGAATCACAGGCTGTAAATAAAAGTAAAAATGCTGATAATAAAACTAATAACCCTTTTTTCATTTTGATTCCTCTTCTCTTTTTTTCTTTCCAAATATGATTAAGCCTGCAGCAAGTGCTGCGGCAATTGTTACAGTTGAAATAATTACAATTGTTTTTGTTTTACCCTTAGCTGATTTTTCTGAAGCAGCCTCGAGTTCTTTTAAGAAGTCATCGGTGGTTTCAAATTCGAAATCCTTCTCATTATCAACAGCAACTTCTTCTTCCTGCTCAACCGGCGCAGGAGCTTCTTCTTCTGCCTCTGCAACCTCTTCGGTATGCGGAATAATAAAGTCTGGAAGCTTTGTAATTTCATCTGGCAGAGTAACGGCCGGGACTTCTTCCTCTTCCACTTCGTCAGACATTGCTGCTTCTGTTTCTTCGGTAATCTCTTCCAGACCAATATTTTCTTCCGAAGTTTTTACAGAAACATCTGTCTGCAGAGTTGCAGTTGCAATTGCAAAATCCAGCGGGAACAAATCTTCTATCAGGGCATTAGCACCAAACTCATCGTAACTGCCATTACCATCTCCGTCACCATCTCCATCTCCGTCACCATCGCCACCTTCTGCAAGACGCTCGTCCTTCTCCTCTTCTTCATGTAAAACAGAAGGAGAAAGGGCTGCAACAGAATTTCCCAGAGTAAGAATATCGTTCAAAGATTTTTCCGAAAGCGGATTTCCCTTAATTACAAGCTCTTCCTCTTCATTCTCTTCTTCGAGAGCAACAAACTGAACAACAGGTCTGAGCGGATCGTTTCTCAAAAGTCCGCGCTTCCACTCGTCTGCACCAGTCTGGAAGGCAAGAAGAATATTTTCACTTTCCGGAATATTAAAATATGCAGTAGCACCAGGAACACTTATAGGCTGATATATTTCCCAAGAATCATGCATCTTATAAAGAGCCGCAGCTCCCTGAGCTTCTGCATTGTTCCATTCGCGCGCCCCATAACGGCAGGCTCTGTAAAAGCCTTCATCCGAAAGGGTAATTTCCAGCGGAATCCAAACCTGATCATCTACAACAATATATTCTGAACTGTTACGGTAAAGCAGCTTAGCCTGCTCCGGTGTAATACCAGAATCAAAGGCCATAAAAATATGTCCCGGAACAGTAATAAAGGCAGTATCAATTCCCACAGCTTCAAAAAGCGAACATACAAGAATAGAAAGGTCGTCACAGTCGCCACCACGATACATAAGTGTCTGATAAGGGAACTGCAAAAAGTCTATGGAAGAAGTACCAACGTTATCCTCGAACGCAGAAGAAGGGTCTACTACGTAGTTCAAACCAAACTGATTCAAGGCCTGGAAAATACCAATTGCATACTGAATATTTACCGGCATATCTGTACGCATGTTATCGCGTACAATACTTGCCGTATACTTTGCAAACTGCATGGCTGCAGGGTCTTTAGAAGAAACAAATACGGCAGCACGGCGGTCGTCATCCCACGACATGTTGTTACGTCCATAAACCGGAACATCCATTGCAAAGCTCTGCGAAAGCTTTTTACCAAGACGAGAATAATTTACAATGATGTAGCTTGAAGTATCAGTTTTTTCTGTAAGCTCAAGCATCTGCTCATTAAAGAAAGCAAGTAAGTCTACATTAACAGTTTCGCCACGCTTAATTTTCTTAAAGGTTGCACATTCCTTAGCGTGTGCCATATACTGCGGCTGGAAAAAGCTGATTGTTACATCAGATATAGAAGAATCTTCATTATTAGTAATGTTTACAGAACCAAAAGAATTGTTTTCATACCATGAATAGAGAACCGGGAAAACCGGAGCCAACTCATTAACTTCAATTCCAATATTTGTTTTGTTGTTAAAGATTTCTGTAACATTAAAGGTAATTCCAGGACCAATACCTGCATTTATCATCATAAGCGGACTTGGATTTGCCGCATAATGCTTACCAGATGCATTTACATCAATATAAATTGACGGATTAATTTTGTAAGAGAAAACTAACGAGCCGCCTGCCGAAAGACCAGTAACAGACTTTCCAGACTTTGCACTATAGGCTCCCACATTAAGATTAAAATCTAAAGAAATGCGGTCTGAAACATCAACATGGTAACCCGTACCAACATCTGCATCCAGCACCGTAACCGGAGAAACACCCGGCAGCGCCATAGAAAGATATTCACCCTGAGCAAAAAGATTAAGGAACTTCCATGGACGGTAGGTAGCCTTTAAGCCTGCACCCATACCATACTGCATGCTGTGAGCTTCACCAAACGGCTTTGTAAACTGAGGAAAAACGCTTACTAAAAATTCGCCGCCTGCTGTTACCGGTGCATAAGAAAGGCACAGTCCCGCACATACTGCAAGGGTCTTTTTAGAGAATCTGAAATTTTTTCCTCTTTTTCTAAGTCTTCTGGCAGATTTTCCCGACACAGTCTCTCCTTACTGCTGTTCCAGTTCAGTTTCTATTTTTACCAGATTCTTGCGGGCTGTTTCATTTTCAGGTTCAATTTCAAGAACTTTTTCATACCATTCCTTAGCCTTCTTCCATTTTTTCTGAAGGGAAAGGATATTACCAAGATTGTTCATAGCAGGTACAGAACCCATTTTTGCAGAAACCTCATAAACAGAAACCGCATTGTCATAAAGACCGGCACGAACATAAAGCAAACCAAGTCTGTTGTACAAGGTTGGTGAAACACCATCAGCCTTAATCTGTGCCTGAACCGCTGCAATCTGAGGTCCAAACTCCTGGGTAATGTATTTTGCTATATCGTCTTCGCCGGCACGTACCAGCTCTTTTTCAGACGGAATTTTATTTTTAGCTTCATCAGAAGAAAAGCCAGAAGGCGGATATGTTTGCCATGCATCCGAAAGCACGATAAACTCAATATCAACCTCTGCTTCAAGAGCTTCTGTAACCTTCTGCACTCCTCTCTTCCAGCTTTCTGCAAAATCCTTATGAATTAAAGACATAGAAACCGGAATCCAGATTTTGTCATTTACAACAAGAAGGTTGTCTGTATTATTAAAGAGATTCAGAAGTGCTCTTCCGTTATCTCCAAGCTCAATTGCTACTATAAAATCATCTTCCAGAGGAATATAAGCCGCGCCAATACCAACAGACTCCAGCATAGACATATAAAGAATACCAATATCGTCTTTTTCGCCGGAACGGTAAGCAAGTGTCTGGTACGGATACTGAACATAATCAAGCTGTGTAAAATCAAGATGGAATGAATTATAAGGAGTATCTGATTTTTCCTCGCACACAACGCCAAGGCTGCGGATTCCTTCGTGAATATACATTGCAAACTGCATATTCTTGTTCAAACCGGTGCGGAAGTGGTTTCGTGCTACACCTACAAAGAACTTAGAAAGCTCAAGCACTTCTTGAGAATTTGTAGAAACATAGCTTGAAAGAATTGCCGAGTCTACCCAGCGCATAGAGTTTCTGTTGTAAACCGAAATTGTTACAGGAACAACAGAAACACGCTTGTCGCCCAAAAGCTCATATTCAATTACAATTTCACCAGAAATCTTTCCCGATTCAGAGAAGCGAAGAATCTTATCGTTAAAATCAGCATAAAAAGGAACCTGCTCGCTCTTGTGCTTTTTAAGCATACGGATTTTACCACATTCAAACTCCGAAGCTGTATAGCCTTCTGCTCGGAATTTTACATTTACGTTTCTTATTTCAGCTGATTCATTATTTGAGATGGTAATAGTTCCAATAGGATTATCTTTATATATAGTATAAATCAGCGGGAATACATTTTCATCACATTCTACAGAAGCATCTACCATTCCAGAAGCTTTTTCTGTACTGAATTTAATATTTACTACAAGGCCCGCTGTAAGGCCTGCAGTACCCGGATTTCCCCACCACGAATTATTCTGAATATCAAGCCATGAAACGTCTAAACCTGCAGAAAATCTTGTGTTAATACGGAAATTTACATCTGCATAGGCACGGTACCAAGGTGCATAATGAGCGCGGTCGTTTGTAAAGCTTCCGCTTACACCACCAGCAATACCTGCAGCAAGCTCAATTCTCGAGAATGGATAAAAGAAAACACCAGCCTGAGCTCCGAACGGTACAATAAACATATTCGGATCCTGACCGCTTTCAAGTGCCTTTGAATTATTTTTGGGGAGAACAAAAAACCCTACTTCCGGACCAACGTTTAAAAGGTCAAAGAAGGTAATACCCGCATCAATAAAGCCACCACCCCCGGCAACTTCATACTTTTTTTCACCTCCCGTAAGGAAAGGAAACATAGCAGATGGGGATATTTTTAATGTAAAGTCATACGTAAAAGCCTCTGCGGACATAATAAGTGCAAGGGCTAAGGAGAAAACTTTTTTCATAAATAAAAACTCACTCTTTTTTCTATTATATAGAAACTTATTAGCTTTGTCTATACTCTTGCCTTTATACTTGTTTTTTAACAGATTGAATGGTATAATTTTTTAGATTAAAAGTACTTGTATAAAGGCCGTATTGTATACAGTCGCTATACACTAGAGAGAAATATCGTGAGTAATAATAGTCAATATGTAGTAAAGTTTCCGATTGGTGTAAAACTTGCCGTAATCATCGGATTTATTGTTCTTGTATCTCTGGGAACAGTAACCTACCTTAACAGCCACTTTGTTGGTGAAGATGTTAAAATCACAGCAGAAAACAACAACCTTTCAACAAATGCCCGTGCCGCTTCCACAATGGAAGATAAAATCAGTACAATCCGTTCGAATGTATTCCAGCTTCTGGACCTTTTGAACGTTGTAAGCGGTGGCCGTACAGCAGCCCTCGCCCGCCAGGCAGAAGCCTTCTTCTTTGAGCGAAATCAGGATATTGCTTCTATATATATACTTTCAGAAAATAGTATTTCACGACCAGAAAGTACAGATTTAAGAATTACGAACTCACGTTTCTTCCTTTCTAACGAGCTCGACAGCTCTGTAATGGACACCTTTATTCAGGCTTCTCAGCCGGCAGTTGCACGTTCCTGCAACGGAGAAACAATTGCACTTAATGCGTCTCCATTCTTTGGCATTCCGGTAATGTCCATGCTGTTCAGCTACAAGGAAAACGGACTTGATCAGACCTGTATAATCACCTTTTCTATTGAAAGTATTTCAGACATTCTTGGTACAGACCAGACAAATACAACCTTTATTATAAACGATTCAGATGAGCTTCTTTCTCACCCTGAAACAGACCGTGTTTTGCGCGGCGAAAGCCTTAAAAACTACCCTCTGGTTACTGCAATGCGTAAAAATAACCAGAATAACGACGATAGCCGCCAGATTCCGTTCGTAGATATTGAAACAATTGATGGAAAAGAGAAAAAAGTTGACTATTACGGTGCTTACGAAAAGCTTTCTTTTGGTGATATCGTAGTAATGACCACTGTACCGCTTAATTCGGTACTCGAAGGAGTTCTTACAACCCGCAGAAACAATATTTATCTGATGGGCGTTGTATTCT
>CAMJNC010000008.1 GCA_946407195.1 uncultured Treponema sp. | reverse complement strand
CATACACTTCTCGTACTCGGAAGCCTTTATGTTTTCAAGGCAGCTGATGTTAAAGCAGCTCTTGGCGGAATGGGATATTTTGCCCTTGTAGGTGCCTGCGGCTTCAACGCAATTCTCGAGGCTCTTGCTGCAACAATCATCTGTTCCGCAGTATTTGGCGGACTCTTTGTTGCTAATAAAAAGCACTCAAAGCTTTCTGAAGAAAACTAAAAAAAATACTTGCAAAAACACGACTCCTGTAATATAGTTTGTATACAAACTAATTATCAGGAGTTATAAAATGAATATTAAAGACGTTGTAAAGGTAATTCAGTCTTCTGAATGTGCTCAGATTGCGACCTTTGGAAAAGATGAAACAGAAGGCTTTCCTGAAATCCGCGCGCTGCTGAATCTTGCTAATCCAAAGAAATATCCAAAGCTAAAGGATAAGGCAATTTCTGTGGATGGAGAAACGGTTACAATTTATTTTACGACAAATACTTCGTCGCGAAAGGTAAAACAGATTCGTGCGAACAATAACGTATGTCTTTATTTTGTGCTTCCGGAAAAATTTAAGGGCATTTCTGCAATCGGTACAATCGAAGAAGTTACTGACATGGAAATAAAAAAAGATTTCTGGCAGACTGGCTGGCTCATATATTATCACAAGGGAGCTTCAGATCCTGATTATACATTGTTAAAATTTACATCAAAATACATGCACTGCTGGGGCAACGCAAACATTCATAATTTTGGTGAGCCAGTAAATTCCGGAAAGAAGGAAGATTAATGAAAAACGGCCGCACAGAGGGTGGAACATTAATTTCTCAGGTACATCAGGTTAGTCAGCGGGTCTGGTATGATGTTTTAAGCAGAAACGGACTAGAAGATCTGGCTGGTGCACGAGGAAGAGTGATTTTTGCCCTTTGGAACGAAGATAATATTCCCATTAAAAAACTTGTAGAAAAAACAAGTCTGGATAAAGCAACGCTTACCGGAATCATCGACAGGCTTGAACGAGATGGTTATGTAAAGCGGGTTGCAAGCCCGGACGACAAACGTTCCGTCCTTATATCCCGAACCGGCAAAGACGAGATTTTCAAATCAAAAATCCCAGAGGCTTCAAAACAGCAGAACAAGCTTTTTTACAAAGGCTTCTCAACCGCCGAAATCAAAGACTTTGAAAACTACCTCAAACGTATACTGGACAATTGCAAGGAAGCGGAAAGTAATATATAAAAATTCCCGCATCTTCTAACTCCCTTTCTAAACTTCTCCATTCACAATTCTTGCATATTCTTCCTCTGGAATCATTGGGGAAGAAATTTCTGCAAGAAGTTCTTCATCAAAAAAACCTTTTTCAGCAAACTGCTCGCCTGCCTTTCGGATAAGCTCAAGTCTCGGTTTAGTTACAATTGCAGCAGCAGGAGCATTAAACATTGGACTTTCAGGAACTGTTATCACAGTCTGATTTTCTGGGAACATATATTTAAACTGTTTCACTGCCGGCTCAAAATTGTGAGTACTGTTTGGAAAGCCACAGCCGCAAATCATCATAAATTTCAAACATGAAAAATCTCTCTGTTCAACATGCTCGTAACGATCTCCACTCTTCCGCATCTCCATCGAAGTTAAAGGAAGAGTCCTGTCGATAACAGCTTTTAAAGAAGCAGGAAAACTATAGCCGTATAAAGGAAAACTCAGGATGAGAAGATTACTCTCACTTATTTCCTTAAGTATTTTTTTCATATCATCATCAATGACACAGGTTCCGCCGTTATGCATGCAGGTAAAACAACCACGGCAATATTCAATTTTGCTGTCGTACGAATTAATGATTTGAACCTCATGCTTATGGTTTTTCATCATTCCATCAAGAAATGCATTTGTAATCTGCATTGTGTCGCTCTTTTTTTTGGGACTTCCATTTATTACAAGTATTTTCATAACTTAAAAATATAGCAGTCACAGCCAGATTACAACCTACGCTTCGTAGACTCAGGGACTTGACCCCTAACACCCCTGCTGTATAAGTGTATTAATGCCTTTATATTTTACAAATCCCAGCTTGCCCCATATAATAATTATGAATAAATGAAAAAAGTTTTTATTATTGTTAAAGGTTGAAATCACAAAGGCAGTTTGCGACAAGGCAGATGTAATTGCAATCAGTTCGCTTACCGGTTATGGGCTCGAAGGGTTGCAGACCTATCTCCAAAAAGACAAGACAATTGCGATTGTCGGCTCTTCGGGAGTAGGGAAGTCTACGTTGCTCAACACTCTGAACGGTGCAGATTTCATGAAGGTAAATGCAATCCGCGATGAGGATGGAAAAGGCCGGCACACCACAACCTACCGCCAGCTTTTCCGTTTGCAAAACGGGGTCTGGATTATGGACACTCCGGGCCTGCGCGAAATCGGCGTATTGGATATGGAAGAAGGAATTGATGAAACTTTTTCTGATGTAGTTGCCCTTTTTGACCAGTGCAAGTTCAACGATTGTTCACACACAAGCGAGCGGGCTGTGCAGTCCGTAAGGCTCTTGAAGACGGTACCCTAAGCGAAGAACGCTGGAACACATATCTTCAGCTTCATACCGAAAACGAATGGGGTAAAGCTAAGATGATGCAGATTGCAAAGTTTACACGCGAGTACCAGAAGAACAGATACAACGGCTGGGATTTGTAAAGAGAAAAGACAAATATAGGTCAGACTAACAGTCCCGCCTTCATCGCTTCAAAATCATCTTGGGTAATCAGGTGGTGGCTTAAGTCGACGTGGCCGTCTACAAAGGTTACGCCTTCTCCTTCCAGTTTTTCCCGCTGGGCATCCGGGCCGCCAAAGGCAAAACTTCCTGAGCAAAAGCCTTTTGCGTTTACGACGCGGTGGCAGGGTGTTACAGCGTTGCTTGGATTTTTATGCAGGGCATTTCCTACGTAGCGTCGTAAATTACAGTTGCCTGCAAGGGCTGCTATCTGCGAATAGGAAGCCACTTTTCCGCGTGGAATCTGGCGGACAGCGGCATAAATAATTTCTGCCAGATCATTTTTATCTTCAATCATTTTATATAATATGGTAGCATAATAAAAACAAAAAATCCAAATTAATAAAGTTAGGAGAAAAAAATGAAGGTTTACAAATCAGAAGCTGGTAAAGAGAAAATCCAGCAGTCCTATGACAAACTCCTGTCTCAATGGGGTTGTGACAAAACAGAGCTCGACATAAGGACGACTTATGGCAGCACTCACGTAATTGAATGCGGAGATTCAAAGCTTCCGACCCTTGTTCTTTTTCATGGGGTAGGTGACGATTCAGCTTTAATGTGGATTTTCAATGCAGCTTTTCTCAGCAAGCATTTTCATATTTTCGCAATTGATACAATTGGCGGTCCGGGAAAAAGTATCCCAAATGAAAATTATAATAAAAACTTTGATGATATCCTTTGGATTGATCAGGTGCTCGATGGTTTGAAAATAGAAAAGGCTTTTTTTGCCGGAGTTTCAAACGGCGGTTATCTTCTTCAGTATTACACCCTCAAGCGCCCGGAAAGAATTATAAAAGGAATCAGTATGGCTTCTGCTGTTCCTGCCGGAAAAAGAAAAAGTCCAATCCTCCCGCTTATCAAAGTTTTCTTCCCTGAAGCACTCTTTCCGTCAGATAAAAATGTTTTAAAACTGATGAAAAAAATCTGTGGTAAAAACTATCATGTTTTCACAGATAATTCTGATATTATGTTTCACTGGAAAAGTCTTTTACAGGGCTTTAATAATATGGCAATGGGCTTTCACAAGGTCCGCGCTTTTACGGATGAAGAAATTGATTCAATCCGGGAAAAAATTATTTATCTTGCAGGTGATGAAGATCCTTTCCAGAAGCTTGGCGGCAAAGCAGCCCTGCAGTCTTATCGCATGAAGGCAGTCTTTTATCCGGAAGCAGGCCATGGCTTAAATCATGAACTTGCGGAAGAAATCAATCAAAAGATTCTGGAAGAGCTTAAATAATCTTTTGAATTGCGGGTTTTCTTTTACGATAAAAAAAATCGTTTATGGGAGGCTTAAAAATGGACTACGAAATTACAAATACAATCACACCGGAAGAATATCTTGAAATGAGAACTTCTGTTGGCTGGAGTATTTTTCCGTTAGAGCAGGCTGCAAATGGCTTAGAGCATACGGCGCACATCTGCTGCATCCGCAATAAGGAAAACGGCCAGCCTCTTGCCATGGGCAGAATGCTCTGGGACCAAGGCTATACGGCTTATGTTTCAGATATAATTGTAAAACCGGAATTTCAGAGTCAGGGTTTTGGCCGTATGATTATGAACGATTTAATGGCTTATATCAGAAGTGTGATGAAACCCGGTTACAGAATTATGGTAAGCCTTAAAGCTGCCAAAGGCAAAGAAGGCTTCTACAAAAAGTTTGGCTTTATCGAGCGACCCAACGAAGATTTTGGCCCCGGCATGCACCAGTGGATAAACAGCGAAGAGGAAAAATAATTTTCGCAAGGTGAGGTGGAGTGAGTAGGCGTATGGGTACAGCACACAGCATTTCGTGCACGATTTTTTACGATTCATGAACACCTTTAATTATTCAATCAATCAACCATGCTATAATAAATCAACAAATTAAGATAAAAACTCAAAGGAGGCTTAAGTTTATGGGAAATGAAATTATTGAAGAAATTGAAGAACGCCCGGATGGCTCAAGAAAGATTGTAAAACGCTCTGTGGAGAAGGGGATTTCTTTTGGTTCTGCACTTGCCATGGTAATCAGCTTTGTAACTTGGAAGTCAATTGGTTGGGCAATTTTTCACGGTGCTTTAGGCTGGATTTACGTTATTTATTATTTTATAAAATACAGATAGGCAAAACAAAATGATTAAAGCCGTAATTTTCGATATGTTTGAAACCCTCGTAACCCTTTTTACGGGATGAACCTATTTCAGCGAGCACATTGCCGCAGACCTGGGCCAGCCCATAGAAGCTTTTCGCAAATGTTGGCACGAAACTGAAAAAGACCGCACTCTTGGAAAATATTCTATGGAAGAAGGCCTGGCAATCACCCTGAAAAATCTGGGCGCCCGCCCCCTTGGCATGCAGGCCATTCAGTGTACCTGGTTCCGAGACCTTGCCTATGAGCCTCACATTCCAAGCCCCCTCTTCGATGACTTCCCGCACGCAGCCACCCGGCAAGATATCATCAATTTTATAAATTTTCAAAATGCTTGAAAAAAATAAAAATCTTGATTTTATGCGCGAAGAATGACACATCACCCAAAAACATAGTATAATAGAGCTATGAGAATAGTTATTGTAGGCGCAGGATTTACAGGAATCCAGCTTGCCAAACTTTTGATTAATGAAAAAAATCAGGTTGCCATTGTAGATAATGACGAAAATACAATACGCCATGCTTCTAATCAGCTGGATTGTACTGTTATGTGTGCAGACGGCAACAACCTTGAAACGCTTGAAGAGCTTGGAATTGCAAAAGCTGATGCTCTTGTCTGCGTTACATCTTCTGACGAAGTTAATATGATTACCTGCTCCCTCGTGGATGCAGTTTATCCTGATATTTTAAAAATTGCCCGTGTCCGCAATTATGCTTATTACGTTAATACAACAAAGGCAGAAAAAAAGCATTCAAATACCTTTGCAGGAAAGCATCGTCCACTCTACGGTGTAAATTACATGATTCACCCGGACGTCGAGGCAGCTGATGCAATTGTTCAGGCTGTTGAAAACGGTGCTGTTGGAAACGTAATTACCTTTGATAATTCTGATTTAGAGATTGCCCGCATTACAGTTGCCGCAGGCAGCGAATTTGACGGCGCACTTCTTAAAGAGCTCCGCACAAAAACTGATGTAAAATTCCTTGTTGCATATATTGAACAGAACGGTGAGACAATGCTGCCAGGTGGAGACACTAAGCTTGTAGCCGACACAATTATTGGTGTTCTTGTTTCAAAGGATGATATTTCAAAAATCGTTGAGCTTTGTGGTGCAGAACAGAAGGAGCTCCGTAAGGTAGCAATGATTGGTGCTGGTCGTATTGGAACCATTGTTGCAGAAAAGCTGATGGGCAGTGCTCAGAAGGCCAGCGGAATTGCCCGTCTGTTTACAAACATAAAAGCGAAACGAAATTTTGATTTTGTAATTATTGATTCTGATGATGAGCTGACGAAGGCCGCCTCGGAGCGTTTCCCGGATGCGCGGGTAATGCGTGCGGATGCAACTGATGAATCATTCCTCCGTGATGAAGGAATAGTAAACTTTGATCTTGCAATTTGTACAACTCACAATCATGAGATGAACATGGTGCTTGCCGCTTATCTGGAATCGCTCGGAGTTAAGCAGACGGTGAGTCTGGTTGGAAGCTCGGCCTTTGCAGAGATTTCGCGCAAGCTGGGAATTGACGTTCCGGTTCCACTCCGGGATGCGGTTGTTGATTCTATTATGAGCCACCTTCGCGGTAAATCAGTTAAAGAAATTCATACGGTAACAAACGGTCAGCTTGAAATTGTTGAATGCGAGGTTACTTCTGATTCTAAGGTTAGCGGCAAGGAGCTTAAGGATATTTCGAATCCAGGAACTTTCCTTGTTCTGCTCGACAAAAAATCTGGAACAGATCAGTATCAGATTGTAAACGGAAACACCCGGATTACCGCAGGCGATCATATTGTTCTTATTACAGTGGCAGAAAACAGTAAGAAGGTATTAGCTTTCTTTGGCAGCGGAGAATAATGTGTTCATAATTTCATTGTTAAAAATAACTTCCATTCTCCTTTCAATCGTAGGTATTCTTTTTGCAATTCCTCTCGGCTTTGCTTTTTACTATGGCGAAACTTCGGTTTATCTTTCGTTCATAATTCCAATGGTGGTGAGTTTTGTTTTTGTTACGGCAGTTAATCTTCCAACACGTAAATTCAAAATTACAATGAATACCCGCCAGACCTTTTTGATTGTTGCGCTTTCGTGGGTTGTAATCAGCTTTATGGGTGCAATTCCAATGTATGCCAGCGGAAGCATTCCACGTTTTGTTGATGCTCTTTTTGAAAGTGTAAGCGGATTTTCTACAACGGGTTCTACAATCTTAAGTGAAATAGAAACTCTTCCGGTTTCAATTAATATGCTGCGCTGTCTCACACACTGGATTGGCGGTATGGGAATTGTAACCCTCACTGTTGCGCTTATGCCTCTTTTGGGCGTGGGCGGCTTTCAGCTGATAAAGGCAGAAACTACAGGACCTGAAAAAGGAAAGGTAACTGCCCGCATTACAACAACAGCAAAAATTCTCTGGGCAATTTATCTTGGTTTTACTGCTGTTGAAACATTTGCGCTTAAGCTTGCCGGCATGAGCTTTACCGATGCACTTTCGCATGCCTTTGCAACTCTTGGTACCGGCGGATTTTCTACACGCAATTCTTCTATTGGTTCGTACAACTCGGTTGCAATCGACGTTATCATAATGATTTTTATGTTCCTTTCGGGAATCAACTTCAGCCTTTACTTTTACATTATTACAAGAAAGTTCCGCGACATTACAACCAACTCAGAATTTAAGGCTTACCTTCTGATTGTTGCAGCACTTGTAATTGCCGTTACAATTTCACTTAAAAATGTTTACAGCAATTTTGGCGACCGTCTGCGCTTTAGCTCGTTTCAGGTTGTTTCGCTGATGACTACAACAGGTTTTTCTACAGCTGATTTTATGAAGTGGCCGGCTGCAACTCAGTTCCTGCTTTTTGTTACATTCTTTATCGGCGGATGTTCGGGCTCAACCTCGGGTGGTGTTAAGGTAATCCGCTGGCTGGTTCTTGGAAAACAGGTTCAGAATGAAACCCGCAAAATGCTTCACCCGCACGGAGTTTTTGCAATCCGTTTGAATGGTCGTCCTGGCCGCAAGGATATTGTTTTCAACGTTGCAGCTTTTATGGTTGTTTACTTTGCTCTTGTTGCGTTTACTACCTTTGTCGGCTGTCTTGGTCAGCTTGATGTGTGGTCTGCGTTTACCGGTGCACTCAGTATGGTTGGAAATATTGGACCTGGTTATGCGTTGCTTGGACCAACAGAAAATTTTGGTTTCCTCCCTGATTTTGTAAAATACTGGTACAGCTTTGCAATGCTTGCAGGCCGTCTTGAATTATATACAATGATTATTTACTTCCTTCCGGTGTACTGGGAAAAATAGATGAGAAAAACAGCGCCTTCGGTGGTTTTAATTTTTTTGCTTTCCCTTCTGATCTCCTGTAAATCAACAAAGGCGGTATCGTCGCTTCGTCCGGTTTATATTACAAATACTAAAAAGGTAAATCTGCTTGGGCCTTCTGTGGCAGTTGGAGTTTTTGAAGGACTTCAACTACTGAACGGTAGTTTTGGAGACACAGGCTTTTCGTTGATGTCTTACACACAGATTGATGCAACAGGAATCAGCCTTTCGCTGATGAACGATTTTGGTACCGACATGGGAAATGTTTTTTATGATGGCACTAAGGTGATTTTTGATTCAGCTTATTTTCCAAAAGCACTTCCTGGAGAATATATAATCTGCGATATTCAAAATGCGTATTATGATAAAGCAGCGCTTCAGGAAAATTATGAGACTGCGGGCTTGAGGCTTGAAGTATGGCCTGCCGCCGTAGATGAAGCGGGTGTTCAGGAAATCCGCTGTATATATGACGGAAAAAAACTGATTGAAGAAATTACAATTTTAGAGAATACTATCACAATCAAAAATTATCTTCGCGGATACGAATATAATCTGACGAAGCTTGAGGAATAATTGAGGAACGTATGGAGCTTTATCTTTCAAAGCCCGGTGTAATGAGCTGTGCAGGAAACAATATTGATGAACTCTGGAATGCTGTTACTACAGGCTGCCAAAGCGGTATTAAAAAAGTAACTGCTTGTAACGGTGAAGAATATTTTGCTGCCAGAATAAATGACGCAATTTTACAGCCAAGTGGCGGCCGTTACGATATGAAAATCATTCGTATTGAAAATGCGGCTCTCGAACAGATAGCTGATGATATTAATGCTGCAAAGTCTCGTTATGGGGCTGAGCGTGTTGCAGTGTGCATAGGCTCGTGCGATAATGGAACTGAGTTCTCGCTGGCTAACCACAGAAAATATTTTGCAGACGGCGAGTTCCCTAAGAATTACAATATCGAAGTTCAGGGTGCAGATTATGTTGCAACCTTTATAGCAGAAAAGTTCGGGCTTACAGGTCCGGCTGTTACCTTTGCAACTGCCTGTTCTTCCAGTGCGGGCGCAATCATCAAAGCTTCAGAAATGATAATGGGCGGCGTTGTAGATGCTGCAGTTGTCGGTGGAATTGATATTGCTTCTGATACAACGCTGATTGGCTTTAGCGCACTCGAAGCAGTTTCCAGCGAAATTACAAATCCGTTCAGTAAAAACAGACATGGAATTACTTTAGGAGATGGGGCTGCGTTTTTTGTGCTGAGCCGGGAAGCCAACGGTGCCACCGTAAAGCTCCTTGGCTGGGGCGAAAGTGCCGACGCTTATCACATGACTTCTCCAGACCCAAGCGGCGCCGGTGCAGAAAAAGCAATCCGTCGTGCACTTGAGAATTCTGGTGTTGCGGCCGGTGACGTTGGCTACATCAATCTTCATGGAACCGGAACAAAGTTCAACGACAGCATGGAAGCAAAGGCTGTGGCTGCAATTTTTGGCGACAGCGAGGGCGGTGCAGCCCTGGTTCCGGTTTCTACAACAAAGCCGGTTACAGGGCATACGCTTGGAGCAGCTGCTGCTCTTGAAGCGGCAATCTGCTGGAAGGCTCTGGTTGAAAATAAAGAAAAAGAAAATATAAAATTACCTGCCCAGGTTTGGGATGGCGAACAGGATGAAGAGCTTCCGCAGTTAAATATTGTGGACAGCAAATCAGGAAATGGAGACGGGAAAAATAGACCTCTCAAAGTCTGCCTTTCAAATTCCTTCGCCTTCGGTGGCGCCAACGCCTGCCTGGTACTCGGTATATAGGAGAATAAAAATGAAAGAAATCCAACAACTTATCGAACACGACGAGCTTATCAACTATCTTCCTCACAAGGGAAAAATGTTTCTGCTTTCACGCGTAACACAGCACGATGTAAATAATCATACAATTACCAGTGAATATGATATTACAGAAAACTGTATATTTTATGAGCCGGAGTTTGATGGTGTGCCAAGCTGGGCAGGCTTTGAGTTTATGGCTCAGTGTATCTCGGCTCTTACTGGTATTACAAATACAATCAAAGGCCGCACACCTCTTCCAGGTTTTATTCTGAGTGTTATGGAGTTCAAGGCTGATGTTGGTTACCTCCGTAATAACACAACAATCAAGATGAAGGCTGTAGAAGATTTCCGCGATGAAGAAAATCATGTTTACCGCTACATCTGCGAACTCTACGCAGACAAAAACGACGAAAAACCGGTTGTAACAACAAAAGTTTCTGTAATGGAAACAGAGGATGCAGAAGCTTTGTTCGGCGACAAAGCTTAACGAAAGAATACGACAAAAAAAACAGGAGAACATAATGGCACAATTATCAAAGGATGAAAAAATCCGTCTCTTCAATGGAGTAGGTAACTGGAACTCTTATGATGCTGAGGGGAAGCTGCCATCTTTTACAATGAGTGACGGACCACACGGACTTCGTAAGCAGGACCCGGTACAGGAAACTGAGGCCTATGCTGATATAAACCGCAGTCGGCTTGCTACCTGCTTTCCGACTTCAAGCTGTATGGCTGCAAGCTGGGATAAAGCACTCCTGAGCGAAGAAGGAAAATCTATTGCAGAAGAAGCACAATGCCAGGAGGTCGATGTAGTTCTTGGTCCTGGAACAAACATAAAGCGTTCTCCTCTTTGCGGCCGTAATTTTGAATATTTTTCAGAAGACCCTTATCTTGCAGGAACTCTCGCTGCAAGTTATATCAATGGAATGCAGGCTCTGGGAATAGGTACTTCGCTCAAGCACTTTACCTGTAACAATCAGGAAAAGCGCCGTCAGACATCAAACTCAATAGTAGACGAAAAAACTCTTTCGGAAATATATCTTCGTCCTTTTGAAATTGCAGTTCGTAAGGCACAGCCGGCCAGCATAATGGTTTCGTATAACAAGGTAAACGGTGAGTATGCTGCTGCCAGCAAATTCCTTCTTACAGAAGTTCTCCGAAAAAAATGGGGCTTTAAGGGAATGGTAATTTCAGACTGGGGTGCATGTATTGGAGCTGCAAACTGTCTTAAGGCAGGCATGTCTCTTGCCATGCCGGATTCAAACGGATATTTTTCACATCAGCTTGAACCGCTTTATGACAACGACAAAGAGCTCCAGGAAAAGTTAGAGGAAGCAAACAATCTTGTGATTGAAGCTGCACAGAAATGGAACGGTGGACACAAGCAGAAGGCTGATAATTCTAAAATTGATTTTGTGGCTCATCATAAATTAGCCCTTCGTTTTGCAACCAGCTCAGCAGTTCTTCTTAAAAACGATGGTGCACTTCCGCTTGCTCCAAAAGCAAAGCTCATTGTAATCGGCGGTCTTGCTGCCACAATGAAATTCCAGGGCGGTGGTTCAAGCCATATAAATGCGGCTGAATACCCGAGTGCGCTGGAAAGTCTTAAAAATCTTGGTTACGAAATTGATTTTGCAGAAGGCTACCCGACAGATATCGGCAATGTAAGCGAAACAGACTATGCCCAGGCTCTAGAGCTAGCAAAAAAAGCTGCTACCGAAAATCGCCCTGTTCTTTTCTTCTGCGGTCTTACAGAAGAGTTTGAAGGCGAAGGCTTTGACCGCGAAACAATGGCTCTTCCAGAGGTTCAGACAAAGCTCCTTGACCAGATTATTGCTCTTGGTGCAAAAGTAATTGCAGTAACCTTCAGCGGTGCTCCAATTGATTTATATTTTGCAGACAAAGTTTCAGCAATTCTTCATATGTATCTTTGCGGTGAGGCCTGTGGCGAAGCGTGTGCCCAACTCCTCAGCGGAAACGTTAACCCAAGCGGAAAGCTTGCAGAAACCTTCCCGTTTACAGAAAAGAACACACCATGCTATGGAAGCTTTGGTGGTGAAGATGACAACATCGAATACAAAGAAGGCTGTCTTGTCGGCTATCGTTATTACGAGGCAAAAAATATTCCTGTACGTTATGAGTTTGGCTATGGACTGAGCTACACAAGCTTTGCATATTCAAATCTTGAAGTAGATGCAAAGGCCGGAAAAGTTTTGTTTGATGTAACAAACACCGGAAAAGTGAAGGGTAGCGAAGCCGCCCAGGTTTATGTCCAGAAAAAGGATGCCACTTATCCAGAGCTTCGCGGCTTTGAAAAGGTTGAGCTTGAACCTGGCGAAACAAAGCGTGTAACTGTAACTCTCGATGAAAATGCTTTTAAAACTTACGATACTTCAAAACATAACTTTGTGGCTTCTGCAGGAACTTATAAAATTTTTGCTGCTTCATCAGTTAAAAAAATCCAGTTGGAAAAAGAAATAGAAGTAAGCGAAAGTGAAATAGCAAACACAGAAGCAGACAGCTACACACCAGATGCTGCTCTCTACAACGCTTTTTTTACAGACTGTTATTATGCACAACATCACCGGGGAACCTTTACCACAGCCGACAACCTTGGCGACATGGCTAAAGAAAGCGTTGCGGTAAGAATGATTCTTCGCATAATTATTCGTGTACTGCTTTTTTCAATGAAGGGAAAATCTAAGGATGATCCTTCTGTAAAAATAGCAATCAGCGCAATCGAAGAGAATCCGCTCGAAAGCCTTATCAGCATAACGAACGGAGTTTTCTCAGAAAAAAGAATGCGCGGAATTCTCCGCCTTGCAAACATAAAAGCTTAATTTGAAAAATTAATTAAAGTGAATGTTTGTAATTGCAACCTGATCACCGGTGAGTGAAACATAAATCTCCGGTGCATCATCCTTAATAGTCGTAATACTCTTTATTGCAATTCCACTGTTTTCGGTAAACGTAGTAATCTTGTTGCCTTCACGGTGGATTTCTATTTTACAGTCCATGCCGGCCTTGTTCCGAGCCTTCCAGGCATCCCAGCCATTAAAGACATCATTCCTGCTGATAAGCATTGTATTTTTTGCATGAGAGTTTTCTTCCCAGTCTTCACCGTCTAATCTTACAACAACAAATTCGCGATAGCCTTTTCCATCCACTTTTTTATCTTCAGAGTAGAACAGGCAGATAAACGGACAGTGCCAGATAAGGCGTGCAGTAGGCAGACTCATTGAGTGGAAGGTAATAGTCATCTTATCTCTGACAGGAATACCTTCGGTAGAAGCAGAACGCCAGCCGTCAATCTGAATATTCGGAACATCTCCTTCTGGTCCATCTATATAACTGATTTCTTCAGCAATGCGTGGAATGTAAGAGGAAGTAATTTCTGTATCAGCTTTAGTGATTACAACATTGCTTATGATACATTTTTCACCGGTAAGCGAAAGATATGCGTAATGGGTACTGTCTGGAAGTGCAAGAATAACACGAACCGTCTGGAATTTATTCTTAATAACAATCAGAACATGGTCTTTATATTTTACAGCATTAATTTCGTAGTCCAGACCATTATTGTATTCGGCTAAAAGCTCCTGTTTTGAAGGAGGCTTTTCTGCATATTCATCAGCTGGAATAATTTCTGTTTTGATTTTTCTTGCTGTACCTTCTGTAATTTTTCCGTCAAAGCGTACTATTGCATATTCACTGTAAAGCATATCTTTACGCTTTGATTCAGTTTCATGAGCACGGGCATCAAGTGAATCAAAAGCTATAAACGAAGGAATGGTGTTTTCAGTCGCATCCGACTCAGTATGGCAGTGAACTCTTATCAAAACGGGAGTAGAAGAAAGATAAATTCCCTCTGATTTTTTAGAGCGGAATTCAGCACAGTTGAGGACATCCTTACCACCAAGCTCCTTAATATCCTCGTGCTCCTTCATATCGTACTCAGTGTCGAGGTCTATCATATGAAGCATGTGCTTTGCAAAGGCAGGGTCAAACTGATTTCCCATTCCCTTTACAATTTCCTCGCGAACCTTTTCCTGAGGAATAGGGTCACGATAGCTTCGTTTAGAAGTCATTGCATCGTAAGCATCTGCAACGGCAATAATTCTTGCAAGCTCGGGAATATCTTCGCCCTTAAGTCCTTCCGGATATCCATATCCGTCGTAGCGCTCGTGATGATAATTCGCCCCAATAGAAAGATATGGAGACTTTGAAATGCTCGAAAGAATCTGCTTTCCGATTACAGGATGCTTTTTGATTTCAGCAAATTCTTCGTCAGTGAGCTTTCCGTTTTTATTGATGATGTTATTTGGAATTCCGATTTTTCCTACGTCATGAAGAAGCCCTGCAAAATAAATTTCTTGACAGAACTTTTCATCTTTGTCTGCAAGAACGGCAATTTTATGAGAATACTCTGCAACGCGCATTGAATGTCCGTGAGTATAAACGTCCTTGGCATCTATTGCGTTTGCAAGAGCAGTTGCAGTCTGTTCAAACATAATCTGTATGTTTTTTTGTTCTTCCCGCAGAAACTCAATTTTTAGGTTGTTTGCTTTCTCTATAGTTTTGTTCATATCGGTAAGAACAAACATAAAAAGTATAATAGTTTCGCAAACGAGGGTAAGATTAATCAGCGAAAGACCATAACAGAAAAGCTGTATAATTGCGGCCAGCAGCGGAAACATTGTAAAGGTAATAAGCAGTATTTTGATTGCCTTTCGGATTCGGTTTGCATATTCAAAAATTACATCAAGCTGAAATAAAAGACAGCCAAGTGTAAAAATATAACTAAGAAGATAAGCAGGCGAACGCTGATATCGGTTATATTCATCGAAGGTATAATAAAGTCCGGTGAACTGAGAAATAATCAGCAATAATACGCCAAGTAAGCACAGATACTGTACACAGCGTAAACGACGTGGAACCTTTTCGAGTTTACCTTCATTTGTTAAAAGATCTATAAGATAACTGTTAAAAAGATATATGATTGCAATGGAAAGAAAGAATACAGAAAAATTAGAAATACGTACCATCCAGTAACCGAGGGTAGAAACGTTTCCTCGGTACTGGTAGGCAAAACGGTCCATTATCAAAAGCAAGGAGGCTACAAATTCCAGAATAACTAGTGCTCGTCTCCGTTTTTTACTAAGTGTATTTGTAAGAAAGCTTAGGATTGCTAAAACAAAACAAATGCCGCTTAAAAACAGCATTATGTTCTGCTGGTGCAGTCGTAAAAATTCCATGCCTTTGATAACTCCAGTAAATTACATACCGCCGTCGATTTCGATTACCTGACGTGTAATATATGCAGCACCTTCGCTAAGGAGGAATACAGCAGCAGCGGCAATTTCTTCTGGCTTACCTGCACGTCCCATTGGAATTGTCTGCATGATAATATCGTATACTTCCGGTCGGATAGCCTTAGTCATATCAGTTTCGATTACACCAGGTGCAATTGCGTTACAGGTAATTCCACGGCCTGCAAGTTCAACTGCAAGTGCCTTTGTAGCACCAATGATACCTGCCTTAGAAGCAGAGTAGTTTGTCTGTCCGCGGTTTCCATCAACACCACTTACAGAAGAAATTGTTATGATACGTCCACCGCGCTTGTTTTTGCGGCTTGCCATTGGCATCAAAAGCGGATTAATTACGTTGTAGAAGCTGTCGAGGTTTGTGTGAATAACCTTGTCCCAGTCGTCTCCGCTCATAGCAACAAAAGTATTATCGCGGGTAACACCAGCGTTATTTACGATTCCCCAGAGAACTCCATGTTTAGCGCTCAAATCAGCGAGCTTAGTCTTACAATCTTCACGGTTAGAAACATCAAACTGAATTAATTCCCCATCTCCACCAGCTGCCTTAATCTGTGAAAGAGTTTCCTCTGCCTTTCCCTGACTTCCGTTATAATGACAGATTACATAATATCCGGCTTTAGCAGCTTCAACAGCAATAGCACGGCCAATTCCACCACTGGCACCAGTTACAAGAACTTTTTTATCAGCGTTTAAGTTTTCCATCTTTCTTTACTCCTGTGAAAGGCCAAATATGACCCTTGATTCTTTAATTTTATCATAGAGAATAATCTTTTACTAGACAAATATTGTAGAAATGTCAAAATCACTTTTCCTTGTTTTTCAGAATTTTTCATGTTAAAATCAGAATAAGAAATTTAAGTTTTATATTTATCTAATAAAGTCCTGGTATACTTGTGAAGTGGGGGGAGTAGTACCGTATTTAGTTCAAGTATTTTTGGGGGACGCCTTTGAAATTTCTAAATCGAAAAAATTTCCTGATGACTCTTCTAACAGTTTATGGACTTTTATGTATTTTAGGAGTAACAAGACTATCAGAAATCTCTGGTCATATTATACGATACGGTAAATTTATATTTCCTGTTTCTTCAATACAAGGTATTATTGCGGCTTTAAACTCTTTGTGTTGTGTAATACTGGTTTTTATTGATTTCAGGAAAGGAAGCAAGTTTGCCATGGGTATAATGACACTGAGCATTCTGGCAGCTTTAAATCCTATTATAGGTTCCCATAATCTGGCCCCTCTTCCTAGTGTAGTAACATCTTTAGTTTCTTTTATAACAGTTTTAATTATTTATTCTTTTTATAAAAGATCTGCAATCAACAGTCTTACAGATTTTATTACCGGCCTTCCAAACAGACGTTACTATGTAAAATATGTAAATCAGCAGTTAGAAGCAAAAAATGACTTTCTTCTTGCCTGTATTGAAATAGAAGATTTTAAAAATATAAATGATGTTTATGGAATTCAGGCGGGAGATTATATTCTTAAAGAAATTGCGCCAAAGCTAAAGAGCATGCTTGGAAAAGACGAAATGCTTTTTAAGATTACCGGCGGAATTTTCGTAATGATACTTGATGAAAATAATTATCCGGAAGAAAAGTTAAAGCTGATTATCCGTTCGGAAGTTATGACTCTTCCGCCAAAACACGGAGAAGATCCTTCCATAAAAAAGACCTGTAATGTTTCTTTGGCGGCTGGTATAGTTCATATTGATCAGAATTATAATAAAGAGAGAAACGCTTCTGGTATTCTCCGCTATGGAGAAATGGCTCTTGCAGAAGCACGAAAATCCCAGGAACAGAAAATCTGTTTTTATGATGATTCCCTTTTGAATTCTGATTTTGAACAAAAGGAAGCAGAGTTTCTTATAAAAGATGCAATGGCTCACGACTGGTTTTTCCTTGTATATCAGCCGCAATATATTACCGAGGGTAAAAAACTCCGTGGCTTTGAAACTTTAATTCGCTGCAGAAAACCAGATGGTTCAATTGTAAGCCCTGCCACCTTTATTCCGGCTGCAGAAAAAACAAATCTTATTACAGAAATTGATGATTACGTTCTCCGCCGTGCAATGACTGAGATGAAGCCTGTGCTTGAAGGCAGCGGAAACAGCTTTGTTGTTTCAATTAATGTTTCTGCAAAAAATATTGCTACCGAAAATTTTGCCCAGAAAATAAATCAATTGATTGAAGAAATTCAGTTCCCGGCTGAAAACCTCGAAATTGAAATTACTGAATATTCTTTTGTCGAATCCAGAGATATAACTATTGATAATATTCTGACTCTGCGTACTCTCGGTGTTCAGATTGCCCTTGATGATTTTGGAACAGGTTATACTTCAATCGCTCAGCTTATGAAGCTGCCGGTAAGTCTTTTGAAAATAGACAAGAGCCTGATTGATGAGCTTGAAAGCGACCCAGTAATGAGCGATATGGTAGATTCAATCATCTACATGGGCCACATTATGGACTGCGAGGTAATTTCCGAAGGCGTAGAAAACGAAAATCAGCTGGAAATCCTTAAGGACCACAAATGCGACTTTATTCAGGGCTTTGTCTGGGGCAAGCCTCTTCCATTTGAAGAAGCTAAAAAGCTGATATAAGCCCTTAGTTGAATTAAACCTATTTTTCTTATATTCTAACTATACTCTTTTTATAACAATTTATTAACAGAGGGATTAATATGGAATTCACAAAACCTAATGGAAAACGCCGCGTTGTTGTTACTGGTGGCGGTATGGTTTCGGCTCTTGGCCGCGATTGGGAAACTGCTTATGCAAATTTGAAAACCTGTAAAAATAAAATCCGCTATATGCCGGAATGGGAACGTTACACAAAGATGAACACACGTCTTGCATGTCCTTTTGATGAGGAGCTTCCAAGCTTCCCACGTAAAAAGGTTCGCGGAATGGGTCGAGTTGCTTTGCTTGGTCTCCTTTCTACACACGATGCCTTGAATATGGCAGGACTTCTTGCTGAAGACGGCGATGATGTAATTGAAGAGCTTAAGAACGGACGTACTGGTATTGCATACGGAACCTGTATGGGAAGTATGGATGCTATCGGCGACCTTGCAAAAATGGTTGAAACAGGGGATTCAAGCCACCTCAACAGCCAGACATACATTAAGGCTATGCCACAGACAAACGCATGTAACATGAGCGTTTACTGGCAGATTCGCGGCCGTGTAATCATTACAGATACAGCTTGTACTTCTGGTTCACAGTCAATTGGTTACGGTTACGAAGCAATTGAAGACGGACGCCAGGAAATTATGATTTGTGGTGGTGCTGAAGAGCTTTCTGCTCCAGACGCTGCTATTTTCGATACACTTGGTGCAACATCTTGTCTCAACAAAACTCCAGACCAGACACCAAAATGTTTTGATAAAGACCGCGATGGTCTTGTAATTGGTGAAGGTGCAGGTACTTTGATTCTTGAAGACCTTGAACACGCTGTAAAACGCGGTGCTAAGATTTACTGTGAAATCGCCGGATTTGCTACAAACATGGACGGTTCACACATTACTTCACCTAACAGCGAAACTCAGGCAAAATGTCTTGAAATGGCAATTGAAGATGCTGGAATCAGCAAGGACGAGATTGCTTACGTAAACGCACACGGAACAGCTACTCCACACGGAGATATAAGCGAGACACAGGCTGTTTACAAGGCATTCGGTCGTGCTGTACCAATCAGCTCAACAAAGAGCTACATTGGTCATATTCTTGGTGCCTGTGGTTGTGTAGAAAGCTGGCTTACAATCAACATGATGAATGAAGGCTGGTTCCATCCGAACGTAAACCTTGTTAATATTGACCCAGAGTGTGCCCCACTCGACTATATTCAGGGAGAAGGACGCAAGATTGACGCTGAATATGTTATGGCTAACAACTTTGCATTCGGTGGTGTAAATACATCATTGATTTTTAAAAAGTGGCATAACCAGTAGTTAAAAGCTTCCGAGAACCTTATTCTTGCCGGCGTTTTTTGCTTCGTACAAAAATTCGTCGGCTTTATTTATATAGGCGTGCAGTTCTTTCGAAGAGGTTATATAGCCCTTTGAATAACCGCCGCTGAATCTGAATTCATCATTAATAGACTTTTCGCAGGCCTGAATCCTCTGCAGAAACTCGTTATCGTTCATTTCCGGAACAACAATCAGATATTCATCTCCACCATAGCGGTAGCAGTGCGCATTTCCAAACTGCTCTTGCAAAATTTCTGCAAATTTCTTAAGCAGTTTATCTCCATAAGCATGGCCATTTGTATCATTGCAGCTCTTAAAATTATCTATATCAGTTAGCATAATAAGATAATTTTTGTTCAGGTTTTCATCAGTTTCTTCAAAATCCATATTAAGTGCGTTACGGTTTTTGAGTTTTGTTAAAAAGTCATAGAGTGAAGAAAGACGTAACTGTTCTGCCAGTGCCTTATTTTCATAATTGCTTGTGGCAACCTTTAGAAACTGCTGGTAACGTACAACGTTTACAATTATGAAGAACAGCATGATAATCGGATAATTAATTGTAGTGGCAGAAGAAACCCCGATAGAAATCTTCATCAGGTAATAAAAAACGCTGAAAGGCAGTAGAATCATTATGATTGCAAGATACGGCTTTACCATAAACATACAGGTAACAAAAAGCTCAACAGTTATGAAAACAAGAATCTGCTCATGCTGAACATAATCTTTTATGGTTATGGAGATTGCAAAAATAATCAGTGCAAGAAAAAAAGCTGAAAGACTAATATTAAAAGTAATTCTGGAAAATCTGGCATTTTTACGTGAAAGGTAAACAGAATATGCAAAAAGCTGGGCAGAAGCTAAGAAAATAAAAGCATAAAGCGTTCTGTGATACAAAAGCCACTTAGCGGGATCCTGATCGGGTTTAATCTTATAAAAAAAGGTATTTACGAATAATGCGGCCTCCAGCAGCATAATAAGCACTGTAATAACCTTTGCAATATTGAGATTTGAATGGTCTAGGAATAATTGTATATCAGGATGGAGCTTTTCGAATCCTAGGAATCTTTTGATTTTAGAGATCATAGTACTCCTTTATAAACATATTTTAACATGGAAATATGTAATGACAAAGTATTATTTGAAAGATAGGGATAATTGCCTAACAGGTGGAAATTTATCTTGACCCGACAATCTTTATTACCTATTATGACTTACTATGAAATTTACCTTCAAACAATTTATAGTGCCAAACTTTGGAAAACGTCTGGCTTTTATGCTGCCCGCAGTTATTATGATGGGCGTGTTTGTTTCTATTCTCGTTGAAATCGGCTGGGGAACAGATCCGGCAAGTTTTTTAAATCTTAATGTTGCAAGCGTACTCGGACTGGGACTTGGAAATACTCAGGTTATTGTGTACGGCATTATGTTTATTTTTACTTTTATTTTTGGCGCTGAAATGATTGGCTTTGGAACTCTTGCCAACATGATTTTAATCGGCTATGTAGTTGATTTGTGCCGCTGGATCTGGAGCAATACAGGCTTTGCACTGATTTTAAGTGAAGGAAACTTTGCTTTACGCATTGTTATTTTTGCACTTACCCTGATTTGTTTTTCTATTGTTGCCGCAATCTATATGAATGCACAGATGGGTGTTGCACCTTACGATGCAATTCCAAACATTCTCAGCGGATGGATTACTGTTATTCCATTCTTTGTAATCAGAATCTGTTTTGATTTATCTGCAGTAGGTATTGGAGTGCTTGCGGGAAAATTAAACCCTGAAGGAATTCAGGGTTCAATAGTTGGTTCAATTTTGATGTCTTTGTTGCTGGGGCCGGTGATAAGTATCGTAGGAAAACCGTTGAAAAGAATTCTCTAGACAATTGCGGCTCGCAAGTCTCGCCGCTTGAGGCATTTTCTTGTAGAACCTAAAACGACCCGCTGCCGCAGCTCGTTTTTTAACGGTTCTGCTATTATAGCCATTATCCAATCAAAGGCTTCTGTTTCTTGCTAACCGGTTCGCAGGTTAATACTACGCCAAGCTTCTTGAAAATCTTGCGGTCTACCTCACTCAACATAACTGTTGTGTGTACCTGGCAGCCGCGGAGGTTTGGCAGCTGATCAATTGCCTTGCGGCAATTTTCATCCTCGCGCGAAAGCATAGCAAGGGCAACCAGAACCTCGTCTGTATGAAGGCGAGGGTTATTTCCACTCAAATAATCAACCTTCATTCTCTGAATAGGCTCAATCATCTCTTTTGGAATCAGCTTAAGCTTGTGGTCAAGGCCGGCAAGGTGCTTTGTTGCGTTTAAGATAAGAGCAGCCGAAGTTCCCAAAAGCTCTGAGGTCTCAGAAGTAATAATTGTACCGTCTGCAAGCTCAATAGCTGCACAGATAGATTTAGATTTTGCGGCACGTTCCTTTGCAGCAACAGTAACCTTGCGGTCATCAGTTGTAATCTGTGCCTGCTGCATCAAAAGATTAATCTTATCAACTTCTGATTCTTCAGCATTGCCTTCTACAAGGCGGCCGACTGTTTCGTAATAGCGGCGGATAATTTCCTGCTTACTTGCCTCACAGCATGCATCATCATCAAAAATACAGTAACCGGCCATATTAACGCCCATGTCTGTAGGCGACTTGTAAGGGTTCTTTCCGTAAATGCCTTTGAAAATTGCATCAAGAACAGGGAATATTTCTATATCTCGGTTGTAGTTTACGGTTGTTTTTCCATAAGCTTCCAGGTGCCATGGGTCAATCATATTTACGTCGTTGAGATCTGCTGTAGCAGCTTCGTACGCAAGGTTTACAGGGTGTTTAAGCGGTAGGTTCCAGATAGGGAAGGTTTCGAATTTAGCGTATCCTGCCTTAATTCCACGCTTATTTTCGTGATAAAGCTGACTTAAGCAGGTAGCCATTTTTCCACTTCCAGGGCCCGGTGCTGTAATTACAACGAGAGGGCGGGTTGTTTCAATATAATCATTCTTACCAAAGCCTTCGTCACTTGCAATAAGAGGCACATTAGAAGGATAGCCTGGAATTGTGTAATGGTAGTAGGCTTTAATGCCCATTTTCTTAAGGCGGCTGCGGAAGGCTTTTGCTGCTTCCTGGCCTGTGTAGTGTGTAATTACAACGCTTCCAACCATGAGTCCACGGTTCTGGAACTCATCGCGAAGGCGTAATACGTCCTTATCGTAGGTAATTCCAAGGTCACTGCGAACCTTGTTCTTTTCAATATCAACTGCACTGATTACAATTACGATTTCCGCAACGTCGGCCAGCTGCATGAGCATTCGAAGTTTACTGTCCGGCTGGAAACCTGGGAGAACTCGGGAAGCATGATAGTCATCAAAAAGCTTTCCACCGAATTCCAGATAGAGCTTATCGCCAAACTTGGCAATCCTTTCTTTAATGTGTTCTGATTGAATCTTAAGGTACTTATCGTTATCAAATCCGTTTTTCATACGGTACTTAATTATAATGTATTCCTTGTTTTTTCACAACAATTTGTAATAAGTTCATTTTAAGTTGTAAATATAATAAATAATTATAATTTTGTTTTATAAAATAACGTAATGTATAATTAAGGTGAATTTATTTTAAAAAGGAGGCTTAATAAATGATGCGTAAATTTCTTAATTTGACAATGGCTGCGGCCGTTTTGTTTGGTTTTGTTTTTGCTGGTTGTGCCGGCGGTTCGGGTGGAGATGATTCAGGAAGTGGAGCAGCAACAAATGTTCAGGCAATTTCTGATTACAGTCAGATTACCGTTACCTGGGAAGGAACAGTCGATGAAGACACAGGGTTCTTTGTTTATGCGAGTAAGAATAATGATACTGCAGCACTTGGGAATGACGATAAAAAGGATTATTTTCCTCAAAATAATACCTCATCATTTACTGTAGATGAACCAGGTCATTATTACGTATGGATTAGAACTAAATATGATGGTCCATTCAGCGATCCGGCAGAAGTTGATGTAACCTTTATGAATCCTGCAACAAATATCGTTGTTACTCCAGCGATTCTTGGTTTTGAAGTTTCCTGGACAAATCCTCTTACAGATAGCGAAGATATGAAAGATACTGCAGTATATTATAAGAAAACTGGAGATGAAACCTGGACACATCAAGGTTATAGTTTCACAACAAGTCAAATGAGTCTTCAGGGTATGGAAGACGGAGAATACACTTTTAAGGTAATGGTTCAAGACAAATACAAAACACCGGTATACTCCGAAGAAACAAGTGCTTACACCTTTGCATTTGAAAGTGACAAATACGGTAATGAACCTGCCACTTCAATGTATACTGAAAATAATTTCAGTCCAATAACCAAAAAATTCAAAGATGGTGAGTATATTGATTACTATAAGATAAATTGTGAAAAAGGAAAGACTTATGAATTTGAGGTATTGGATTACTGGTCTTATTCTGAAGATCGCTTATTAGGTAGTATCAAACAAAATAACCTGGCATCATTAAGTCTGTATGTCTACATTTCGGGAGCATGTCCTGAAAGTGGAAATGACACTACTAAAGCAAAGGATGAAGGCTGTGTTTTGAGCAAAACAGCATTTTATAAAAATGGTTATAAGGCAAACTTTAAATGCCCGCGTACAGGCTGGTATATAGTTCAGGCAAGAAGATCTTCTTCTTATGGTAACGAGTACGGTATTGATTTGAAAAAGTAAAATTAATTTTCTGCCTGTCCGTTACAGAAAATATGTCTTCATTAAGCCCTTGCCCTTTACTTCAACGTCTATGCCGGCGCTGTAGGTAAACTGGTTCTGGGTTTGAAGGAAGGTATTTTCTGTAACGTGAATCTTCATAGGCTCGCCTGTGCTTTCCATTCGGCTGGCAACGTTTACCGTGTCGCCCCAGATGTCGTAAATAAACTTAGATTTACCGATTACACCTGCAACAAGGTTTCCGGTATTAATTCCAAGACGAATCTGAACTTTAACAGGTGAGCTCATATTAAAGCGTCGTACATCTTCCATAAGGCCGAGTGCAAAGCGAACCATACGAAGGGCACCGTCGTTATTTACTTCTTCAGTAAAGCCGGTAGCAGCCATGTAGGCATCACCAATAGTTTTGATTTTTTCGATTCCCTCACGTTTTGCGCGTTCATCAAAAAGAGAAACCATTTTATTCAGCATGGTAACAACCTCTTCGGCAGACATACCATCGCTCATTTTTGTAAAGCCTACAATGTCTGTAAACAAAACAGTGATGTTAGGGAACTTCTTAGCTATTGTCTGGCCAGGCTTTTCGGTAAGCTCTTTAGCAACCTCTTCCGGCAGAATGTTTAAAAGCAGGCGTTCTGATTTTTCCTTTTCCAGCTTAAGGTCGTGAGTACGCTCTTCTACCTTCTTTTCAAGTTCAATCTGATAGCGGCGCATCTGGCGGATTTTCAGGTATACAATCAGAGCCGCAATACCAACGATAATTACGCCAACAAGAATCTGGAACCACAGGCGCTGCCATATATATGGCTTTTTAATGATGATGATTGGCTCCGAAGGCTTACTCTTAATTTCATCTCCATTTTCTGACATTACCGTAAACTGGTAAGTGCCAGGCTTAAGGTTTGTATAAGAAACATTACGGAGGTTAGACCATTCAGAATAATTGTTTTCAAAGCCGCCGAGTCTGTAGCAGAAGCGCATCTGGTCAGAAGAAATAAAGCTTAAACCAGTAAACTTAATGCTCAAACGTTTTGCAGATGGGGCAAGAATAATCTTTTCTCCGTGATAATCATACTTAACGTTATCAATTGAATATTCCTGAATTTCAATTTTTGGAGGAATCTGATTTTTGCCGGATTTAACCGGATCGTAAATTGCAAATCCGTCAATCAGGGTAAACCATACGCGTCCTAAAGAATCTTGAGAAGAAACTGAGGTAGAAGTAATACCGCCTGTATTAAGACCGTCTGAGCCTCCGTAATATTTTGCATTTACCTTTTTCTTTTTTCCGAAGACAACATCTTCAAGGTCAGAAAGATTTACAGAGAAAACACCTTTATTGCTGGTCATCCATACAGTCTGAGTATAATCGCAGATCATCTGGAAAACGCTGTCTGTACCAAGGCCATTAGCAGAATTAAGCTTTACAAAGGTATCAGAATCATCGTTGTATTTTGAAATACCAGTACCAGTAGCAACCCAAAGACCGCTTCCTTCTACAGGAGCTGTTTTGAAAATTACATTACCGGCAAGGCCGTTATCTGAGGTATAGTGTTTTACAATCTTTTCATCCTTGAGAATGTAGATACCGCCACCATCTGTACCAACCCAGATCTGTCCTTTTGGATCTTCGTAAAGGCTCATAATAAATTCATTTTCAAAGCCATCTTTTCTGGTGAGGGAATTAATGCTTCCGTCCTTTTCTATAATGCTTAAGCCCTGAGTTGTTCCAACGTAATATTTTCCGTCGGTAGTTTTAATTGAAACGCGGCACTTAAGACCGGCAAGACCGTCCTTCATTGTCCAGACAGTGATTTTATCATCACGGGTTACTCGAACCTGGCTGATATCAGAATAAGAAGAAATGAGAAGCTCTCCGTCAGAAGTTAAACCAACATGACGGATTCTGGCTCCCTTACAAAGCTCAGTTACCTTATTTTCGATAAACTGATTATCTTTGTTGTAGCAGTAAAGTCCGTTGTCTGCGCCAAGCCAGGTAACGGCACGAACAGTATCTTCGCAGATTGCATTAACGGCAATAGGCATAGAAATTGTACGGAACTTACCCTGACTCATTTTTTCAATACCGCCGCGGTTATAAGCAATCCACATGTTTCCTTCGTGGTCTTCAAAAATATGGTTTATGTAATCGTCTGCAAGACCGTTGCGTTTGTCGTAGTAGGTATACATTCCGTTG
Source organism: uncultured Treponema sp. (assembly GCA_946407195.1). Classification (GTDB taxonomy): domain Bacteria; phylum Spirochaetota; class Spirochaetia; order Treponematales; family Treponemataceae; genus Treponema_D. Next base: position 7,812 of record CAMJNC010000008.1, on the reverse strand, counting down.
TGAAGAATAGTAATACCGCAGTCAGAGGCAAACCAGAAGTTTCCGGCAGTATCCTGAAGAATAGAGTTTACGACAGTTCCTTCCTGATGGTCATGGCCAATGTCAAAAACAGTTTCTTCTGTGTCTTTAATGCGTACAGCATAGTGAGGAGCAACACCAAACCAGAAGGCACCGCTTTTATCCTGACTCACTTCGTTTACAGAAGGGTTTTTGATTTTGGTGATTCCGGTAAAGCGTTCAAGTTTTCTTGTAGAATAAATGAAAAGATCGTTTTCAATTGCAGTAGAAATCCAGATTCGTCCGGCAGTATCGCAGTAGAGGCGCGAAACCTGAATGGTATCCTGACCAAGCTCATGCAGACCTTCGGGAAGTTTAACCTCGTGCTCCGGTGTAAGGTAGCACAGACCCGAAGCAGTTCCCAGCCAGATGTTGTTATTAAAGTCTTCGCAGATAGCGCGGATAGAGTTATGAGGAATTCCGTTTTCGGTGGTGTATTTTAAGAGAGTTCCATCGGGCTGAATACAGGTAACTCCCTCGTCGTTATGACCAACCCAGAGGTTTCCATTAGTGTCCTGAAAGATAGCGCGGACAGAAGCAAAATCATACTTAGGATCGATATTGCGTGAGAAAGTTACGAATTCTACGCCGTCAAAGCGTACAAGACCTTCGTAAGTACCAATGTAGATGTAGCCCTTGTTGTCCTGCATGATGGCAGTAATAGTCATGCCAGGAAGTCCGTCTGCACTAGTCCAGTTACGACAGACAAAATCATTCAAAAAGGCCTGATCTACCTTTCCTTCTGCCGCAGACTGTGAGAATACTGCGGTAAAGCAGCTTAAAAAAATAGCAAGTAATAAAGCGAATTTCTTCATAACTTACTATTTTAACTCAAAGTGCCTAAAAAGCAATAAAACCTTTCTTATTCCATTTTAGCACAAGCTGATATCCAAGCTTGCTGTACCAGTCGGCCAGATGAGTCCAGTGAATCCAGGAAATATCAAAATCCTCTTTACGGAGAATTTCTGTTGCACGGCGTACCATTTCAAGACCAATTCCCTGCTTACGGTATTCAGGAAGAGTTCCTACACATCCGGGGCCTCCAACAAGAAGACCATCAGCTATTCCAATTTTTTCAAGACAACAAAAAGCTGCTATCTTATCGCCGTCAAAGGCACAGAAAAATCTCTGGTCAGAAGTAAAGAGAGGAACCCAGTCATTATCAACGCGGGCAACAGCTTCTTTTAAGGTTTTTAAATCACCTTTGTAAAAATCGAACCGGATATGTTCGGGATATTTTAGGACAATGTCTGTACAGTTCTGTTTTTTTAAATCCATAATCAGTTCGGTAAAAACGCGGTCTTCCGGCATGTTGCGAATTACTTCCATCTGGAAGAACTTTGGCTTGAGCTGGTTAAATACTTTTTGATAATCCATTTTTAACTCCTTTAGTTTTTTTAGTTGTCCGTTGTATCAAAAAACTGTTATAATTATATCATGAAAGCTTCAATAAACAAATCTGAAAAAACTGCTAAAGCAGTTAAGACGGTTGGAATTTTGACTTCTGGCGGAGATGCGCCGGGGCTTAATGCGGCAATCCGCGCACTTTGCATTTCTGGAAAAAATAATTACGGAATGAAGTTTATTGGTATTCGAAACGGATACCGCGGACTTATAGATAACGACACTTTTAAAATGGATGAGCTGGATCTTGAGCCGCTGATTTCTCAGGGAGGAACAATACTTGGAACCTCCCGCGTTAAGCCGTTTAAAAATCCGGTGCCAGATCCAAAAACAGGACTTTTGCCGGTAGAAGGAATAAAAGAAACTTTTAAAAAAAATAAGCTTGATGCACTTGTTTGCCTTGGCGGAAACGGAACAAATACTACGGCGTCTCTGTTGTCGGCGGCGGGCTTTAATGTAATTGGAATGCCAAAGACAATTGATAATGATATTGTTGGAACAGATGAAACCTTTGGTTTTCATACAGCAATTGATGTAGCCACACACGGAATTGAAGCAATCAGAACTACAGCAAAAAGCCACAGCCGTGCAATGGTTGTAGAAATTATGGGACACAAGGTTGGCTGGCTTGGCTTGTATGCAGGACTTGCCGGTCGTGCAGATGTAATCCTTCTTCCAGAAATTCCTTATGATATTAAGAAGATTGCAAAATACATGAAGGCTAAAAAGGCAAAGGGACAGAACTATTTTATTATTGCCTGCTCAGAGGGTGCAATTGACCTTAATGAAGCAAAGCTAGGAAAGAAGGAATTTAAAAAGGCACGTGAGGCAATGCCACAGTCGGTTGGCTTCCGCGTAGCAAAAGAAATTGAAGCAGAAACAGGAATTGAAACAAGAACCAGCGTGCTCGGTTATCTGCAGCGCGGCGGAGATCCTGCTCCTTATGATATGATTCTTGCAACAAAGCTTGGAAATGCGGCTGCAGACTTTCTTGCAGAAAAGCGTTTTGGAAACCTTGTTGCAGTAAAAAACGGCGGTATTGTGGCAACACCTCTTTCTGTGGTTGCCGGCCGTGTAAAGGAAATTACAGAAAAAGACCCTGTGCTTAAAACAGCACGCGACCTTGGAATTTGTTTTGGTGATTAATAAATGAGTGCTGCTGCTTGTGGAGAATTAAAATGTCACCGTTGCGCGGTTTGCGACGGATACGGGTGCCCGGGAATGCTGCCGGGGCTCGGTGGTGTTTTTGAAGGAAAGAATTTTCAGTTAAACTGCGAAGGCTGGCATGAGCTTTTTGAAAAGGCGGTGAAAGCCGGAAAAGGAGACGAAATCCGCCAGATTCCCGTTCGCCCGGAACAGCTCCGTTGCGGCCCTGTAACCGGCGCAGTAGAAAACATCGGATATGCACAGGAAGCAGATTTTTATTTACCGTACCTCAAGAATGCTGCGCAGGCGGGCCTCGGCCTTTGCGTGGGCGACGGCTGCCCCGATGAGAAGCTGAAGTATGGTGTGGCAGCCGTGGAAGAGCTGGCTTCTGTACAGGCTGCGTTTTTCTTAAAACCCTACCCACAGGAAAAACTCTTCGAGCGCATAGAATGGGTTCGTCCTTATGCAAGCCATATCGGAATTGATATTGATTCTTATAATATTGTTACAATGCGAAACCTCGTAAACCTCGAGCGAAAAACGGCGGTTCAGCTGGAAGAGTTCCGTGAACACACAAAGCTGCCTTTTGTAATTAAAGGCGTTTTTACAGATGACGATATAACCTTGGTTCGCGAGGTACGCCCAGATGTTGTTTACATTTCAAACCACGGCGGCCGCGTAGAAACCCGCATAGGAAGCACGGCGCAATTTCTGGCCGAGCATGCAGGGGAACTCAAAAAGTATTGTAAGGAAATATGGGTGGACGGAGGAATCCGCACCCGAGAAAATATTCAGACGGCGCTGCATTTTGGCGCCGACCAGGTTATTATGGCGCGGCCGCTTATCCGGGCCACCTTCGACGACCATTACGCCGAGACGATCCGCGACTTAATCTAGAACTTAACTTCGTAGCCACTATAGGTTGCAAGCAGCTGAATGCGATCTTCCATTCCAACAATATTGAAAATCTGATGCATTCGGTTTTTGAGGGTTCCAACAGTTACACCAGAAGCAACAGCAATTTCTTCATAACGTTTCTCGGCGAGAATATCTCTAAGCCATTCCTTATCGCGTTGTGTAAGCTCCGGGTATTGAGAAAGGTCCCATACGCGGGCATTCTTTTTGACATAAAGAAATCTGAAAAAGCTTACAGAAAAGAATAAGGTTACCAGGAAAACCAGTGTGTACCCAAGTGCAGAAATCAGAGAATGAATAAGAACTTGAGTACCAAATCTTATGCTGTGACCTATAAGAATATAATTAATAAGAACAGAAATCGCGATTTTTAAATTTCTGTGGTATCTGTAATAGCCAAGGAAAACAAGGCAGGAAACACCCATCAGATACAGAAGCTGACCAATAGGATTAGTTGCAAGAGTATCAAAAAGAATGATTTCAAAAGAATACAGAAATGAAATAATTGCAAAAAAAACAATGTGGTTAGGCTTTATGAATACAATTACAAAAAAGATAAGACATACAAAATCAACAATAGCAATATGCAGGTCTGATCCGAAAAAAGAATTAAAATCTGTAATTCCCGGAATTTCAAGGGTAAATCCAGTTCTTAAAAACAAACGCAGTATGCTTAAGAACTCAACAAGAAATCCGTTAATACAAAAAAAACGGATAAGGTTTCTGGCAGCTTTTGAATAATTGATTTCTCTCATATTTTTAATTTCCTTTATTAATATGACTACAATCATATCCTAAAAACAAAAAAATATCAAAAAAATGTTGACAACTATGTTGTACTACTGTATTATGTGCTTAATACAATATACTAACTAAGATGTATATAGGAGTTGCAATGGAATATCAGTTTACAAATGATAAACCGATTTATCTTCAGCTGATGGATTATTTTAAGGCACAGATTATTTCCGGTGAGCTCCCGGAAGGTAGTCGTCTTGATTCTGTCAGAGATTTAGCCGTTAAGGCAAAGGTAAATCCTAACACCATGCAAAAAGCCCTTTCTGAACTCGAGCGGATAGGCCTGGTTCGCACTGAAAGAACTTCAGGGCGATTTATTACAGATGATAAGGAAATGATTTTAAATATGAAAAAGGAAGTTGCGGAAAGTGAAATTGCGGCTTTTCTTGAGCGCATGAAATCTCTTGGTTTTGATAAAGAAGAAATTATCAAAATTATCAGTGCCGAATAAGTGGAGAAGAAAATGGGAACAGTATTAGAATGCAAAAATCTTACTAAAAAATATGGCAAAAAAACTGCACTTAAAGATATAAGTCTTCAGATTCCTGCTGGTTCTATAGTAGGACTTCTTGGTCCTAATGGCAGTGGAAAGACAACCCTACTTAAGCTTGCGGCCGGACTCCTTAAGCCTACAGAAGGAGAAATTACCTGCTGCGGATTTAAGCCTGGTGTAGAGTCAAAGGAGCTTGTAGCCTATCAGCCAGATAAGGTTTATCTCAACGACTGGATGAACGTAGATCAGCTTATCAAAATGATGATGGACTTTTATCCAAACTTTAATAAAGGCAAAGCTATAGATATGCTTAAACGTTTAAACATTGAACCTGGTGAACGTCTTAAGACAATGTCTAAGGGAACAAAGGAAAAGGTTCAGCTTATTCTTACAATGAGCCGCGATGTAAACCTTTACATTCTTGATGAGCCGATTGGTGGTGTAGATCCTGCAGCACGCGACTACATCTTGAATACAATCATTAATAACTATAAGGAAGATGCAACAGTAATTATTTCGACACATCTTATAAATGATGTTGAATCCGTTTTGAATCATATTCTCTTTTTGAAGCAGGGTGTTGTGGTTCGACAGGGAGATGTAGATGACATTCGTGAAGAAACAGGAATGTCTATTGATGCACTTTTCAGAGAGGAGTTCAAATGCTAAATATGAAAAACTTAAAAGATATAAAATTCAGAAATCCTTTTCCATCAGTATTTAAGGTTTTTAAGTATGAAATGATTTCTGTTGCAAGAAAAATCCTGCCGGTTTATGCAGTACTTGTTGCGCTGTCGCTGATTATCGGTGTGTTTGTTATGGACAGCAATCTTGAAATTGAACCGGATGGACAGTTTGGTTTTGTAAAAACAATTATCATAATGCTGGCTGTAATTCTGTTTAGCGTGATGGTTGTTATTCTTATAAGCATTATTGCCCGAAGATACAAAAAGAGTATTCTTGGAGATGAAGCTTATCTGAACCTTACTCTTCCAGTAAGTATAGGTGAACATCTGTGTGGCCGTTATCTTGCAAACTTTGTATGGTCTTTGTCTTATGCGGCAATTTCGATTATATCTGTACTGTTAGTATTTATCCGCGGATGGCCAAAGGCTCCTAAGGCAATATCTGAATTCCTTGAAAAGTCTGCGGAGTTTAAGTTGCAGCATGGTTTTGGCTTTGGATATATTTTCTGGAACTCATTAATTCATGCGGTGCTTTTCTTCATGCTTATCTGTGTGTTTATTTATACAACAGAAACATTAATCCATATGCTTGGAAAACATAGAACCCTGACTGCAGTTATGTGCTTCTGTGGTATTTTTACAATTTACCATAACATAGCTCAGCTGATTTTCAAGGGAATGTTTGTTAATGCTGAAGATAGTGTACAGGCTATGAGATCAATTATCATTGGTCTGGATATTTATGACATAGTATATATCGTTATTCTGTCATGTATTACCAGATTACTTTTGACCTATAAATTGAATCTTGAATAACCGGACCTTCCGGATTCGTTTCGGGAATTAATAATAAGCAATTGTGTAATGCCCGCATTCCTCAAAGCCAAGCTTCTGGTAGAGAGTGAAGGCGGGCATATTTTTTTCCTTTACAAAAAGAACGGGCTGTTTGTTTGCACGAAGGGCGCGGTTGCAAAGCGCCTGCACAAGAGCACCGGCGTAGCCGTTTCTGCGGTAAAGCGGGTGAGTATAAACTCCGCCAATTTGTATACAGTTGATTCCAATTGCATTTGTGTTAGCCTTGGCTATTATGTCGCCGTCAAAAGTAAGGGCAAGGCACAGCTGATTTTTAAGAATCTGTCTTAAGCTGATATCTACCTCGGCATCTGTGAGTTTACGGCCGGGTACAGCAACCTCTTCTTTCATGTAGTCCTTTTGAAGCGGATGCAGGATTTCCATATCGTGTTCGGTACAGCGGATTATTTCTTCGCCTGCGGAAAGATTACTGAGTGGAGCCGAAGCTTCGCAGGAACCTTTCAAGTGCATCATTTTATATGGATATACCTGAGCTGCAGTATCGAAAAACTGCATCAAAAATTCCGTAGCCGAGCTTTCTCCGCTTATACAGCGAACGGGCTTTTTCATGAGATACTGCAGATTTTCTTTGAGAGCATTTATATTAATTTTGCTGATATCAGGGATACAGTGATAAATTGTGGAATCGAGATTTAAAATTCCGAGGACAGATTCTGCAGAATCTAAAAGAAATACCAGTTTGTCTGATTTTCTCCGAATTAGAGAGGCGAGGGATACGCAGGTTTTTTCATGAGGTTCTATAAATTGTTGCGCCACAAGAAAATCTTGTGGCGTTTCAACAGGAATCAATTTCATGGTTTATGAGTTACGGTTCCATCCTGAGTAATTTTCGTTTTTGAGCCGTCAGGATTGGTGTATTCAATTTCGTCACCACCAATCGGGTACGAATAATAGCCACCATTTGTATCTGGAAGAACGATACAACCTGCAAACATTAGCATTACAGCTGCTAATAGCCCACAGAAAAGAACTTTTTTCATAAAATCTCCTTGCTTCTTAGTTTCTGAAGCTATGGATTGGAGCTGGAATACGGCCGCCGCGGTTAATAAAGTCTGCACAGCCAAACTTGCTTACAGGCATAACAGGACAGCCTCCAAGAAGTCCGCCGAACTCTACCCATTCACCGGCTTTTTTGCCAGGAGCAGGAATAAGGCGGCAGGCAGTAGTTTTATTGTTTACCATACCAATTGCAAACTCATCAGCAAGAATACCAGAGATTGTAGTAGCAGGAGTGTCGCCAGGAATGGCAATCATATCAAGACCTACAGAACATACTGTAGTCATTGCTTCAAGCTTTTCAAGGCAGATAGAACCGTTCTTTGCAGCTTCAATCATACCTTCGTCTTCTGAAACCGGGATAAAGGCACCAGAAAGACCACCGACGTTTGTAGAAGCCATAACACCGCCCTTCTTTACCATATCTGTAAGCATAGCGAGGGC
>CAMJNC010000007.1 GCA_946407195.1 uncultured Treponema sp. | reverse complement strand
CTGGAAAGAACAACAAGATGTTCTTCATTCCAATGATCTTCATGCTTGCTGCTACATTGACTTCACTTGTTCTTACAATTGTAAAGAAGATTGGAGCTATGGCTGCAGGTGCTCAGGGTGCATTCTTCTGGGGCAACTGGTTCCAGCTGATTTTCGCTCTTGCTATGGCAGTACTCGCTGTAATCCTCGTAATCGAAGGTGTACAGACATTCGCTAAGCAGGCTAAAAAATAAGTGTTATCTTCGGGCTTAGCCCGAAGATTCTTACACTCGTTTAAGAATTATGATAGACACGTCGTCAGTGCGCGGCGTGTCTTTTATAAAGTCTTCCATACCCTTCATTAATTTTCGGGCAATTTCTTCTGCCACGTCTGCACTGTTCTTTTCAAGAATATTTTGAATTTCTTCTATACCAAAATCTCGCTTTTCGCGGTTCTGCATTTCTGTAATACCGTCTGTATATAGGAAGAGAATATCACCTTTATGCATTGTAAAGGTCATTTCTGAATATTCAACATTAAGACCGCTTAGTCCTACCGGGCCGGTATATGGCATGTCTGCAGTTGGAAGCATTTCCTGAACTTCATCTTCCTTTGCACTATAGAATAACGGATACGGATGTCCTGCATTTGACATGGTTACGGTACAGCTGCCGTCTTCATTTTCCTTCATATTCAAAAGAATACCGGTAAGATAATTATCAATTTCTCCCTTAGCTTCGATAAAGCGCTCGTTTATAAGCTTAAGGGCATTGGCAACAGATTCGCCGTTTTTTATTAATTCATTATATGTCTGCTGAATAATGTTTTCTGCAAGCATAGTTACAAGACTGGCAGCTACACCGTGACCAGACGCATCAAAAAGCGAAATGCCGTTTAAGCTTTCGCCCTCGTGATAAAAGTTATAAAGGTCGCCGGAAACAAGAGAAAGCGGCTCATAGCGTACTGCAAAGTCCCAGTTCTTAAGCGGATGTTCAGGAGCATGAAAATACTTTTTCTGAACAATCGCAGCCATGCGCATATCCTTAAGAGATTTTTCACGATCATGCTCAAGGCGGCCGTTTACATCTGTAAGCTGCTTAGTCTGAAGCTTAATTTCATCCTCCAGACTCTGATTAAGATATTCAAGACGGTTAGCAATCTTACTGTAATCAATACAGAAATAAATGAAGAAAATAATTACTACGCCAGTCCATCCGAAAATCGAAATGAACGGCATTTTAATGTTTCTGAACGCACCCTTAATTATGATGTCTATGCCCATTACAAGAATCAGGAAGAAAAGCGCGCTTACAATTACGCGCACCTTTACCTGAAGCCTAGGCTCTGGTCTTCGCAGTGCCAGAACTGCATAACCAATGGAAACAAAAAGCCCGAAGCAGGAAATAGGAATAAGCAGAAGGGTCTTTTTAACAAGCCAGAGGTAATCAGGGGCAAGAAGCACCATTACAGTACTTATAATAAACGAAAGATACTGTATGGCTGTTTCTATAGGATTAAGCTCCTTTTCTACAAAGGAACAGATAAACATAGAGAAAACAAAAGCCATTGCAAAGAAACAGATGCTCTTTGCAAACTTTACATAATAGAAGAAAGGTACACCGCCATGAAAGCCGGCCCATGGTAAATCTGTAATAAAGAATACAGAAAAGAACAGGGCCGTAAGAATATTAAGAATTCCAAAACGTCTGTAGCTTACATCCTGCTTGTAAATAAAATAAAGCATTAAGAAGAACAGACCACACAAAAGCATTACACCCTCAAAGAAGGTATAAAAGCGACTGCGCCAGAAGGTCATATTATCCGAAGTACGCCAGCCGTCCTGTCTAAGGCCAATAAATACACCGTCTGTAATTGTTGCATGACCAAGACACTGAACCTTTATAAGAATTGTATTTTTTCCTGTCTGATTCAGATAAAGCTCTGGAAAATCAAAAAGGTGCGCAACATAACCCGCTTCCTGATTTACCGGATCATCCGGAGTCTCCCCCATTACACCGTAATCATCAATATATTTTCCATTTAAATATAAAATATCAGCATAATGAAGGTATGGAATAACCATTGAAAGGTCATCGTCTTTTAATTCGGGAATCAGCTCAAACTCTGCCTTAAGCCAGATATAATTACCGTCTATGCCTACAAGATCCATAAGGTTTTTGTAGCCCATATTATCAAGGTGCTCAAACTTAAGGTTTTCAGCATCTTCCGGCATGCTTGAAAAATCGGTTAATGCCCAGTAAAAGCTGTCATCAAGATATATACGAGGAGCTGCTTCCTCTTCCTCGCAGGAAGTCAGCACCAGAAGAGAACAAAAACAAAAAACAGTAAGCAAAAGCCTTAGCGGCGTAGTGAAACGTTTCTTCATAGTTGATTCTACTATTATAACAGAGGAAAACTGATTTGACAAAAAAATTGTGTAAAGAAGGCTTATGAAAATGTTGGAGCAACCTTTTTAAGCTGTTCTATAATGCTGATTTTCTGAGGACAGTGACTTTCGCAGTTTCCACAGCCAACACATTCAGCAGGATTGCCGGTTTTCTTAAGCTCCTCGTTAAAGTGCCATTTGTAAGAGGCAGCGCCATAACGCTTTGCTTCATTCAACAGCTCAAACATACGCGGAATATTGATGTTCTGAGGGCAGCCACCGTTTGTTTCGTCTACACAATAGCGGCAGCCTGTACAAGGAACTGCAATTGTAGATTTAATAAGGTCTGTAGCTTTCTGAACACAAGCCTGCTCTTCTGCATTAAGAGGAACAAAGTCCTTCATGTAGCTCATATTATCTTCAAGCTGTTCCATATTGCTCATACCGCTGAGAACAACAAGAATATTGTCCATGCTTGCACAATAGCGAACAGCCCAGCTTGCAACGCTCGCATTCGGATTATAGGCTGTAAAGATTTTTTTTGCGTCCGGCATGATGTTTGCAAGGCTTCCGCCCTTAATAGGCTCCATAATTGAAACAGGAATTCCATAGCGCTTACAGATTTCGTAGCATTTACGGCTCTGAACTCCTTCGCTTTCCCAGTCAATATAGTTAATCTGCAGCTGAACAAGCTCCACTTCCGGATGCTTGCTCAAAATCATTTCAAGAACATCTGCACTGTCGTGGAAGCTGAAGCCCGGATGCTTAATTTTTCCTTCTGCCTTCATTTTCTGCATCCATTCAAAGCCACCAAGCTTTTCTGCAGTTTCGTAAACGTCTTTATTAAGGGCATGGAGGAAATAATAATCAAAATATTCTACACCGCACTTTTTAAGCTGCTCATCAAAGGTTTTCTGAAGATCAGCCGGGTCAGTTTTTCCCCAGAGAGGCATTTTTGTAGTAACCTGGAACTTTTCGCGAGGATAACGCTTTGCAACAAGCTCACCGAAAACGCGCTCAGAAAATCCGCCGTGATAAACCCACGCTGTATCAAAATAAGTAAACCCCTGTGCCATATAGGCATCAATCATTACGCGGGTCTTTTCCAAATCAATATTACCCCAGGTTTTGTCTTCCGTATAAGGAAGTCTCATCAATCCAAATCCAAGCTTTTTCATATTGGTTTTATCCTCCTGGAAATAATTTCCTTTGATAAGAAGTATAAACTATAAATTTTATTTTTATTGTAAAAAAAGCGATGTAAATTGTAAAAATAACCAAAGTTATTTTAAAGAAAAAAGTCATTGTTTTTTTGTTGATTATTTTTCAATCGGGGTTATAATATAGTTAAAGTTATGAAAGTTAACGATAAAGTTATAAGCGAAGCAGATATTGAAACTATTAAAGTTGCGGTCCAGAACAGACAGCCTATAGACTTTTTCTGCTATACGCTTACTCCTGAACAGAAGGAACGTTTTCTAAAGATCCTCCACATATTCCTTGAAGAATGTAATCAGGAATACCTGTTCAATTATCTTTCTTATTGTCTCTTTGAACTTTTGGATAATGCAAGCAAAGCAAATGCAAAACGTATTTATTTTAAAGAGCATAATCTGAATATTAATAACGAACAGGATTATAAAAACGGAATGAAGGCGTTCAAAGAAAATCTCGATGAAAATACCCTTCATTATGAAGAAGAGCTTGAGGCTGTACATCTCGAGGTACATCTTCTTCTTTCTGCCGATAACATAATTTCCATTACTGTTTCGAATAATACAAAAATTACAGATTCAGAATATAAGCGAATTAAAGAAAAAATAGAAAAAACAAAGGTTTACACCACTATGGCCGATGCAATGAATGACATTGACCAGACAGAAGGTTCCGGTCTTGGAATTATTACAGTTCTTATTATGCTTAAAAAAATGGGACTCGCCTCTGATCATCTCAAATTTCAAACAACAGATAACGAAACCATTGCAACAATTGAAATTCCAAAGGATACATTGGAAGAGATATAAAAAAAATCCTCAGGCAAAACCTGAAGATTTCAATTTATTTCATTAAATCAGCTAAGGTAACACTATCCAGATAATTCTCAACTAAATCATCCAGCTTGGTCCATAACGGAAGGGTTCTGCATTCGCTTTTACGCGGGCATTCAGCAGCTCCCTTTTCAAGACAGGCAACCGGAGAAAGGCTTCCCTCTGTAAGACGAAGAATATCTCCTACCCTGTATTCTTCCGGTTTTTTATTAAGCTTATAACCGCCGCCCTTACCGTGAACAGCCTCTACAAAACCGTTTTTGGAAAGCAGCGTCATAATGGCTTCTATATATTTTTGAGAAATATTCTGTCTTTCTGCAATTTCTTTAAGAGGAGTACGATCCTGTGTGTGCTGCTCAGCAAGATCAATCATAACACGCAGTGCATAGCGTCCTTTAGTCGAAACGATCATTTATCTACCTTCCTTGTATATAAGTAGATTATAACAGAATGTTTAGAGAGGTCAAGTGTTGTGATACAGCATACTAGGGCGTCCGCCGGTTTCGTAGTTGATTTCGCCCTTTATTTTTTTGATTTCCATAAGGTAGCCCATGTAATGGCGTACAGTTACGCTCGAAAGCCCAATCTCTTCGGAAATCTTGTCACCGGAAATCCAGCCTGATTTCCCCTTCATATAATCAGTTAGAAGCTGAAGTGTTTTTTTCTGAATACCCTTAGGAAGCTCTGTATTTTGCAGAGAATCTGAATGAGAAGCCTGAACCGCGCCGCCATTAGAAATAAGGCTGTCTACATAACTTTGATCAATTGTCTGATTAGCCCCGCGGAAGGCCTCTGTCTTAGCCGTAAACTTTTCCAGGGCAACCTGAAATCTTTCATAGGCAAAAGGCTTAATCAGAAAATCAATAACACCAAGGTGCATGGTTTCTTCGAGAGTTGCAGGATCATTAGCGGCAGTTACCATAATAACTTCACAGTTAAGCTTGTTCTCGCGGATTTTCTTGAGCGTTTCAACTCCACTCAAAAGCGGCATAAACACATCCATAATAACAAGGTCTACGGAGTTTTTTTCCTGACAGTTGCCCTCCTGTGAAGCGACCAGAAAGTCCAGCGCCTCCTGTCCGTTTCGGCAGGTTTTTACAACGCTAAAGTTTTTGTTTTTACAGACGTACTGCTCATTTATCATGGCGACCATAGGGTCGTCTTCTACAATCAGAACTTTATACATAATTACCCTTTAATTGTACCATAAATGAGGTTCCAATGTCTTTCTCAGACTCAAAGCTGATTGTTCCACCAAGGCTTTCTACCAGCTGCTTTGTATGATACATGCCAACTCCGCGGCCGCTTCCTTTGGTAGAAAAGCCCTTTTCAAAAATTCTCTCGCCAATTTCGGAAGGAATGCCGCAGCCGGTGTCGCGTACGGTTATTAAAAGCTCGCCAGGCTTTGTAAATACACCGAACTCAAGCTCGCGCGGACGATTCATATCCTGAAACTGCATGTTCATGGCATCGAGCGCATTGTCTATAAGGTTTCCGACTATTGTAACAAGTGCTTCGGAAGGAACTGCAACCTCAGACGATTTAAAGCGTATTCCTTCCTTAAGAACAAAGCGCACATTACATTCGGAAGCTCGGGCAATTTTTCCAATTAAAAGTGCCGCGAAGGATGCGTTATCAACCGCGTGCATTACTGTGCTAAGTGTTTCCCGCTGGATGATGGAAATGTTTTCGATGTATGAAACGGCCTTGTCGTATTCGCCTATCTGAATAAGCCCGAGAATTACATGCAGCTTATTGGTAAAGTCGTGGTTATTGGCGCGCATTGAGTCTACAAGATATTTTGTACCGGAAAGCTCTTCCATAAGCTTTGTGTATTCGGTGCGGTCGTGTAAAAGTACTACTGCCCCGTTTATAACACCATCTTCCATTACAGGAACATAGTCTATTAAAAGGGCTGTTCCGTTTTCTGTTTCCTGCTGAATACCAAACTCGGCAACTCCGTTTTTAATAACATCTGAAAGCAGATGTTCTGTAAATACCTTCTGTTTAATAAGGTTGATTTTTTCTTCGCAGCCTTCTCCCCCACAGTCTTCATCATTACAGCCAAGCATTTTTTTGGCGGCCTTATTTGCAAACTGTACACAATTACTGCTGTCCACGGCAATTATTCCGTCATAAGTAGATTCCAGAATATTTTCGCGGATGCGGAACATAGATGTAAAGGTGTCGGGCTCGTAACCGAGGAGGCGCCGCTTTAGTTTTCGGGAGAAGGCGCGGCATATTGCGATTTCTATAATTATTGCCGCAACTGTAACAAACACGAAAAGCAATACAATTTTATAAGTAAACGAGCGGATAGAGGTTTTAAGCATAATTGCCATAATAAAACCAATATAGTTTCCTTTTTCGTCGTAAATTGCAGAATAGGTACGTCGCTGAGGTCCAGACGGACCAATATCGCTTTCTGTATATTCCTTGCGAAAAGAAAAATCAGGGTGGGTACCATCATATTCGGTGCCAATAAGATTATGATTTGTATGATAAATTCGAATATTATCCGTATCGACAATTGAAATAACGTCTACATCCGCCAGCTCCGCTGCAATCCCATCCATAGCAATACATAAGTCGCGGCGGGGTGCGTCCCTCATAAAGCCATAGATCCGGGTAATAAGACCTGCCGTTTCCTGAAGGTTCTGGTCAAACGCTTTGTCGCTCGCATTTACATTAACAACCGCGCCGCCCACACTCATAAGAATCGTTGTAACAATAATTAATATCAGCTGAATACGCTGAATTTCGTGACGTATATCAGTCAGACTGTTTTTTCTTTTACTTTTCATGTCAGATTTATAATAACAAAAAAACGGGATTTTTAAAGACTTTTGTAAGTTAAAAAAAACAAGGTTCCCAGACAGTAACACTAGAAGGGAACCTTGCCGTCCAGCGTTGCTGGACATCGGAGAGAGTTTATCAGCTTATTTACAAGCTGTTTATAATATAGCAAATTCCTAAATTAATGTCAAATTTTTTATGAAAAATTTTGGGGAATTTTTGAAAGTTAAACGATAAATAACAAATTTTTTTTAAATTTTGCGCTTAAGCCTAATAGCCCATAGTTCCATCTATAGATTCGTCATTCTCAATCCAGGATGAAACCTCAATTGTTTTATATTCGTCGCGAGTTAATCTGATTACAACAGTTTTAATTCCGGCATTAATCACCATACGTTTACACATTGAACAGCTGTTTGCATTATTAATATAGGATTTGTCGCTTACTTCCAGACCGGTCAGATACATGGTTGAATCAATCATTCTCTCTCGTGGAGCCGAAATAATTGCATTTGCTTCTGCATGAACGCTGCGGCAAAGCTCATATCGCTCGCCACGTGGAATATTCAGTTTTTGACGAACACAATAACCAAGGTCTGAACAGTTTGCCCTGCCCCTTGGAGCTCCAACATAGCCTGTAGAAACTATTTCATCATTCTTTACAATAACAGCACCATAATGTCTTCGAAGACATGTACACCTTTTAGAAACTTCCTCTGCAATATCAAGATAATAATTTGTTTTGTCTCTTCGTGCGTCCATGAGCTTCTCCTTTGTCTGGGCTTATTAATACAGTATAACATAGAATTGCTGATTGACACATACCCCCTAAGGGTATATACTCCCAATTGCCAGATACCCTATAGGGGTATGCAATGGAGGATGTATATGGCTAAGGAATGCAATCACGAAGAAATTGATGAACCAGAATGCACATGTCCGTGCTGTTCTGGAAAACATAAAGAACGCGAAGAAGCCGAAAAAAAGGATCTTATGAACCGTCTGAAGCGTATTGAAGGTCAGGTTCGCGGTGTTGAAGGCATGCTCGAAAGCGGCGCTTACTGTACCGATATCCTTATGCAGGTTTCTGCAATCTCAAGTGCACTCAACAGCTTCAATAAAGTTTTACTTGGAAATCATGTAAGAACCTGTGTTGCAGAAAATATCCGCTCGGGAAATGACGAAGTAATTGATGAGCTCGTAACTACCCTCCAGAAGCTCATGAAATAGGAGGCTGTATGGAACAATTTAATGTAACCGGAATGAGCTGTGCCGCCTGCCAGACTCGGGTAGAAAAAGCTGTAAGTGCTGTACCCGGAGTAAAAAGCTGCGCGGTAAGCTTACTGACTAACTCAATGGGAGTTGAAGGTGATGCTTCTGCTGAAGAAATTATCCGTGCTGTTGAAGCTGCAGGCTATGGTGCCAGTGCAAAGGGTACTGAAAAAGGTGGAATGTCCGCAACAAAAAATCACGCAGACTCTTTAGAAGATACAGAAACTCCAAAAATGAAAAAACGTCTTATTGCGTCGGTAATTCTTTTAATTCCGCTGATGTATGTTTCTATGGGTCACATGCTGTGGAACTGGCCGCTTCCTCCTTTTTTGAACGGCAACCATGTTGCAATGGGATTGTACGAGCTTTTGATTTCAGCATTCATCATGGTAATAAACCAGAAGTTTTTTATAAACGGATTTAAAGGGCTGGTTCACCGTTCCCCGAATATGGATACCCTGATTGCCCTTGGAGCAAGTGCTTCGTTCGGCTACAGTGTGTTTGCACTTTTTGCTATGAGCAGTGCAGTTTTGCAGGCTGATCAGACGCTGGTTTCCTACTACATGAATCAGTTCTATTTTGAGTCGGCTGCAACAATCCTTACATTGATAACTGTTGGAAAAATGCTTGAAGCAAAGTCTAAGGGAAAGACAACAAATGCCCTTAAGGCTTTGATGAATCTTGCCCCGGAGACTGCGGTGATTCTGGTAGATGGAGTTGAAAAGACAGTACCTGTTGAAGAAGTAAAAGTTGGAGACCTGTTCGTTGTACGTCCGGGCGATAAGATTCCTGTAGATGGAATTGTAACTGAAGGACAGAGCGCAGTAAATGAATCAGCTTTAACAGGAGAAAGTATTCCGGTTGAAAAACAGAGCGGCGATAAGGTTTCTTCTGCAACTATAAACACCTCCGGTTACATGGTATGCCGCGCAACCAGAGTTGGCGAAGACACTACCCTTTCAGAAATTATCCGCATGGTAAGCGATGCCGCTGCAACAAAGGCTCCTATTGCAAAAATTGCCGACCGTGTGTCCGGCGTGTTTGTTCCTGCAGTAATTGGAATTGCAGTTTTGACTCTTGCAGTATGGCTGCTTGTGGGACAGACTTTTGGCTATGCAATTGCTCGTGCGGTTTCTGTTTTAGTAATCAGCTGCCCTTGTGCACTGGGACTTGCTACTCCTGTTGCAATTATGGTAGGAAATGGAATTGGTGCTAAGTCTGGAATTTTGTTTAAGACTTCTGCTTCCCTTGAACAGGCTGGCCGCACACAAATTATTGCCCTGGATAAAACTGGAACTATCACAACCGGCGTTATGAAGGTAACTGATGTTGTTACCGCTGATGGTGTGAACGAGACTGAACTTATCTCAACTGCAAGTTCCCTCGAAGCAAAAAGTGAACACCCTATTTCAAAAGCTATTGCGCTTTATGCAAACCAGAAAGGCGCGACTGCGACAGAAACAACAGATTTTGAAGTTGTCGCCGGCAATGGTCTTAAAGCCTGTATAAACGGAGAAACCGTTTTCGGCGGAAACACAGAATACATTTTGAAATCAGCTGGTGCCGACATCACGCCTCTTAGCAAAAAACTTGCCGAACTCTCCGCCCAGGGAAAAACACCCGTCCTCTTCGCAAAAGAAAACAAGCTTCTTGGAATTATCGCCGTAGCAGATACAATCAAAGAAGACTCACCTGCCGCCATCAGTCAGCTCAAGAAAATGGGACTCCACGTTGTAATGCTCACAGGCGACAACGAAACCACAGCTCGTACAATCGGAACTCAGGCCGGAGTCGACGAAGTAATTGCTTCAGTAAAACCGGACGGAAAAGAAGAAGTAATCCGCCGCCTTATGAAGGATGGAAAAGTTATGATGGTCGGAGACGGAATCAACGACGCCCCTGCCCTCACCGCTGCAGATCTTGGAATTGCGATTGGAGCGGGAACTGATGTTGCAATTGATGCCGCAGATGTAGTTTTGATGAAAAACAGCCTGCTCGACGTCGCTGCCGCAATCAAAATCAGCCGGGCAACACTGCGTAATATTCACGAAAATCTCTTCTGGGCATTCTTCTATAATATAATCGGAATCCCTCTCGCTGCCGGCTGTTATGTAGCGGCCTTCGGCTGGAGTTTAAATCCAATGTTTGGAGCTGCCGCAATGGGACTTTCAAGCTTCTGCGTAGTCACAAACGCTCTGCGTCTGAACTTCATAAAAATCAACAAAACCGAAACTAAAGAAAATAAAAAGGAGAACAACACTATGACAATCAATGTAAAAGGTATGATGTGCGGACACTGCGAAATGCACGTAAAAAAAGCCCTCGAAAAAATCGACGGAATTACATCTGCCACAGCTTCACACAAAAGCGGAACAGTAGAAATCGAAACTTCAAAAGCTGTAGATGAAGCAGCAATCAAAGCAGCCGTAGAAGAAGCCGGCTACGAATATTGCGGAAAGTAATCTAAGGCTGTTTTTGGGGATTAATTTTATCGATATATTAAAGGATAGTTTTCAGGATTTTCAAGGCTGTCTAATTCTATATCAGCATCAAGTTCTTCCCAATGAAGATTACCCGAAAAGTCTGTTGTAACATTGGCTATCTGTTTAATAGTTGCTGTTTCAAATACAGGGTAGTCTTTATAACTGATAAAATACTCTTTATCGTTAGTTAGAATCCAGATTCCAAAAGGTGAGATATTTGTTACTTCTGTCTTAGTTGCAACTAAAGTGCTTGTTCCAGTCTGCATTAATATCCTCCTTACGTTTCTGAACAATATCAAGAATTGTATTTACTTCAGATGCTGAAAGATTTACAACTTTTGCAACACTTATTTCAGGCTCAAGCCAGATTTTTACTTCCCCATCAGAAGACGCAACGTGCACATGTCTTCGAGATTCTTCTCTTGAGAAAAAATAAAATCTGTATGGTCCTTCCACAAATACTGTTGGCAATTTCTTTATCCTTCATTTTTGATTATACCACATTCTTCCTAAAACTGATATAACATATTCAATTTTCTCGGTGAGATTCAGCCTTCGTAATCACAGGAATAAGCAGAATCATCAAAATCAGAACAACAGGGAAAATGCTTCCGGCGAGGAGGCCTGCTTTAAGGTTGTTGTTGAAGATTTGAGAAATATTTCCAACAATAGCAGGACCTGCGGCTCCGCCTAAATCTCCGGACATTGCGAGCATTGCAAAGAGTGCGGTGCCGCCTTTTGGGATTCTCGGCGAGCAGATGCTGATTGTGCCCGGCCACATGATAGCTACTGAGAAGCCGCAGAAAATACAGCCCAGAAGTCCGAGCATCGGCATAGTCGAAAGCGAAGCCATAAGATAACTTACAACACACAGTACTCCCGAAAAAATCATAAAGCGCATAAGATTGAGCTTGTGACCAAACTTTCCAAAGACTGCGCGGACGGTTCCCATTGCAACTGCGAACAGACACGGGCCTGCAAGGTCACCGATATTTTTTGAAAGCCCGAGTGCAGACTCCGCAAATGCCGAAGCCCACTGTGCCATCGAAAGCTCGGAAGCGCCTGCACAAATCATAAGAATTATTGCTACCCAGAAAAGCGGAAGCTTGAACAGAGCCACAAGCCCCATTCCTTTTTCGCCGCCATTTGGCTGCTCAATCGGGCAGGTTGCAAAATTGTAAATGTTATAAAGCGGAATCACAGCCCAGATGCAGGCAAGAATCTTCCAGTTGCCAATGCCGGCAAACTTAAAAAAGAGAGTAGAAATCACAATTACGCCGACAGAACCCCAGCAGTAAAACGAATGCAAAAGACTCATAACCGCTTCCTTGTGGTCAAACGGACACGCCTCCACAATCGGACTGCCGAGTACTTCGACAAGGCCGCTTCCTATTGCGTACACAACAACACTTATGATAATTCCCATAAACGGGTCCGCAAAAAGCTCTGGCAAAAACGCAAGCAAAATCAGCCCCAATGCAGAACACAAACACGAAGTTATTATGCATTTTCTATAGCCGATTTTATCTACAACCTGAGCACAAATGATATCCACAACCAGCTGAGTAAGAAAAAACACTGCCGGTATAAGCGCAATTTTACCAAGCGAGACCTCGTAATTCTTATTGAACATCAAAAATAAAAGAGGTGTAAAATTTGCAGTAATAGCCTGAGTTATAAATCCAAGATAGCAGGCAAGCAGGGTTTTATTATATTTCTTCGGGCTCTGGTTCATGAGTGACTCCTTGATGATTTTATGACTGCTAAAAATTATACCACGTTAAAAAGATTTTATGCTTAATAATAAACTTTTTCTTCTTTTTTCGCTGAACATATTTTGATTATAAACCATGCGAAACTTATTTTCCCGACTTTTTTTGCAGAAGAAGAAGCTCGAGTTGAAGATATTGTAAAAGAAGATGACAGTCACTATTATGTACGAATAAAAAAATACTTTGATAAGGAGTTAAAAAATGCCATTAGTGAAGATTAATCTGCTTAAAGGAAAAAGCGCGGAATATAAGAAGACTGTTTTTGACTGTGTTCATCAGGGGCTTATGGAAGGCCTGGGGATTTCTGACTGGGACAGGTTTCAGCGCATAATTGAATTTGACCTCGCCGATTTTGAAGCGCCTGCTGAAAAGTCTGATAACTTTATGATTATTGAACTCACCCTCTTTCCGGGAAGAACTAAAGAACAAAAAAAGGCCGCAATTGAAATTATCACCGCAAAACTGGTCGAGGCTCTTTCAATTGCGCCTGAAGATGTTTTTATAATTCTCGTCGAGCCGCCACTTGAGAACTGGGGCATGGCGGGTAAACAGAAGGGCTAATTATTCTTATACCATTCGTTTAATGCATCCAGAATAAAATCTTCTGGGCCGGAAATGATGAGGCGGACATTTTTGCCATGTTTTTCAAATTTCATGACTGCACCTGAACCTGCATTCACAGCCTGGCAAAAATATCCGGAAAGTTCTTTGGCCTCGTCGTCTTCCATCACAAAGTCTTTTGTGCTTTTTTTTGTCCCGGAACTACTCATAGTATAGTTCCCTTCTCCTGCAGAATCAATTTGAAATATGACAAGTTTTTCATAGCGGATTATTTCTGGAATTAAAACGATTTTGATTACTGTTAAAACAAATCCAGCATCGAATCAAGATACACAGCCTCGCGCACCAGAAGCTGAGCCTCCGGCTTTGTCATGTAATATAAAAGAAACTCCAGAACCACAGCGCTGCCAAGCCCACGTCCTTCAAGCTTAAAGTTAGAAAAGCCCATTGGCAGATATGTTTCAACAATATCCTTCACGCCAATAAAGGCCTGATTTTTCATTGCAAGCGAAAAGCGGTAACCATCCGCCGCATCAGGAGAAGAACATTTATGGTCTGCAACTTCCTCCCCAAGATTTTTTCGGCTTACATTTTCATAACAGACCTTACGGTTTTTGCAGCCAAAGTCGCAGCACTCGTTACACAGGAATTCAACCTTGTCTTTTTGAGTCTGCGAAAGCCCGCTCAGTTTATCAAAGGCTTTATTCAGACGGAAGTCCGGCACCACAAAGGCAAACTCCGGCCGGTTCAGTTCCGCTTCAAAATCAGAAAAATCAGTAAGAACTTTTGTGGTAGACGAAACAAGATAAAGCTCCGGAAAATTTGCCCCAAGATACTCAGTCAGTAAATCCGAATGCACGATTACACCCCCGGTGGTTGAGCCTGTCGAAACCACCGCTGCACAAATCTCATTACACTTTTTATCAGCCAGATGCTCCTCACGCAGCAGCGAATTACTGAACGTCAACCGCGCCGACACCCCGTACTCATTCACAAGCGCCAGCACATCATCAACATCAGCATCCCCAAAGGCCGCCCTGCCCCCGCCCCAAAGACAATCCGCCGGAGCCCCATAAATCGAACCAATATCGCACCACTCATAAAACCACTCGCGGTGTTCCCGATACAACGGCAGAAACACCTTGTAGAGTTCATAAAATTCAAAGAGACCGGGTAGATGGTAGTGGGCAGTAGAAGAAGTATCCGGCATTATTTTAAGACTTCCCAATGGCCACCTTTAGGAGAACCTTCTCTTCTTAAACATCCATTCTGTTCAAGTGTTGCAATCTGTTTTTCTACAGCTCGGCTTGTAATTCCAATTAATTCAGAAAGTTTTTTTGCAGAAAGTTTAGGATTTTCCTTCAGTAGAGTTAAAATTCTTTCAGAAGTTTTCTCCGAACTTTTTTGTTTTTCTCCGAACTTTTTCTCCGAACCTTTTTTATTTAATTCTGCATAACGAATATGAGTATATCGATTCTTCAATTCATTTTTTTCATCAAGCAACATATTACGGAAGAACTTTTCCAGATATTCTGAATTCATATAAATGCCGGCGTTCATGTTTGTATAATTTGCACGAACAAGAGAATTACGAAAATACCAGCTGTTCTTTTCAAAAGGTTCATTATTTACATTAAAACCAAGAGCCTGTAAATATTTAATCGTAAATACCGCAGTGGTTCGGGTATTACCTTCCCCAAACGGATGTATCTGCCAGATATTTGCAATAAAACGGCTTAAATGTTTTACAGCTTCTTCTTTAGAAAGTGATGAGTAATCAAAAACCTTTTCCTGAGCAAAATCATAATCAAGAGTCTGGCGGATCATATCTGCATTAGCATAAAGAACTGATTCTCCGTCCAGTACCCACTCTCGCTTAGAAATGTTATAGTCGCGGAAACGTCCAGTAATTGTCTTCTTCAAAACACCTGTAAACAATCGCTTATGAATAGAAAGCAATAAATCAGGTGTAAAGCTGAAAGTCTTTTCCGCAAGAAGTTCACGAATGCGAACAGAAACTTTATCAGCCTCTTGGGTGTCAGATTCTTCTTCAGTTCTGCAATCTTTAGATTCATAGTACGAATCAATCAGCTGCTTAGCTTCTTCTATTGTAATCTCACCGTTGATATTGCGTTTTGCGGTTTCATACAGATATTTAGAAGTAGAAAGCCCATCCACCTGTTGCAAACCAATAGCCGTTTGCCAGAGTTTTCCATTCTCCTGTTGAGAAGGCTCACTCTGCCGGATATATGAGTCAAAATCTATTTCAAATGGATTAGGTTTCTTGCTACCAACCATATTCTCTATTATACCATTTTTCTGATATAATAAAAACACGGACAGCCATCCGGAGCAATGAGAGTTTTTATTACTTCGTATAATCGGTTGAATGAATCAGACATTATATTTCACCCCAAAATAATCCAAGATCGCCTTCATCTCGTCCTGGCCGGTGAGGCAGGTATCGCGCAGATAGCCGCGCTCTTCTTTCCAGTTTTTGATACCACGGTAGTAAAACATCTTTAGTTCTTCTGTGATTATGAAAGGAACAATATTATGCTTCAGACACTCCTTAAACATAATCAGGCGGCCAAGGCGACCGTTTCCATCCTGAAATGGATGAATCGCTTCAAAGCGAACATGAAAATCAAGAATATCCTCAAGAGTGATTTTTGATTTTGAATTGTATTCTTTAAGGAGCGCCTTGATTGCTCCCGCCACCTCAGCAGGCTTAGTCGTATCACTACCGCCCACTTCGTTCTCAAGCATTTTATAATCCCCTACTCTGAACCAGGATTTTTGACTGTCAGTTGTTCCAGACTTCAGAATAAAATGCAGCTGCTTAATAAAACTTTCTGTGAGCTTTGTATGAGCACCTTCAATTATAAGATCAATACAACGGAAGTGATTTACAGTCTCAACAATATCATCAACCTTTACCGCCTTATCCGTAACACCAAGCGTTTTTGTTTCAAAGATAAAGCGCGTCTGGTCATGAGTAAGCTTTGAGCCTTCAATGTGATTAGAATTATAAGTAAGATCAATCTGAATTTTATGATAGATACCCCCGTTAAGGCCGGCATCTTTTTCACGCCTGAGACAATCTAATAATGTTTCTTCTACAGTAGAATGACGAGGTTTACGCTCCGGCTTTTTTGCAGTTGAAGGAATCTTCCAGGTTTTCCCTTCCAGAAGAGCACCTTCCACCCTACCCTGAGCACAATAATTACGGGCACTGCGTTCGCTAACACTCCACTTCTGAGCTGCTTCTTCAACAGATATGTATTTAATCTTACTCATCGGTAAAATTATAACAGATTATCGGCAAAATATAAAGTGATTTTCTAGACCAAAAACCGTTTATAAATTGCCGATAGATTTATTGATTAAAGAGGGGGAAGCCTTCCCCTCGCTCGCACTACGTTGCTCGCTACCCCTTCTAGCGAGGCACATCCCCGACGTCATTGCCCCGCAACGCCCCACCAATTGGTATGTTTTCAAACTTTCGTAATAGGGTTCAAGTCCGATCAGCTCCAAAATTATATATTACTACTTCCAGTTGAAAGACAAATTAAACTTGTTATAATACTAATAGGAGGCTTTGAATATGAAATATCCATTTCTTACTTTAGACGATCAGACAGAAATTGTTCACTCAGAAATGCTTCCAGATGGGAAAGTTCAGGTATACATCGAAAAACCTGATGAGAAAGATTGTTTTCATAATGCCTCTTGTTATATTCCTGGATATGAATGGAAAGACATTAACGGATTTACAAAAGAAGAAATTGCACGCTATCAGGAAATCATTGAATCCCATAGTACCAAGATTATGAACCAATTATTATAAGTTTGGTACACATATAATGATTACTTATTTTCTTACATATAACTTTCTGATATACTACCCCTACTCGGGGCTGTAGCTCACCTGGCTAGAGCGCTACAATGGCATTGTAGAGGTAGTGGGTTCAAGTCCCATCAGCTCCAAAATGAACCGCCCAAAACTTCATGAATCAATAATCAATAATCAATAATTCTCAAATGACTTTTGCCCGCAGCGGCGGTAACGGTGGTCAGAACGTTAATAAGGTAAACACAAAGGTCCATCTGATTATCCCAGTTACCTCTCTTGGCGGCCTTACTGATGTAGAACTCATTCGCCTTCGCTCAAAACTTGCCGCTATGATTAACAAAGATGATTGTCTTTTCCTTGATGTAGATGATGAACGTTACCAGGAACGGAATCGTGAAATTGCAATCTCCCGGCTCGAAAATAAAATCGCGCAGGCCTTGGTCATTCCCAAAAAGAGAATCAAAACAAAACCTACGCGAGCAAGTAAAGAGCGCAAATTGAAACTAAAAAAGATACGTAGCGAAATCAAAAAGAACCGCGGTAAGCTCTGGTAATACCAGTCTTTTACTTTAGTTCATTAATATATTGTATACTTCTCTTTCCCAGTTGCAATTTTGAATTCATGATTATTTAATTTGTTAACTTCAACATGCCCTACCCATCCACATTTTGGGCACCATAATTCCCCTGATGAATCAATACAAGCACAATAACCGTGTTTGTAACAAAGACCATTTCCATAACCATCTGTTTCCCCAGAAGAACCTCTATATGAATAATCTGTATCTGACATTACATCGCCTCCCATATATAACCGCTGTTTCTTATTACCTTCGAAATATCCTTTACCGTTTTTATTCCGCTACGAGAATCACTTGGGGTTTTATCTACCTCAATAAGCAGTTCTTTACCACAAATGTAGTAACTCATAATGTAATGGTTTTTACTACGTACGATTCTGAAACCTAATCTACGAAGTTTCTTTTCCATATTTGCATCAATTCTTTTATATCCGCGAAATATAGGCTTTAATGCTTCTTTCAAATGTTTGAAATCCAGTTCTGACATATACAATTCCTCCTCATAATTATTTCTTGTGAGTTCCATAAGAACTGCGATTTCCGCTAACAGGTTTTGAAACTGATGATTTTGGCATAATAGACCTCCTTGCCAATTGATTTCTTTAAATATAGAATTGTTTGCAGATAACAGCAGTACTAAATTCCGGACACTTTTTTTTTCGAGGATAAAGTGGATATATCACAAGATTCACAGAGACATGGATTAATTACTCTAGGCGAAGTTCAGGCATTTTTGAGAGATATCCTTGGTGATGATATTTTATATGAAATTGTCGAATCAAAGATGCTGAAACAAGAATTGACAAATAAAAAGAACGATAGTTACAGGAGAATCTGGGATAGATATTGTAAAGAAGAAACAAAAGATCATAAAAAAGTACAAGATTATATAGATTACCGTTTTACTTCTCCTGTTAGTATTTCTTCTTTATCATTAAATTTCTTTGCACAATTATTAGAAAAATTTAAAATAAATCCATTTTGGATTGATTTTCTGGGAAAACTCGCTCATTTGTTTTATGAAGCATATGCTAGTTATCATTTTGATAGGAATAAAAAATCAGATAAACCATATTTAGCAGCTGAATGTTTTACCAATTCTTTTGTGTATCTAACTATTTGTAAGACTCTTTATTATATTGTTGCAGAATATTCTGATAAACAAGGTATTAGTAACATAAAGAATTACTTAATTTCATTTCTTACAGATTTCACTTATAAAGATTTATTTGATCAATTACGTATAGAATTAGATTGTAAATCTTTTGAAAAAATGTATGGCAAAATTGGATATGACTTTTCAAAGAAAAAAATTGAAAAATGTAAAAAGAATGAAACTAGTCCTGAATGGCAATTCTTAGAAAGAATACTAGATTATTGTTCAGATGAATTAAAAGAGAAAATGATATTAAAGTATCTTCTTAATAAAGCTGAAGAATCAGCAAAAGAAAATCTTTTACTTCTTGATGAAGATATTGCTGGTATCAAAAAGAATTTATTGGATTACTGTCAAAGTGGAGATGAGGAAAAACCTGAAGATTTATTAAATAACCTTTTTGGAACAATGAAGGATATAAAGGGAGATCCATTTTTTCCGAATAAGAACAAGCCTGAATCAACTTTTGTATTGATGCTATACAATCTTTTATATAAGAAAAACGGTTTAAAAAAAGAAAATGCAGATCCTCTTCAATTGATAGAGTCTTTGTATAAGGAAACACCTATTATTGCGCCATTCTTTGTTCCCTGGTTTAAGGCAATTTATTGTGTAGGAAAAAGAGATTTTTCTAAACAAAAGTCAAATGACGAAAACTTATTAGAGGCTGTAAATTTATATAACGAAGCCTTCGACTACAAGTATCTTGCAGGTGATTTTATAAAAGAATTCCTTGAAATGGGATTTGCCTTAGAGAATTATATTTCTTCAGATTACGTTGAAATCAGAAAATCATTTAATAACGAAGGTCGCATAAAGAATCCAGTAAGTGACATTGCCAAGAAATTTTATAATTTTGGATACGCTATAAATCTATTTCCAGAATCTGCAGAAGAAGCTGCTGGAAAAGCATTAAATGCAAATGATTTGTTTTATAGATTTTATCCATTATCATTATTTTTTGATGAAGAAGGTGCAAAAAAGCTGTATGTCGAAGAAAAAAATAATGCAGAAATAATTGAAATAGATAGCTCTAAAATATATGAGAATCTAAACAAGCTAACTCCATCGCAAAGAAATAATTTAATCTTTATAAAAGATATAGTTTCAGAAGATTCAGAACATAATCCAAAGCAAAGACAACTCTATCCTCCTCTTTCTATTTGTTTACATTATTGCTTACAGGATGAAAGATTATTAGATTTAGCAGAAAGATGGTTAGAAGATGACACACTTAAAACAACAAAATTGTCTTATGTCGGAGAAACTCCTTTATGCGAAGCTTTAAAAATTTACAAGTATGTACGACTAAATATTGTAACAAATAAGTTTATTAAAGAAACTGTGTTTTCTTCTATTAAGGATCTCATTACAACAGAAAAAGCAAATTCTATATTTAATGAGACATTGGATAAAGAGCAGTTTAAAGATGTTCGACCAAAACTAAAAAAAGGAGATTTATTCCTAAGAAAATTTGAAACAATAATCCGTAGGCTAATAGATAAAACCAGCTTTGATTCAGAATTACAGTTTGGAGACAAGATCTCAACTCTAACATATGCAATTGATTCCTTTTCCTCCGAATTTGTAAAGAAAATTGCAGATAAGATAGAAGATAAGGAATTTCAAGAATACAGATTGTATGGAAATGTATCTCCTTTAATGTATGCGATACATCGTAAACATCCAGTGAGTATGGGATTTGAAGAATTCATCAGGATTACAAAAGATATAAATGTTCCTAAGACACTTGCAAATCAGTCTTTGTTTTTTACAAGAGAAGAAGCTCAGCATGCATATGATTATTACAACCCTCGTCCTAAGGACATAGATGAGTATTATTATCATCATGATCAGAAAGAGAAAGAAATTACAGAAGAAGACTATAAATGGTATTATTCAAATTGGGGAAATCCAGAAAATCTAGCAATACAAAACTGGCAGGTTAGAGAGCTGGATGAGATAATTGAATATTTCATAGGTCGAACAAAAGACATTGATTCTCTAAAGATATATACCAGCACTTGCGATGGAGATTTACTGATAAATACTGCACTTATTTATGCCGCACAACATAATGATGCAGATACCTGTCGAAAGCTTCTAAAAAGAAATGCCAGGAGTTTTTCTGAGGATTTCGGTGTTTATATCATGAAATATGGCGAAAAGCATTATTCGTTAAGAAATGATTTCATAAATACTCTTTGTATTTGTAATTCATGGGAAACTCTAATTATGGTTTTCAATGAATTCTCAGAATTGATAAAAGAATCTCTAAGTCCAGATAAAGATGTTAATTCTTTTATTCTATTTGCATCAATTATTAAAAACAGATTTATTTGGGCAGCTAAAGAAAAACGTGAGTACAAGGATATTGCAGAATATTTAATAAAACTCTTTATTGAGTCAGGAGCTGATCCTGATGCTCATAGTTCTATTGGTTCTGCAAGAGAAATACTTGCAGGAACTCATTTACTATAATGCGGGGCGCATCATCGACGTCATTGCCCCGCAACGCCCCGATTTTTCTACATATTATTAATTATCCTTTTCATAAAAGCACCACCATTTTCTTTTAACCATTTATTGCAGCGCTCATAATCAGGAAATACTCTGTTTATTTCTGCATAAAAATCTTTAGAGTGATTCATAAATTTTCTATGACAAAGTTCATGAACAACTACACTATCCAGAATTTCTGGTGGCATAAGTACAAGAAGACAATTAAAGTTAAGATTTCCGTTTTGCGCACAACTACCCCATCTTGAGCTCTGCAAACGAATTGAAATACGGCCGTATGATACTCCGATTTTTTCTGCCCAGTATTCAATGCGCTCTGAAAGAATCCTTCTGGCTTTCTTTTTGATTTGTTTGATTTCATCATCCGACAGCAGCCCCAATTCTTTAGCCTTTTGCGCTTCCCTATTCTGCTTTTCAATCTGATTCGTAATCCAAGATTCCTTAGTAATCAGAAATTCCTGGACCATACTTTCCGGTGTTCCATACGGAGCTTTTACAAGAACCCGATTATCTGGCAGCACACTAACCGCAATTGAGCGACGTCTGGATTTTTGAATTATGTAGGTAATCTCCATTATTTCATATTAATCTGACACAGCTTCTTTAGTTCCAAGTGCTCCATCTATAAAATCATTCTGCATGTCAATTACGATTAAAAGTTTTATATATTCCCTATAAAATAATATTATTTAAGTCTAATTGCTGTATTTATACATGTATTAACACACCAACCACAACCATTACATAATTCTTGATCAATTTGTATCTTAGAATTATTTTTGGAAATTGCTAAACATAATCTATCAATACACAAGCATTCAGAGCATTGTTTACACAAAGATTCATCTAATTCTGCTTTTACTTCTTTTATGTTTTCCTTCACTGCATCTGCATTTTCTTTAATAAAATCTAAGGCCTTTCCTTTTAGTTCATCTATACTGTTAATTCCCAGTTTATTCATATATTCTACTAAAGACTGGTTCATTTTCTTAAAAATATTTGTTCCACACCATTGTATTCCACTTGAAACTTCAACAACATCTGCCTTCAACAAAAGAGCCTGAATTACATCATTTCCTGTAACTATTCCTCCTACACAAGAAATATCAATATTTAATTTCTTTGCCAATTTACCATATTGATATAATAAATAATAAGTTAGTGGTTTTTCAAAGGGACCATATATCCCAGTTGGTGACCATATTTTTGTTTTATGAAAAGGAGAATATTCATTATTCTGTTGTAAAGAAGGAGGAACAAGTCCAAGATGAGCATTTGCTATAGTTATACTATTAATTTGTCCTTTAAGGTCTTCCAATATTTCTCTGTAATTATAGTATGGTGATATTTTTATTGAAATCGGTTTTTTTGTTATATCTTTAATTATAGAAATGATTTCTTTAATTCTTGTATTATGATTCCCATTTAATGTTTCTACATTCGGACAAGAAAAATTAATTTCAAAACCATCCACTCCTATATCTTGTATTTTTTTTATTGTCTCACTATAGTCTTCATTTTCCCCAATTATAGCTAAACTTGCTATAATTGGTTTATTAGGGATTTCTTTTTTTATGGCCTTTAATAAATTGATACCATAATCTATAGAAATAATATTTGGTTCTGTAGGTCCTAAAACAGAAAAAGCCATACTATCGTTCTTACCTATTCCTGTTTCAATTATATGTGTATCAACGATTTCAACATTTAAATTTTCTTCACCATGCTTTGAAGTATTAATTGAGGGCAGTATTATACAACTTGCACCATTACTAATTGCATTAGAATAAAATTGTACATGTTCTTTGATACGTAAATTTGAAGTAGGAGTTAACGAAGCTAAAATAACAGGAGAATCTAATTCTATTCCCATCCATGAACATTTTAAACTCAACCTTTTATTCTCCTTTTTCTTCTCTTTCTCTGAGTTTATCTTCATGTCGTTCTTCCCATCCTTTTTCACAATACTCAGAAAGCATTATTATTTCAATCGATAGTATTGCTTCTCTTGCGGAGATATATATTTTTTCTTTACTTTCATTTATTACAGGAAAACAGAATGGGCCTTTGAATCCTGGATCAACAAAATTACTTATTTCAACTCGCAATCCTTTTCTTGCAAGTGAAGAAATAGGACTGGCATGCATAATCATATTATGGGGAATATTAAATTTTTCATATGTATAAATTAAAACACTTTCTTTCGGTTTAATACATATATTAGCGACTGAATTTCCTATCGGTTTTAATGGTATTTCTTGTAACTCATCCCAATTACAATTTCTTTTTTTTGATCTTTTATAAAAATATCCCATAGCACAATCATATGATGCAGCTTCTACTCGGTCTCTATCTCCATCTTTGATTATTTTACCTTCATCAATTAACATGGAAATCTCTTTATCAATCAATATTTTCATTGCATTATTTGAAGATGAAGATATTGTTTTATTATTCGTTGGTGTATTTACTTGGCAAAATTTATTACTTATACAACTAAGATATTTAAAGATAATCGTATATGGCATATCATTTTTATATTCATTGGAAGTATCTATAATAGCAATACCTCCATTTTTATCCTCAGGAGCCACTTGAGGAATACCAAGTTGAATAACTTTTTGTGAAACTTCATCTGCACAATCATTAAGTTCAACATAGGATCTTTGATGATAATGCCCATGTATGAATAAATTATATCCATAAGACATCGCAGATCGCATAAAATCATATCCACCAATTGTTGTATTATATCCTTTAATTGTTATTCCTTTTTCAAATCCACTGACTAATGGATGATGAGTGACAAGAATCTTAAGATAATCAGAATATTGTATATTATTTTGAATTTGTTCAGATCTCGCCTTAAACCCTTTTTTTGTATCTGCTGAAATAGAAGGAAGATCTAAAACTTTATCTTTTTCTAATAAATCTTTTACCATATTTTTATCCGTATCTAACATAGAAGAATTATCAATTATTTCCAGAGCTTTTCCGATTTTTTCATTGGTAGTTGCAGAAGTATCTTCCGTTTCTTCACAATCAATAATTAATTTAAGGTCATCATAAATATATGTAGGTGCATAGTTAAAATTTGAATTTTTAGAAAAAGGAGTACAATAATCCTTAAAAGATGTCTTAAATAACTCATATATATTATTTGAATCCCGATCAATATCATGATTTCCAGGAACAATTATAATTCTTTTCTTTCTGTCTTCTTTTTTTATATTTCTAAAGATTAAATCGGAATCCTCCATTCTCTGCAAGAACGCTTTAAAATCTTTATTTGATTTTTTTTTGTTAGTTTTTGTGTCACTACCAATTACATAATCACCACAAAAAATGAATAAATCGATAGGTTCTTTCTCATTCTCTATTGCAGCTAATAAAATATCATAAATATTTTCGCTAAGTTTCTTGGGAAGCTTAGAATTAATCTTTTCATTATCATATACATCATGAGATTTTGTTTCTGAATAATGGATATCTGAAATAACTAGAATTCTTGCCATGTGAGCTCCTTTATCTATGTTTTTTAATAAAGAAAAAAGATTCTTTGCTGTGAAAAGTTCATTACTATATAAAGTTATGTAGCTTCTTATTTATAGGAGAGCTTAATGTGAGCTTTTACAACTTTTTCTCTTACTTTTATATTATATTTCAACCCAAGTATTGTCTAGTAAAATATAAGTGATGAGATTAAATTTTTATTGAGTTGCTTCTACCTTCTAGCAGGGCACATCACCGACGTCACTGCCCCGCAACGCCCGGAATTCATTGTGTTTCCATTTCATTACTAACGAATCTTTATTCTGGATTCTGTGATTTTAACATCTTTCAATTCATTACTACTCAAAAATAATTCCAAATCTTTTTTGCTTTGTTCACATTTTGGCCCTAACATCACTTCTGTAATAAAACCTGTATTCCAGATAGAACTAATATCCAGAAATCGACATGGACGAATCTTGTTGTTTATTAACTTAAATTCTAAAATATCCAGACCACTTTGTTTAAATATGGAATTCATATCTGGAAATTGAAAATTTTTATAAACTTCTTGTAAATGAGGAATCCTTGATAAGGTATCTTTTGTTAAAGTATCTTCGTAAGCAATTCTAATCTCTCCTTCATCTTGCCATACATCTTTCTTTACCAAATATTTCATCTGCTTATAGCAATCTGAAATAAGTGTATATCCCATATCCTCATAAAATAAATCCTCTGGAATTCTCGGAACAATTCGAACACGAAGACTGTCTGAGACCTTTTTCTTTAATGATTCCGATAAGTAAACTAGTCTTTGTTTTTCATTGTATATAATTGGACTAATCTGCACAAAACTCATAGCTATAAATGGGATTTGTAATAATTTTGAAATATCGATTCCAATACAAACTCCTTTTCTTGCATCTGCATACCTATCCCAATGAGCAAGGTTATCATGTTTTTCTGATAACGAAAAAACATAAGGATCTATTTCCGGTTTAGCTGATTCTTCAAAATCTTTTTTCTTAGGAAGAAATGCTTTTTCATATAGGTAGTTTATAAAATCATATTTTCTTGACTCATATAATGTATCTAAATCCTTTTCAAAGTCCTCTACACTATACGAAACCTCTTCCATATCATTAAGACTCTGAACACCGCTAAGCAAAAGAGTTTTATTTTTTATAATTTCATATAAAGCAGAAATGGATGTGTAATGATAAAAATTAGTTTTTGTCTGTTCCATAATATTTACAAAATCTCTTCAATCTTATCCAGAATCAACAGGTCAGCAGGCAGCCAGTTTACAGAACGCAGAGTTTCCTTTGATAACCACTTAGCAGATTCATGCTCCAGAAGCTTCAGTTCTCCAGAAATAATTGAACACAAAATGCAATGCATAGTCAGATGAAACTCCGGATAATCATACTCCACTACCCCAAGAATCTTTTCTGCTTTTACATCAGTTGCAAGTTCTTCCCGAATCTCTCGTTCAATACACTGCTCTGGAGTTTCGCCAGGTTCAATCTTACCGCCAGGAAATTCCCACCAGCCTTTCCAGTCGCCGTAGCCACGTTGAGTTGCAAATATTTCTCTTTTATTTGTTTCTGAATTAGTGCGAAGAATGATTGCGCCGCTAACTATTACTTGTTTCATTTTAACCATCTATGAGTAATTATACCTTACTTATTATACTTCGGAAAACTTCACTTGGATGATTTTTAAAATCATTTTCTGTATAAATTGATGTTCGTATTGAATTGTCCTTATATACAATTATTTCTCCATTTTCGAATGTAATTCTTGAATTATTAAAGACAAATCCAATCTCCTTCTTATCAGGGGTAGCATCATTTATATGATATTTTAATTCGTGATAGAGTCTATATTCTAGTTCATCTTTTAAGAACAACTCTGGATAGATAGTAGAATTATTCAGTAAAAAGAAATTTGTGAAGCTTACAAAATTCTGACTAAAATCTTTTGGACTTATTGGTTGTTTAAGGTCAATCCATTCTTTAACTTCAAATCTGTAATAAAGACTTGTATTATCACTTGGACGTTCTTTTATTTCATTTCTAGGAAGTTTATAACAACGAATTACTTCTCCATATTTATATATCCCTGGTTCTTCCGGAAATAATTTCTTTGATTTGTATATTGCAACATAATGAATTGGTAATTTATCATCTGTAAATTGATTTGCAGGAGCATGGTAAAATTTTTGATTCATACAGATATCATATTGCTCTCTATCCTTTAATTCACCAATAAGTACATCTTTCTTATTCCAATTAACTTTAGCTAGCTTTTCTTCAATTCCAATAGGAAGAGTTGATCTTTCAAATGCAGAATCTGGAGAATCGCCTACAAGCTCATCTATAAAATTACTGAGTAATTCCGTTGATGAAGGAAGGAAAGGAAGACCTCCAACATTTACTTTATGAATACTTTCATAAAACTTATGTTTTCGATATTCGGCTTCATTGTTATATGGAAATAATATATATGCTCCAAACATTGATCGCTTGTAGTTATCATCATGATTATTTTCATAAACAATAGCATCTCTGTAGCGATGCATAGTATTAATTGTATCTTCTTCAGGTCCTGGCGTTTTATAGATTTCTTTGTACAAAGAGCCTGGCAATGCTGGATTGATTCTATATTTTGCATCAAAAATATATTTATATTCATGTTTTGATAAAGTTGATTTCTTTTCTATACTTAAAACATTATCAGGTTTCTGGAAAACAGTTGGAAGCTCACCACTACTTGGATTATAGGAAAGTGTTAATCTTTCACTGTTAATTGGATTAATATAAGAAACTTTCGATTCTTGACCTTTCTTTAATGTATAAAAAATACCTCTTGTATCTACTTTCAAAAAATCTCGCGAAAGGAGGTTATATTTTTCTCTTAAAATACTATTTAGTTTTATGAAACACCAATATTCATATAATTGAGCAATATCTTTTACTGAAATATTGAAGAGATCATCTAAGAAAGAAAGTCCATGAATAAGTTTTAAGTAATACTTATATAAATCTCTATATCCCAAGGCCATAGAGAAAACCAACGACATACCAAACGATGAAGCAAGATTTGAAACCTCACTTAAGAAAGTATTATTTAATCTTCTTTTTATACCTGAAATTTTACTATCAATATTTGCCAGAATGTCTGGATTCATTTCTCTATTTAATTGGAGATAATTATATTTAAATACCTCAAGTCTCTTTCTTGTTGCAGTCAATATATATTTTACAAAACGATTTTCTTTTGTATCAAAAGTAACAATTTTTTTAGAGGAAAGGATTTTGTCAATTTTAAAATTTCCTTCGTTTATTTGTATCTGTTCAGGATGTTTTTGTAGCCATTTAATTGATTTTAAATCAGTCCGTTTTGCTTTGTATGCTGGTGTTACATCGTATTGAGTTTGTAATAAATGATGTGGCTTGTTTGTAATAACATCAACAGCTTTTATATAATCATCATAAAAATAATTTATAAGGGTATAAAACTCTGTCAGTGTAG
Organism: uncultured Treponema sp.; assembly: GCA_946407195.1. Lineage (GTDB taxonomy): Bacteria > Spirochaetota > Spirochaetia > Treponematales > Treponemataceae > Treponema_D. Next base: position 6,339 of record CAMJNC010000007.1, on the reverse strand, counting down.
AATTTGAATTAGGATTAGAACCAAATTTCTCATATGTCTTTTTATTAAAATCAAAGATTATTTTGAAGACTTCATTTGCAACATCGTTAATCAATTCTTGATAATCTTTCTTATATTCAATTTTCGAAGGAAATACTTCTATAACAATTCGTAAGTATTCTTTTCCACCAAGCAAAATAACTAAATCAGAATTACCAATATCGTTTCCAAAGTTTAGGATTCCAGATAAAACTTTAGAATTACGTCCAACCCTTGAAACTTGTTTTCGAACATTTAAGTTTTCATGCCAGAATGTACAATCTTCCGATTCGCTCTCAATTATTATTTCATAGCGCTGTTGTTCATAAAAAAGAGGAATTGTTTTAGGCGAACATGCATATTTAGTTGCAACAATTTGATTATAAAATATTTCTTCTTGACCTTTTATACTTAGAAAAAAAGAATCCTGTGAAAGTACCTTTAATTCTGAACACTCTTTGTCATATTCAGAATTCTGGAAATAAGGATGAGAAGGATTACCTTTTATGGTCACAGAGACCTTGTTAGTTTTTAAATAAACTAATTCTCTAGAGCCAGAAAGATGTGAAGCCATCCTCTTCAAATCTCCTTATCATGAAAGCAATTTTCTTTGCACTTTCTTCATATGTTGCAGTATTACTTTCAAGGGTATTAAATAAAATTTCGCTTCCAGAGTCTTGTTCTATCTGAATGCCTCTAGCATCTCCTAAGCAGTATTTGAATAATTCATACAGCATTTCTTTTACTGTATTACTGCTACCTTGGATACGAGGAAGAATCTTTTGCATAATTGCATTATCAAGTGCTTTGTCATCATCAATTAGCTGCTCAATCTTGTTGTTTAAGGTATAGAAAACAATTTCATCTCGAACACGATAACCAACATGGAGATTTGCTTTTGCCAAAATCTGATTTACTTTTTCCAATTCTTCACAAAGAGAAGAAAGCTCAGATTGATAATCCGAACAATCTTTTAAGATAAGATATTTTGATTTTAAAAAATCATTATCAATGTTATCTAAAGGATTTACATCTTCACTTGAATCGAAATCAGGGAAGCTCAAGTTGACATTTGAGAATTCAATAGTATTTGCACGATCCAAAACCTTCTTACTAAATGGGAAGGTTGTTTCATCCATGTTTACTGTTCCAATTATGTATAAGTTTTCTGGAATTGATAATTCACCATATTTATCAAATGCCGTAATATCTTTACCAAAAGATTCTTTTGTTAGAACAGGATCTGTAACAATTTTTCCATCCTGTACACGACGAGTTTCAATTACAGAAAGATAATCACTTAGATAATATTCAACCCGCGCAAGGTTCATTTCATCAAGACACAAAATATGTGGTTTTGATAAATTACCATTTGCTTTTGCAATAAAGTCTGTAATTGCTCCTGGAATAAACTTTCCTTCCAAATCTAAGTGTCCAAATAAATCAGAAGAATCTGACCAGTCAGGACGTACAGGAACCAATTTATATTCAGCCTTTATAGATTCAGCGAATAATTTTGCAAGTTTTGATTTACCTGTTCCTGAAGTTCCTGCAAGAATCACAAATGGTTTTGCCTTCAAACTAAGGTATAGATTTTCAATTAAATTATCTTTGTATGTAAAACCTTTAGCAGTTATATAGTCTTTGATTTTCTCGATATTTTGTTTTTCTTGAGTCATTTCTTCAACTCCTTCATTAACAGTTTCTTGCTTTATTTCTTCAGTCTGGATTGGTAAACTTAGTCTATGCCGTAGTTGTTCTGCAACATTTTTACTTAGTGGATTTGACTCCATTTCTTTAAGTATTATTTCTACAAGATTTTTATTTGCACTAAATAAATAGGCTAAGCCCATTTTTAATCCACTGCTCCCCCTAACGATTGGGCCGCCATAATTTGGTTGGTTTTTAAAAAAGGCTTCAATCCATTTTTCTTTTGGAATATGGTAGGAAGAAAAGAATTGCTCAACATCAACTCTTGTCCCATTATTATTCCATAATTCTGAAGAAGAACCTATCGTATCAGGTTTTTCACATCGATAGGCATCAGTTTTTGCAATTGAAAGTCCTGGTATAACAGAATTGTTATAGTGGATTATCACGTCGCCTTTTTTTATACGTTTCATTAATTCATAGGCAGGAACACTTTGGCCTCTTTTACCAAATAATGGTGCCCATAAATACGATTTTGAATTTTCATCTTTGTAGGATTTACTCTGTACAACAAAATAGTAGTTTGGTGAATTATTTTCTTCCATAGTTGCAGCTTACCAGGAAATATAAAAAAGGACCAGATCTTAACTCACAGCCCAAACTTTTCTATTTATGTATTAAGAATTATTTCTATAAAAATATAAATACATGTTATAATATTTCTAGGAAAAAACTTTAATAAGGGTGCGTATCATGGATGAAGAAGGAATAAAAAGATGTCCAGAATGTAATCATAAAATGAAATTAAAAGATGATAGTGTTGGAGAAATTTATTACGAATGTATTAATTGTGGTAGTATATATATTCCCGATAATTATCTTTCATCTAGAATTTCATTAAACGCATATTATAGAGAAACTTTAGATTATGTCGAATCAGAAGCATCAAGAAAAATAAATGAAGAACTCGAAGATGATGATGAAAAAGTACAAAAGAAAACATTCAAAACCTCTTCCTTCCCTCATAAAACAATAACATTTAACGGGTTTTCGACATTAACAAAACAAGGAATGACTTTTAAGAATGTATATAATGCAATAGATATTCTAGAATTACAGGAAAATGATTTAATCAATAAATCTTCGTTGTATAATGCTATTGTAGAATCTAGAAAAACAGGATCACGATATTATATTGGACCTGAATATGAAATAAAGAATTCTCCACAACAAGGTATTAACTGGGTTGGAAATGATTACATTCCTACTGCTGTTATCGTAAAGTCAAAGTTTGGACATTATCATCAAGATGATGTTAACGAATATGCATTCAAAGCAAGAAATGGATTTGTAAATAAATCTGAAAAGGCCAACCAGGTTCTTATAAATCAACCAAAATATAATTATCCTATTTTTTATTTTGTTGAGTATGGTAATAAATGGAAACTGCTTGGCCTTTTTAGGGTTAGCGCGATAAACGCTAGATCAGTTTCACTTTTACCATGGGAAGCAACAAATAAAGAAAAAGAAGAAATCGAGGCCCCTGCTGAAGTAACTCAAAAGAAAGAAGAGAAAAAAATTATCAGATCGGTAACTGTACAAAGAAGTGCTTCTCCATTAAATGGAAAATGTAAATTTATAAAAAAAGATGGTTCTTATATTCTAGCAGATGAAAAAGGAATGGAAAATTCAGCATTATCTTGGTCCGGACAATATGTAAAACTAAATATCTTCAAAATCGAAGACGGAATAATTACAGACTGGAATTGGGAAAAGATTGAGTAGGAAACTTATACTATGGAATACGAAATTCATTCTGTAAAAATTGTAGATGGTGAAACTCTTAATTCACGCTGGCATAGTAAAATGCAAGTTATCGAGACAGATAGAGGAACTTATATTGATAATATTCCTCATAAACAATTCGGTTATTACGGAACTGCAAAGGCCGGATATGATTGGTCCACTCTAATTGGCAAAAAAGTTAGCAATGTAAAGATCTTCCATTCAAGAGGATTTGAATGGATCAATTATCAATAATAAACACAAATTACTACATCAGAAACAATTAATCTGACACACCTTCTCCCGCTTCTCCAGCCAATCATACACCAATTCCTTCGGTTCAATCGGCCAGGCTTCGTCGGCCCATTTCCAGACCCAGCGCTGGACGCACATAAGCTGATTGGTTCTGAAGCTTAGGATAATGCCACCGTCTTCTGGATGTTTTTTGTCTGCTATTATTTTCTGGTTTTCGCCCCAGACTTTTCCACGAGCATAACGCGCTGCGTAACCGTGAAGATGAATCTTGTAATCAAGATATTTTTCATCACACATACATCCAAAAGAACCTAGAGTCATAGTTCTAAAATCATAATTTTTTGGAAGTTGAAAAACATCTTTTGTAATTTCCAGATTTTTTATTTTCTCAAGAGAATATCTGCGGGGAGCATTCTTCACAACATCGAGTCCATGAAGGTTCCAGTTACCATCATCAAAAATCAGCTGCCAGGGCTGGACCTGTCTGAACTTTGAAACTGGATCTGCATTTGAAATGTAGTCAAAAGTTATTACTCGATTTTCTCGTAAAGCTTTATCGATGATTCTCCAGGTATCAGCCGGTATTTCTTTGTTTGGTGCACCAACGAAAACGATTCGGTCGTTATCTGGTTTCTTATTTATTTTGATATTGTCATATGTAAAATCATGATTTTCAATTGAAAGAGACTCAAAGACTTCCTGAGCCTCTTTATACATTGGATTACCTTTTACCATATCCATAAGGGTTTTGATTAGCTTTGCCGCTTTAGCGGCATTTTCATCTGTGTAAAAACGAGGAAGGCGATATTTTGGATCTGTGTAGAAATATCCGCTTGTTTCGAAGTCTGTATCTATTGGGGCAGCATATTTTTCTTCGAGTTCTTCAATGTCTCTAAAGAAAGAAGTACGGCTGGTTTTTATATCATAAACCTCATTTAATTCAGAAATAATCTGGTTCCATTTTAGTTTACGTCCGGATGCAATTATTTCATCAATTGCCTGATATCGTTTTGCTTTTTCGGTGAAGTCTACTGCCATTTCTTCTACCTCTCTGCCGTGATTATATTTCAAAACCATTCCCGTGCATTGGGAATGACTCTTTTGTATATTCTATACCATCAGGCGGAAATGTCAACTTTTGTGGAAGCGGATTTACAGGAGTGGTAGTTATGGAAAAATACAGAAAAACTGATTTATTTACTCTCGAACTTGGAATTGATTTGTGTTCAGAAGAATGGATTTATGAACTGGTAAAATCAATTCAATCTCTTCGTAAAGAATTCTTTGAACGCTATGGAGTTGTAATTCCCAAGGTTCATGTAATAGATGACATAAAACTAAAGCCTCTAGAATATGTGATAAAAGTAAACGGCTATAATGCCGGAAGATTTGAATTTCAATCTGATTCTATTTTGATTGTAGATACCGGATCTGTAAAAAAAGAAATGAAGGGTAAGCCTGGGATTGAGCCTGCTTTTGGGGCTCCAGCTTTATGGATTGAAAAGTGCAAAAAAAGAGAGGCAGAAAAGAATGGCTATCTGCTACTAACATCACAGAAAATTATTATGAATCATTTGAAAGAAAAAATCAGAGAAAATCTTTCTTCCGTAATTACGAGCCAATATGTTGGGGAGCTTTTGGATGAAGTCTTAAAAGACAATATCTTTCTCTGCATTCAGCTGGTAAAAAAATATGGAGTTGTAATTCTCACGCTTGTAAAGCTGGTACTTTCTTCTCTTCTGGATGAAGGGATAAGAATCAGCAATATTCTTTTAATTCTGGATGTTATTGCCAATGAACCAAAATATGACAGGGTAAAAATACCAGAGCTTATAAACAAAGTTAGATGCGCAATTATTCCTGATGTAATTGAGTCTCTTGGCCATGTGAATAACGGAATCATGGTTCTTATGTTCTCACAGAATTTGTCTGAATACTTGTTTGATCATATTACAGAAAATGGAGATTTAGTCTTAGAGCCAGTTATGAGAAAATGGTTTGAAAATGAGCTTATAACGAAGTTGGGCCAAATATCAGATCAAGGCTTTACTCCGGTTATTCTTTGTGTTGAACCGCTTCGCCACAGTGTCCAGAAATATATAGACTTTATTGGTATGACAAATGTTCATGTTGTTTCTGATATGGAAATGTCTATTGCTATCAGGAAGCATAATATCTCACTGCAGGTGTTCGACACGATTGAAAAAAATACTGAAGTAACTTCCGAACATACAAGCAAAGCAGGCACTTCTAAAACTCAGAAAATTTCAAATGAAGATTTCATAAAGCTTCAGAAAAACTTGAATCAGATTCTTGGAACCTTAGAACCACTTGAGCAGAAGGTTATGTCTATGCGCTTTGGCTTAAGAGAGGAAGGCAGCCATACTCTTGAAGAGGTTGGCAACTATTTTAATCTGACACGAAATGAAATCCGCAAAATTGAAGCCAAAGCCCTGAGGTTATTAAGAAAAAATAATGAATAATAATCAAGTCATTCCCGTGACTTGGGAATGACTTGACAATATATTAGCAGTAGATTCAATTCGAGGAGGAATCGCTATGAAAAAGATTATTAGCTTTTTCGCAATGTGTTTGGTTGGAGTTTTTGCTTTTGTGAGCTGTGCTAGTGCT
>CAMJNC010000006.1 GCA_946407195.1 uncultured Treponema sp. | reverse complement strand
CTTCAATTGCCTGAGTATAGCTGATTCTTGTGAACTTAGCCTTAGCAACCTTTTCAAGGCTTTCGATAAGGCCTGGCTGAATTCTCTTGTCAAAGAACTCGAGGTCACTGCGGCACTTTGTCAAAGCCCAGTTCAAAAGATATTTTACAAAGTCTTCCTGAATGTCCATGTCGTCGTCGAGATCGAAGAAAGCCATTTCCGGTTCAATCATCCAGAACTCAGCGAGGTGGCGTGGAGTGTTAGAGTTTTCTGCACGGAAGGTAGGTCCAAAGGTGTAAACACGGCTCAATGCTGTAGCAAGAGTTTCTGCTTCGAGCTGACCTGATACAGTGAGCGAAGCCTTCTTTCCAAAGAAGTCTTTTTTATAGTCTACAATCTTGTAAGCATCTTCCGGCTTCATACCGCCGTTTCCAGCTTTTACAGCCATCTCTGCAATCTTTTCCATGCTCAAAGTTGTTACCTGGAACATTTCTCCCGCCCCTTCACAGTCAGAGCAGGTAATTTCCGGTGCGTTGATGTACTGGAAACCTCTCTCCTGGAAGAATGAGTGAACTGCGAAAGCCATCTGGTTACGAACACGGTAAACAGCACCAAAGGTGTTTGTACGTGCACGAAGATGAGCAACATCGCGGAGGTATTCCATAGACATCTTGTTTTTCTGCAATGGATATTCATCAGGATTTGCTTCACCAAGACACTTAAGGCTTTCGAGAGTTACTTCTACGGCCTGTCCGCTTGCAGGTGATTCAATCAAAATACCCTCAGCGCGAAGGCTTGCTCCAGTGTTGAGCTTTTTGAGTTCTTCTTCAATTTCATTTACATTTGCATTATTAGAAGGATTATTGCGGTCAAAGGTGAGCTGGATATTAGCGAAGCAGCTTCCATCGTTCACCTGAATAAAAACAAGACCTTTTGAGTCGCGAACTGTGCGCACCCAACCACATACTGTAACCTTCTGCCCCTCTGGCTTAGAAGACAGTAAATCTTTAATTAATACTGGTACCATAAATGTACCCTCCTCAAATAATGTAAATGTGAAAACATAATATCACTTTTGAGGAGTTGATACAATTATGCTACGTATGCTTCAAGTCTGCGGGCACGGGTAGGGTGCTGAAGTCTTACGATAGCGTGCTTTTCAATCTGGCGGATGCGCTCTTTTGTAAGATCACACTCCTCTCCAACTTCCTTAAGAGACATTGGCTTTGCACCGTTGAGGCCGTAGCGCATTCTGATTACGCGGGCTTCGTTAGGGCGGAGAGTATCAATAACGTTATCAATTTCTTCGTGCATAGACTTTTCGATAGCCTTTTCTTCCGGACGGTCGTAAGCGCTGTCTTCGAAGAAGTCTGCAACCTTTGTATGTCCGTTTTCAGAATCGTTTGTCTCTGCATCGAGGCTGATCATTTCGCGGCTGATGTTAATCATATCGCGAACGTGTGAAGGTTCCATGTTGAGCATAGCACCGATTTCTTCGTATTCCTGCTGCTCAGTTTTCTTTGTACCAACAACCTTGCGTGCGTGTTCAATCTGAACAAGCTCGTTAGCGCGGTTAAGTGGAAGACGGATAGCGCGGCTCTTTTCGCAGATAGCCTTAAGAATGCTCTGGCGAATCCACCATACAGCATAAGAAATAAAGTGATAGCCCTTTGTTACGTCAAATTTATCTACAGCTGTAAGGAGACCAAGGTTTCCTTCGCTGATAAGGTCTGTAAGATCCAGACCATGGTTCTGATATTTTTTTGCAACATTTACTACAAAGCGGAGATTAGCATTTACAAGCTTATCTTTAGCAGCTTTATCGCCAGCCTGAGCCTTCTGTGCAAGCTCAACTTCTTCTTCGTGTGAAATCATAGGAACTTTGTTGATTTCTTTAAGATACATAGCAAGAATGTTTTCATCGCGTGTCATGGCATAATCTCCTTATACATTAATATAATAGCAAGTATCGTGCCAACTAAAAACGGCAAGTTAAAAATGATAAAAAAAGTGAATTTTCGGGTGATTTCAGCATGTCCAGCCACCGTATTGACCCATAGTGGTGAAATTACTAGGTCATTTTGACACAGTGCATTAAAAACCGAGTGATTTGGGGTTATTTTGACACAGAGGTAAGAAAATCAGGTTATTTTTTCTCTGATTTGTGGGCTTCCTGCTTTTTGATGTACATCAGGTTATCAGCCTGATTAATATAATCAATTAAAGTATCAGATGAATCAGGATTTGTAAGGATATAACCACAGCTTGCGGTGAGCGGGTAATTAAGCTGCATGGAAGTAACCTGTTTTTTGAGGTTATCAGTAATCCTTTTTATATATCTTTGAACTGATTTTTCATCGTTACAGACACCAAGTGCAATGAATTCGTCTCCACCATAGCGGATGCCAATCCAGTTTTTAGGTATTTCCTGGAGCATGGCCGATGAAACGGTTCTGATGGCTAGATCGCCCTGAAGATGACCGAAATTATCATTGATATATTTCATACGGTTTATATCAACAAAAACAACGGCGCATTTTTCTTTTTTAGCGTTTGCTTTTTCCAGGAGCGGAATACCGTTTTGTTCCATTCCAAAGCGGTTGTTGAGGCCGGTAAGCTGGTCAGTGTTTGAAATACTGATTAAAGCCTTGTTCATTTCGTCGAGCTTACAGTTTTTACGGTACTGCTCAAGATTACCATTCATTTGAATCATGTAATGATTCAAGGTTTGGTCAATTAAAAATTCTATGCCGTCTTTTACAACAATATAACCGAAAATCGAAGCATCATAATGAAGAGGAGTAAATGTATAAACTGCAGGCTTTCCTGTGTCTATAAAATCCGGAACCAATTCCTTGCGGGTGAATTGTTCTTTAGTGTAGATTCTTTTTCCTTTGATTGCGACAAGACAATCCATAGTATCAGAATACTTAGTAACACTCGGGCTCGAAACGTCCATAAAACACTTTTTGGCTTCGGAATCAAACACAAAATAAAAATCTTTTTTTGGGAAGGTTTTGTGTGTTTTATAATAATTCATGAGTGATTTCTTGAAGTCCGGATAGCATGAACAGTTGAAAATGGAATTAATCATTTCCGATTCCTGTCCCTGGAAAATAAGACTTTCCATTTCCTTCATATATGCATTAACACAGAAATCCTTACGATAAGAATCACCCTCGCTTTCGGTCATACAACCGCAGCTTTCATTTTTTACAAAGGAAGAAGAAACAACAACTTTATCTGATTTTGAGGTTCCATTTATTTTTTCTATAAGCTCCCAGGCAGCAATGTAACCTATTTTTTCAAAATCCTGATATACGGTGGTAATGGACGGATAAAAGGTTTCTGCAAAAGAAATCTTGTCAAATCCTGTTACAATAAAATCTTTGGGAACAGAAAAGCCCATTTTTTTAAGGCCGACACAGACTGCAATGGCATTATGGTCATTGGCGCAGATAAAGGCATCCGGAGGATTATCCCGCTTGCAGAACTCCATGGCATAGTTCAGGTTTATAAGATATTCCCAGTTGGTGTAGCAGATGTTTTCGTTTTTAAGCTCAATTCCATTCATGGCTAGAGCCTGTCTGGTTGCTTCAAGGCGCTCGTTAGAATCAGGGTGTTCTTTTGCTCCTGCAAAAAAGGCAGGATTTTTTATATGGTGTTCCTTTACAAGATGGTCTACCATTTCGAACATACCCTTAAAGTTGTCTATACCGACATAACTTAAGCCTTTAAGAGGAATACCAATACTTACACCAGGGACCTTATTTTCAACAAGAAGCCTTGCAATATGGTTAGGAGTTTTTTCAGAGTTAAGCATATTTGAAAAGACAATTGCACCATCAAAGCATTTGTAATCTGGAAGATTAAAAATATTATCTTCTCCCTGATTTCGAGCTTCTGGATGACCAAATGCAGCAAAGCTTAAAAACAGAAAGATATCGACGTTGAGGTTATAAGTTACTTCCTGAATACCTTTAAGTGCCTGAGCAATACCAAGATTGTTCCAGCCGTTTGCAAATACAGCAATACGCCTTTTCATACCTATAATTATATTATAGAAGTTTCAATTTTTAAATAAAAAATTATTTTTTTGATTTATCTGGAAATAAATGAAATTGCGTCGGTACGTGCCTGCTGCATGATCTCCATATCACGAGAGAGGTCTGCAATGCGGAAGCCAAGCTCGCCGGACTGAACTGTGCCGTTGAGTTCTCCGGGTCCTCGGGTTTTAAGATCCTGCTCGGCAATGTAAAAGCCGTCTGTACTCTGGCGGAGTGCCTTCATACGTTCTATTCCGGTTTCAGTTATATCCTTGCTGTAAATTAAAAAGCAGTACGACTGTGCATTGCCTCGACCAACACGACCCCTAAGCTGATGCAGCTGCGCCATTCCAAAGCGGTCTGCCCCTTCTATTACCATGCAGGTAGCATTAGGAACATCAACGCCAACTTCAATAACGGTTGTGGCCGCAAGCACCTGAATTGCTCCGTCGCGGAAGGCCCGCAGAATATTAACCTGTTCCTCTTCTTCAATCTTGCTGTGAACGAGGGCGCATTTGTACTGAGGGTAAATATGGTCACGCAGGTGGGCAAATATTCTTTCGGCTGATTTTATATTTTCATCGCTGTCTATAGCCGGGTAAACAAAGTAAGCCTGATGCCCCTGTGAAAGCTCCTTACGAACGGCCTCATAGGCATTCATTTCGTTGCCTTCTTTTACTAGGTAAGTAGTGATTGGTTTACGACCGGCCGGCATTGTGTGAATCGAAGAAATATCAAGGTCGCCAAAAACGGTGAGGGCAAGGCTCTGCGGAATCGGCGTAGCGCTCATCATCAAAAGGTTCGGTTCAAAGGTAAAACCACTGATTACCTGACGTCCCTTTTCTACAATCGCCTGACGCTGCAAAACTCCAAAGCGATGCTGCTCATCAATTACCGCAAGCTCCATATCCTTGTATTCTACGTTTGCGGAAAAAAGTGCATGTGTACCTACGACAATATCAATTTCACCTTCTTTAAGGGCGCGAAGCAGCTGATTTCGCCCCTTGGCGCGGAGATTTCCCGTAAGAAATGCCGTACGCACTCCAAGCGGAGCGAGCAGACGGGCAGTAGTTTCTGCATGCTGGCGGGCAAGAATTTCTGTAGGTGCCATAAAGGCACACTGGCCCTTCCAGCTGATTATTCTAAGACATACAAAAAGCGAAACGAGGGTTTTTCCAGAACCAACGTCGCCCTGTAAAAGCCGTGCCATTGTAAAGGTTGGTGTAGTTGGTGGTGGCATGCCGCGGTCCAGCTGATTAAGAACACGCTCTCGTTCCTGATAGCTGCGGTCTATTTCGGCATCCATTTCGTAAATTACCTTGCGCTGGTCGTCTGTAAGTGGGAAGGGCAGGGAATTAAAAAAGTCGAGCTGGAGCGGGGAGAGGGAGCTGGTGAAGGTTGAGACATCGACGACAGGGTGGTTGAGTAGGCCGGAGGCCGTATCGAAACCACCCTGTGAGCCGGTGGATTTGTCGAGAGCCGCTGTGGTTTCGATACGTTCGCTTTGCGAACATTCAACCACCGCACTCACCGTATGTCCCTTCCTCTTATAAACCCGCTCGGCGATAATCTTCTGAAACTGAAACAGCTCCTCGTAAACCAGTGTACGGCGTGCGGCCGCCGCCTGGGTTATTTCGGTGGGACGGTGAATAAGGCGGATTGCTTCCTGTTTTGATAAAAGCTGGTGTTTTTCAATCAGCTCCTGTGGAATTTCGTTTTCTATGCCAAGCGAGTATTGCTGGAGCGCATGTGAAACGGCTTTTGAAACAGCCTTCTGGGTGAGCCCTTCTGTGAGCGGATAGATTGGAATGATGCCGCTTTCCTTTGGTGCGATTTGAGAGAGGTCGAGCCCTGTGGTAGTTTCGACAGCTTCAGCTACCGTATCATGCTTTACAACTTCAAACGCGGTGCTCTGGAGCTTGCCGTATTTTACTTCGAACCTTCCGGTAACTGTAATTATTATACCCGGTACAAGGCTTTTTTCCAGAAAGGCGCGGTTAAAGCAGATGAGCTCGGCTGTACCGGTTCCGTCATTTACAATGATTTTTAAGGTTTTCATGCGGCCGTAGCCGAACCATTCGTGGGCCACTACCTGTGCTACGGTATGAACCTTGCCGTAATATGCTGCCTGTTCACAAAAGCTTACCTTTCTGGTTCTGTCCTCGTAATCGCGCGGAAAATACTGCAGCAAATCTCCGACAGTAAAAACATTTACCTTTGCCAGAGTTTTTGTAAGCTGCGGTCCAATTCCTGCAATCGAAGAAACCGGAGTTTTTATTTCAGAAACTTTCAAGGTCTGCCCCGTTTAGTCTGCTTAGAACGGCATTCTGTAACAGAGTGAAGCAAGAATTGTAATTAAGAAATGTCCTGCAATCAGAATAACAAGCATAGCAATCCAGGAAATTAAAAGAGAACGCTGGTAGCTCATGCTGCTTTTTGTAAAGGTTCCTGCAACCTTATAGCTGATTTTATTCAAAAGCATGTCTACCTGATTCCATCCCGAATCATAAGAAGTTCTGCCTTTATTGATAAGAAGAACAATCCAGCGGATAAAAATCAAAAGTGTGAAAATACAGATAATTGAAGAAGCAATTCCCCACAAGGAGTTCAAAATTGTTCCAAGAATTCCGCCAAAGAATATTCTTCCTGTATGCTGAATGCCTGCGAGTATTGCGGAAATAAGTGAAAGAACTCCAAGTGAAACAATAGGAGAAAAATCAATATTGCCTATTCTGAGAAAGCCCATTCTTGAAAAAAGCCCCATATAAGGCTCACAGATTGAAGTCATAAAGTGGCCGAAGCGTGTAAACTTTGCGCCCGGGAACCAGGACATCAGAATATAAATAAAGCACAGCAGTGTATAAAGTGACAAAGCTGCCGCTAAGATTGAAAGAATTGTTTGAATCATGTTGTCCTCCAAAATGTGGTTTCGATACGGTTTCTTACGAAACCTACTCAACCACCGACACGGCTACTCGGTCCAGACCTCTCGTACAAAGTTGATGTTTCTCAGCGCCTTCAGAGTTTGCTCGTCGGCACTGACGGAAATCTGGTCGTTTGCTTTTACGACATAAGGATTGTTTCCCGTGTCTATATGAAAATATACTGAACATTTACCCATTTTATCAAATAAAAAATCTTTTAATTGCGAAATTGCTACTTCTGAGGTGAAATTTGAATCCAGCCTGATGTGTACAGCCTGTGCCGCATGAGTTTCCATCTGTTCAACATCTTCAATAGAATCAACAATCAAAGAAGGTGTGTCGCGGCTGCCATCTACCTTTCCGCGGAATGCATAAACATTGCCGTCTTCAATCTGACCACGCATGGTCTCCCAGGTTTTAGGGAAGAAGGTTAAATCAATCTGGCCGTCCATATCGTTAAGCTTTGCAAAGGCCATCTGAGCGCCCTTCTTTGTAGTAATCTGATGGATTCCGCTGAGCATTCCAAGCGCAACATAAGATTTTCCTGCATCGCGCATCTGCCATGACCTTACACCGCTTGCTTCCAGAGCCGCCTTCTCGGCTTTGCTTTCTTCTGCAATTCTGTTGATATTGCTGGCACGTACTGTTACGGCATGCTCAATAGCCTTGCGGTAGCTGTCGAGAGGGTGTCCGCTTACGTAACAGCCGATACATTCCTTTTCCATATTGAGCAGTTCCATCTGTGGAATGTCTGCAATTTTCTTAAACTGGAAATCAGAAAAATTCTTTTCTTCTTCTGCAAGGTCTCCAAACAGATCTCCCTGTCCTTTTTTCTGATCCTCAAGATAATCAGAAACATAATCCAGGGCTGCTTCCATATTTGAAAGAAGGGTCGGGCGGTTAAGGGTTGTACCATCCTTTTCTTTAAGATGATCAAAAGCTCCTGTTTTAATAAGAACTTCTATTGCCTTTTTATTGACGAAGGTTTTCTCACGACCATCTTCGTCCTTTTCAACAATTGCACAAACACGCTTAATAAAATCCATAAAGTTTTTGTATGGACCATTCTTTTCGCGTTCGTTTACAATTACCTGGGCAGCGGCTTCGCCCATTCCTTTTATACCCTTAAGACCAAATACAATGCGGCCGTCAACAACGTCAAAAATAACATCGGAACGGTTTACATCAGGGGCATCTACTGCAACACCCATTTTTCGGGCTTCTTCGATGTAGAAGGGAAGTCCGTCTGTAGAGGTGATTTCGTTTGTAAGGTTTGCTGCCATAAATTCGGCAGGATAGTGTGCCTTGAGCCAGCCTGTACGGTAAGCAAGAACCGAATAAGCCGCCGCATGAGATTTGTTAAATCCGTAGCCCGCAAACGGAATCATGATTTCAAAGATTTCACCTGCATGCTCTTCTGTATGGCCGTTTTTAACAGCACCGGCAATAAACTCTTCCTTCTTTTTCATAAGAACGTCGAGTTTTTTCTTACCCATGGCACGGCGAAGCATATCGGCTCCACCAAGCGAGAAGCCAGAAATAATCTGGGCTACCTTCATAACCTGTTCCTGGTAAACCATAATACCGTAGGTTTCTTTAAGCAGGTCTTCAAGAGCAGGGTCAGGGTATTCAATTTTTTCCGGATTCCATTTACCTTCAATATATTTTGGAATATAAGCCAATGGACCCGGACGGAAAAGGGCGTTCAAGGCAACAAGCTCTTCGATGCAGCGTGGTTTACATTCGCGGAGAATTTTCTGCATACCAGGTGATTCAAACTGGAAAACTGCTACAGAGTCGCCACGGTCAAAAAGGTCAAAAGTCTTTTCATCAGTTTCACTTACGTTTGCTGTAATGAACTCCGGAGTACCGGCCGGGCGGTGTTTATTGATGATTGCCTCTGCATAGCGGATAAGCGAGAGGGTTTTTAGTCCAAGATAGTCAAACTTTACGAGTCCACAAGGTTCAATAATATCCATTGTGTACTGAACACCGACTTCTCCGGTTTTCGGATCCTTAAATACCGGAGCCCAGTTAGGAAGCGGTGTTAAACCAATTACCATTCCCGAAGCATGAAGACCTGTGTTTCGCTTTACACCTTCAAGACGGAAGGCAAGGTCAAACAGCTCCTGATAACGCGGATCATCCTTGTATTTAATAAGCTGACCGCCATCAGGCATTTTTTCTGTAGGCTCGCTGAAGGCATCCTTAAGCTTTGCCTTAGGATTATCAGGAATACATTTCTTGAGCTCGTTTACTTCACTGAGCGGAATGTTGAGGATTCGTCCAACATCAGCAATACAGTTCTTGGGTTTAAGAGTACCAAATGTTACGATGTGTCCTACGTTTGCGTCACCGTAAAGGTCACGGGTATGCTGAATGATATCCTGGCGATAGTCGAAGTCCATATCAACGTCGAAATCCGGCATGGAAACACGTTCAGGGTTTAGGAAGCGCTCAAAAATCAAACCATATCTGAATGGGTCGATATCTGTAATTGTCATGGCGTAGGCTACAAGAGAACCCGCACCAGAACCTCGTCCCGGACCAATCGGGATATATGGCTTTGGCCTTTTATTTACATTGTCATAGGTAGATTTAGACCAGTTAATAAATTCCCATACGATAAGGAAGTAACCCGAGAAGCCCATGCTGAAGATTGTGTTCATTTCGTAATCTGCACGCTCGCGGATTTCAGGAGTAATTTCCTTGTAGCGCTTTTTCAAGCCTTCTTCTACAAGATATTTTACGTAGTCGTTCTGGTCGCTCTGGTAATCGTCGCCATGGGTGCGGAATTCTGCAGGGAGTTCAAAGCGTGGAAGACATTCCTTAAGCTCAGGAGTAGAGTACTGTTTAATTGTAAGATTACACATATTGGCAATCTTAATTGTATTGTCAAAGGCTTCCGGGCACTGTGGGAAGAGAGAACGCATTTCCTCTTCTGTTTTGAAATACCAGCTGTCCAGATCCATGTCGCCGCCCATTTTTGCATGCTTTTCATGAAGCTGATTTTTAAAGCCGATACAGCGAAGTGCATCCTGCGCAATTGCATCTTCTCGTTCAACATAGTGCACATCGTTTGTGGCAACCAGCGGGATATTAAGCTTATGAGCCAGAGCAATCAGCTTTTCGGCAACAATTTTCTGCTCCGGAATTCCGTGGTCCTGAAGTTCAATGTAATAATGGTCTGGTCCAAAAAGCTTACTGTATTTGAGTGCAAGTTCTTCAGCTTCCTTATCCATACCGGCAAGCAGCATTTGAGGAAGCTCTCCCTGAATACAGGCCGAGCAGCATATAATTCCTTCGTGATACTGTTCAAGCAGTTCAAAGTCTATACGTGGCTTTCCGTAATAAAGGGCGTTTTCGTCACAAAAGGCACGGCTGGAAAGCCAGCACATATTTTCATAACCCTTCTGGTTTTCGCAAAGCAGAATAAGGTGAAAGTAGTGAGCCTTACGGTCGCCTTCTTCTCCCTTGTGGCTGTAAGGAACGTCTTCTTTTTCGTAGTGACTTCCGTAGGCAACATAGAATTCTTCTCCTACAATAGGATTGATTCCGTTTACATGGCAGAGCTTTTCAAAGTTGAGTGCACCAAACATGTTACCGTGGTCGGTAAGTGCGAGGGCAGGCATGTTAAGGCTCTTAGCCTTTGCAACAAGCTTGTCTAAAGTGGCACAAGAGTCCAGAAGAGAATAGTCTGAGTGAACATGAAGGTGTACAAAGTTAGAAACCGGAGTTCCTTCCGGTGCTGCGGGAAATTCGTGATAATCTGCCATACTTACAGTATAACATAGAATCCGTTTGATGAGTAGGCGATAGCCGTATCGAAACAAAAAAAAGGTGGTTTACGCAACCACCTTTCTCAATTCAGCTGAATTTGCTTAAGTATTTATATACTATTGCAGCTTGAACATACTCAGTTCTTTCAACAGAGTCTGGAGATTTTCCTGAGTGCTGTTTGTAGAAGCAGTAGTAACAGTTATAGCATCAGTAATCTGCTGAGAGAAGTCATTAATCTGAGTCATATTATCAGAAATAATTCTTGTAACTTCAGAAAGGGCTTTCATTTCCTTGAGAATCTGTTCTCCACCAATAAGCATTTCTGCAGAACCATTCTTTACTTCCGAAGTTGTATCGCTGATTGAACGCATTGCTTCAAGCACCTGCTGGTTACCTGCAGTCTGTTCATCCATAGCGTTGGCAATAACAGTTTCCTGTTCACGAACCTTCTGAGAAAGCTCATAGATGTTTTCGAAGGCTGACTGTACGTGATTAATATCAGTTGTGATTCCGGCAATTGCTTCTGAAAGAGCACGGAGATTTTCATCAATAGCCTTACTCTGTTCACCAGACTGTTCTGCAAGCTTACGAATTTCTTCGGCAACTACCGCGAATCCCTTACCTGCTTCACCGGCATGAGCAGACTCAATTGCGGCGTTCATAGCGAGAAGGTTAGTGCGGCTTGCAATACTCTGAATGATACTTGAAGCCTGAAGAATACCGGCAGACTGCTGAAGAACTCCATCAGCTGTTGTAACGGCTGTCTTAACCTGTGCCTGTCCTTTTTCTGCGGCTTCTGTAAGTGCATTTACAACCAGATTGTTTTTTTCAAGAATCTGAGAAACGCTCTGGATGTTTGCAACCATTTCTTCAACTGCAGCAGAAGACTGTGTTACACCTGCAGCCTGAGATTCAATGGAATTATTGAGAGAGCGGATGTTACCCATAATCTGCTCGATAGAAGAGTTAGATTCTTCTACACCTGCAGACTGATTTTCAATTTCCTGGCTGATGCTGGTAAGTGATTCAACAATGCTTGCAACATTGTCTTTTGTAAGATCCATGTTGTGAACAAGATCATCTGACTGATTAGAAGTCTTCTTTGTAGAAACGTCAATATCATGAAGAATTGCAGCAGCCTGATTTTTGAAGGTGTTGATTCGTTCAATAATAATACCTAATTCACTTCGGTGAGTAGCTTTACTGTCACCTACAGTATAATCCTTCTCAGAAAGAGCCTCTGTAACAGTTGCAATCTGCTTTAAACACTGCTTGATATCTGAAGTAAGCAGGAAGGTTGTAAGTGCAAAATAGAATACACTGTAAATAATAATTGGAGTTATTTTTTTGTAGATTACAGCAGAGCCACCGGCAAGGTTTGCAGGTGAAAGTGTAACGATAATAAGGAAGATTGCTCCAAGAAGTGCAAAGGAAAGGGTAAGTACGTTTCTCTGGAAAATATTGAGAGGCAATTCCTTGCTTGAGAATGGAATTATATAGAGTCTTGGTTCGATAATTCGTATATGAAGAATGTAGAACAAAAGGCTTACGTCAAAGATGGTTCCAATAAGCATAAGAGGAACGAAAAAACCGGCGTCGCCTCCCTGGAATGCAGCAAGCTTAATGGAATGACTTTTCATGAAAGAATCCATCACTTCACCAAAAAGAAAGATCGAAGCAATAGGGAAAACAATGTTTAAAAGGTCAATAAGCTTAAGCTGCTTGTTGAATTTCTTTATTCCATCTTCATCCAGCTTAGCATTTTTAATGATTCTGCGAAGCATGAAACTCATCGTGCCACCCAAAATAAAAATTAAAACAGCAAGCGCGTTGATTAATGGTGAAGTAAAAATCAAGCCAAACTCATTCATAGATAAAAGGCCTGTTAATAAAGCGACAGGCGTCATCAGAATAAGTGGTGTTACGTATAGAAGGAATATCATTAAGTATCCGTACCACGGAACATAGATGCCATTCGCGTATGTTTTATTTGAGTGCATAAATTTTCTCCTATTTTGTGTATAAATATCTACATTGTTTCATTATAAAGTAAGTTTTTAAATAAGGGAAGTTTTTTTTGATATGATTCAAAGCTACGGAACTGGCATTAAGTGAAAGTCTTAGCCTTTTGTATTGCGAGTAATCAGCAAAATCATTATAATCAATCATTATTTTCTATATAAATGAGGTTTTTTATGGCAGAAGTTAGAGTTCGTTACGCTCCTTCCCCTACAGGAATGCAGCACATTGGTGGTGTACGCACTGCACTTTTTAATTATCTTTTTGCAAAAAGCCAGGGTGGTAAGTTTATTTTGCGTCTGGAAGATACAGACCGCACCCGTTACGACGAAAAATATGTTCAAAACCTTTACGATACAATGGATTGGCTTGGAATCGACTGGGATGAAGGCGGAAAGAAGGGTGGCGAATACGGCCCTTATGTTCAGAGCGAACGCTTTGAGCTTTACAAGAAATATGCTTATGAACTCGTAGAAAAGGGAGAGGCTTACTACTGCTTCTGTGATGCAGAGCGCCTCGACCGCATCCGCAAGATTCAGACAGAAAATAAGATGGCTCCTGGTTACGACCGCAACTGCCGTCACCTTACTCCGGAAGAAGTAAAGGCTAATCTCGACGCAGGAAAGCCTTATGTAATCCGTCTTAAGGTTCCAATGGAAGGCGAGACTAAGTTCAGCGACCACCTTCTTGGCGACATTGTATGGAAGAACGAAGATATTTCTCCAGACCCGGTTTTGCTTAAGAGCGACGGCTTCCCAACCTATCACCTTGCAAACATTGTTGATGACCACTTTATGAAAATCAGCCATGTAATGCGAGCTCAGGAATGGATTCCTTCAACTCCACTCCACGTTCAGATGTACCGCGCTTTCGGCTGGGAGCATCCGGAGTTCTGTCACCTTCCAATGGTAAACGGTGCAGACGGAAAGAAGCTTTCAAAGCGCCACGGTTCAACTTCTTTGAACGAGTTCCGTGCACGCGGTTACCTCCCACAGGCTATTGTAAACTACGTTGCTATGCTTGGTTGTTCTTACGAGGAAGGAAAAGAGTTCTATACTCTCGATGAGCTTGCAAAGGCATTTAAGCTTGAGCACCTTAACAAGGCTCCAGCTGTATTTGACTACAAGAAGCTTGAATATTTCAATGCTAACTATATCCGTCAGCTTTCTACAGAAGAGCTTTACAAATGGACCCTTCCGTTTATTACAGGTACCGGTGATGCTACTCTTGAAATTAATCCGGAAAACCCACAGCCAAAACCAAATGTTGGTCCTGAGTTCTCTGGTGTCGCTCTCGGCGAAGATGGAAAGCCTTACTGTGTAGACAAGAGCATGAACATGAGTTCAGAAGATGTTGAAAAAACACTTATGGGACTTATGCCTCTTATTCAAGAACGTCTTAAGTTCTTAACAGAAGCTGCTGAAATGGTTCACTTTATGTTTACAGAGCCTGCTGTTCCTCCTGCAGAACAGATTATTCCTAAAAAACTCGATGCTGCAAAAACTAAGGAAGTACTTGAAGCTGCAAAAGACTTTGTACATCAGTGCTTCAACCTCGACCATGAGGGTGCAGAAAACCTTGCTAAGGCAAAAGCAGAAGCAATGGGAATTAAGCTCGGTGACTTTATGATGCCAATTCGTATGGCAGTAACAGGCAGCCGTGTTTCTCCTCCGCTCATCGGTTCTATTCTGGTTCTTGGCGAAGAAAAGTCTCTCGCAAGAATCGAACGCACTTTAGCAGCACTCTAGCCTTATGATTAAGAACAGAACATTGTCACTGGCAGTAATAATTGTTGTTTACGTTATTGCTGCCTTTGGCGGAATCTTAGCCTATAACTATTTCCGTAAAAGCTTTTCTGTTGAGGCAGCGTTGCTGCTGGCTGATGTAGCTGCAACTGCGCTGGTTTTTCTTTTTAGCCTGATTTTTGGCAATGCTTCTGTTTATGATCCATACTGGAGCGTACAGCCTCCGGTTATTCTTGCTGTTGCGTTGTATAAGTGCATTCCTGCAGGAAGTGACAGACTTTTGAGCTGGCTGCTTTTTGCAGTTGTACTTTTCTGGGCACTGCGTCTTACTGCAAACTGGGCTTACAATTTTAAAAGCTTTGAGTATCAGGACTGGCGCTATGTTATGCTCAAGGAAAAGACCGGCCGCGCTTATCCGCTTATCAACTTTTTAGGCATTCATCTTTTTCCTACAATTGTAGTTTATCTCTGCGTTTTACCGGCTGTTACTGCTGTTTATACAGCGGCTGCCTTTAATCCGCTTTGCATTGTTTTTCTTTTGCTAAGCTTGTGCTCTGCTGTATTCCAGGGAATTGCAGATATTCAGATGCACCGCTTCCGTGCTCAGGGAACCGGCGGATTTATCCGCACCGGCTTATGGAAGCATAGCCGCCATCCAAATTATGCCTGTGAAATTCTCATGTGGTGGGGAGTTGGACTTGCGAGTGTATTTGCTTTAGGCGGAAAATGGTGGCTGCTTTGCGGTGCGCTTGTTAATACTGTTATGTTCTTTTCTGTAAGTATTCCAATGGCAGACAAACGACAGTCTCGAAAGCCTGGCTTTGAAGAATATAAGAAAGCAACACGAATGCTGTTTTAGAATGGGGCAGGAAAAATGACTCGAATCTTATTTGTGTGTCACGGAAATATCTGCCGCTCTCCTATGGCAGAATTTGTAATGAAGGATATGGTACGAAAGGCTGGTTTAGAAAACGAGTTTTTAATTGAATCAGCTGCAACAAGCCGCGAAGAGCTTGGAAACGATATGCATTATGGAACCCGGCAGAAGCTTCGTGAGCAGGGAATTCCTTTTGAGCGTCGTGCTGCCCGCCAGATTCGCCCGGATGATTACAATAAATATGATTACCTTGTTGCAATGGATGACGAGAATATTTTCTATATGAACCGCTGCTGGGGTCCGGATCCAAAAAAGAAAATTGTGCGTCTTCTTGCTTTTGCAGGAAAAACACGTGATATTGCAGATCCGTGGTATACAGGAAATTTTGACCAGACCTACGAAGATATTGTAGAAGGCTGCTCAGCCTTTTTAAATAAAATCAAAAAATCTTAAATTTCATTAAAAAGTCTACCTATTTAGAATATTGCTAACAGAAAATTATTTTTTGTATTGCAAAAAATGTGTGATATAATTAAAGAGATACAGTAATACTAAAGATGGGTATACACGAGAGTAACGAAAAATTTAAGATTCTCTTAGTTGAAAGCAACGAGGCAAATAAATCTGAATTAGTTCAGATTATTTCTCCATTTCATCAAGTAGTTACCACAACCCCAGAACAGGCTTTTTCGTTTATCAAAGAAAATCTGCAGGATATAGCCACAGCAATTATTGAAATCCGCGAGGCAGCTGCTATAGTTCAGCAGTTACGAAGCTTTATTCCTACAGAAAAGTTCCCGGTATTAATAAGCACAGATATAGATAATTCCGAGCTTGAAAATCAGCTTCTGGATCTGGATGTAACAGACTTTCTTAAAAAGCCATATGACAGCCGCCGTGTATTAAACCGTCTTAAAACTACAATAAAACTTAATCTTGCAAATAAAGCAATTGATGAGCTTGAACGCGATGAGCTTACTGGTCTTTTTACCCGCAAAGCTTTTCTGCTTAAGGTTGAAGAGTTTATAAGCCACAACCGCGAAAAGAACTTCTGTATAATTGCATTTGATTTTGATAATTTTAAATCTTCAAACAGCCTTTATGGTGTAGAAAAATGTAACGAGTTCCTTGCTTATTCTGCACGGGAAATGATGAAGGCAATGCCTGCAGGTATAGCCGGCCGTTATGGTGGAGATCAGTTTATTCTTTTTTATGAATACAATGAAAAGGTAGATAAAGAACGTCTTAGCCATATTGTAAAATTAATTCTCGACAGGGCACCTATTCCACACCAGATTGTAAAGATGGGTGTTTACGCACCAATAGACTGCGAGCTTCCTCTGGTTATCTGCTGCGACCGTGCATTCCTTTCTATCGGTGCAATTAAGGGTAAATATGGCAAAAACCTGGCCTTCTTTGAAGATGAACTTCAGAATCAGCTTTTAAATGAACAGAGAATTATAGAGACCATGGAGCGTGCTCTTGAAGAAAGTCAGTTCCAGGTATTCTATCAGCCAAAGCATGAAACAGTTTCCGGCAATATTGCAGGAGCCGAAGCGCTTGTTCGCTGGAATCATCCAGAATATGGCTTTATGTCTCCGGCAAGCTTTATTCCTCTTTTCGAACGCAACGGCTTTATTACAAAGCTGGACACCTTTGTTCTTGAACAGGTTTGTAAGGATATAAAGCGCTGGGAACAGGACGGGCTTCCTCTGGTTCCAATTTCTGTAAACGTTTCGCGACGAGACTTTATGGAAGAGGGTTGTATTGAAAAGCAGTATAAGATTATAGACAAATATAACGTAGACCACAGTCTGCTTCATATGGAAGTAACTGAATCTTTGTATTCTGAAAATACAGACCTGATTATTTCGCAGGTAAAAAGGACTCAGAATATGGGCTTTTCAATTGAGATGGATGACTTTGGTTCAGGTTATTCTTCTCTTGGTTCTCTGGCTACCTTCCCGTTAAATATTCTTAAGCTTGATATCAGCTTTGTTCGAAATATCATAAAGAACGAAATTGTTATAGAAAATATTATTAAAATGGCACACCGCATGGGGCTTTTGACCATTGCAGAGGGTGCCGAAACTATTGAGCAGTATAAGATTTTAAAGACCCTTGGCTGCGATTATATTCAGGGCTTTTATTTTTCTAAGCCGCTTTCCTGCCACGATTTTGAAGCCTACCTTAAAAAGTCTTCGGTAGTTTCTACAGGCAGAATACATCTTAAAGAAAGCACTGGCGAACAGACTGTTCTCAGCGAAAATATGCTTATTGCGGCCAACGAGGTTGCAGAAGGAATTCCTGGAGGCTTTTTCTCTTACCATGCAGACGGTGCTCTTGAGCTGATTTCCTTTAATACAGAGCTTATTAAAATGTATGGCTGTAAGACTGCAGAGGAGTTCCGTGAGTTTGTTGGTAACTCGTTCTGTGGTATTGTACATCCGGATGATTTTACCCGCGTTCAGCGAAGCATAGACATGCAGATTACCGAAGAAAACAATATTGATTATGTAGAATACAGAATCAGATGTAAGGACGGTACTGTAAAATATGTAAAGGATTACGGCCGCTTTGTAAAAACCAAAAATTACGGCGACATTTTCTACGTATTCTTAAACGACATTACAATGGAAGAGCGGTCAAAGGCAGAGGCAGAAGCTGAGCTTGTCCGCAAAATTGAATTACAGAGAACTGCAGATTTAGCCTCAAATGCAAATCGTGCAAAGAATATTTTTATGCAGAATGTAGCACAGAATATTCTCAACGATATGCAGAAAATGATTGATATAACAAATGAGGTTAAAAAGTCCGGAACTGTAACTCAGGCTTCGGAAAAGGCAGTAAAGGGTATAGAAAAAACACAGGAGCATATGCTCTCATTTATAAACAGCGTAACTGAACTGGTTCAGATGGAGAACGAAGAAATTATATTTAATGAGACTCCAACAGACCTTACAGATGCTGTAGAAAAAATCTATGCGCTTATAGAACAGAATGCAAAAGAGAAGGGCATTGAGGTTGAATACTGGAAGGACATAAACTATCCGTATATTTATCAGGATGTAATTCATACAACCGATGTTGTTATGCATGTTCTTCAAAACGCAATAAAATATACTCCAAAGGGCGGAAAAATTCGCTTTGGCCTTAAACAGGTTTCAAATGAGCTTGAAAATGAATGTAATATTATCTTTTACTGCGAGGATACAGGAATCGGCATTTCCGAGGAGTTCTTACCGTATATCTGCAAAAGCTTTGCCCGCGAGGATAATGATATTAACTCACAAATTCCAAGTGCCGGACTTGGTTTGAGTATTGCAAAGACCCTTCTTTCGCTTATGAATGGAACAATTGAAATTACAAGTGAGCTGGGTAAGGGAACAAAGGTCGCAGTTACCTTACCGCATCTTTACGCAAAGAAAGAAGATGTTGAAAAGAATACAACGCTTGCAGATAATGTAAGAATCTAAAGTCCGCGGGCCCAGGCGTAAGTGCTGAGGTAGGGGTCCGGACGAACAGCTTCCGGAGAAGCATACAATTCATCTATCTGACCTTTTCCGTTTATTTTTCCAATTCTTGTTATTTTATTCAAATGCTGATTTGAGCTTTCAATTGTAACAATACCTTCCGGTGCAATGCAGCTGAGTCCCTTTGCGGCAATTCTTACAGGCTCAACATCAAAGGTGCCGGCGCGGGTACATGCAGAAGCCCAGAGATTAACTGCAATGTAAGCAGCTTCTTCGGGGTCTCCTACAGCAGTATTTGTACCGAACTCCTGTTTGTAGGCATTTACAAATCTTGTGTTTTTTGCAGTTGCAGTAGACTCAAAATAATTCCATGCAACATAGTGTCCTTTAAGCTTGTCTATACCAATGGATTTAATTTCGCTGTCGGAAACAGAAAAACTCATTACAGGAATATCATCAGCTTCTATACCGGAATATTTTAACTGAGAGAAGAACGACTGATTTGAGCTTCCGTTTAAAGTGTTTATAATTACATCAGGCTTAAGCTTTTTGATTTCTTTTACAATCTGGTTAAAATCAGACTCGTGCATTGGAACATAAGTTTCTGCGATACAGTTTGCGCCAAGGTGTTTAAGCTGAGCCTTGATAATTGCATTTGCAGTACGAGGAAAAACATAATCGCTGCCAAGAAGGTAAAAGTTTTTTCCAAGATTTTTTACACAGTAATCTATGGCAGGAACAACCTGCTGATTTGGAGCGGCACCCATGTACATAATGTTCGGGCTTGCTTCAAAGCCTTCGTATTGCAGCGGATACCACAAAAGACCGTAGTCCTCTTCCAGAACTGGCTTTACAGCCTTTCGCGAGTCAGAGGTCCAGCAGCCGAAAATTGTTGCAACCTTATCCTCTTCCAGAAGCTTGCGTGCTTTTTCTGCAAACATGCGCGGGTTACTTTTTCCGTCTTCTTCTACAACTTTTATCTGGCAGCCAAGCACACCTCCTGCTTCGTTAAGTTCTTTAATGGCAAGCAGCTCTGCATCGCGGACACCAATTTCGCTTATAGACATGGTTCCGGTAAGAGAATGCAGAAGACCAACCTTTACGTATTTAGATTTTTTAGTTTTACAGGAAACCAGGGTAAATGCGGCTGCTACTGATAAAACTAAAACTGCTGTATTAATAAGATGCTTTTTCATAACTCTCCAGCTCCTTTGCGACTTATAAAACGTCGTAGGTTTTCATAAGGCCCTTGCCTTTTACTTCACATTCTATTGCCTTGCTGAACTTTAAGCCCTTTTGTCCGGCAAGCTCTTTTTTAAGCGTTTCTGTAATTCTTATTCCGCCCGGGTTAGAGGCTGTTTCCATTCGGCTTGCAACGTTTACAGTATTTCCCCAGACGTCGTAAATAAATTTATGTGTACCAATAACACCGGCAGTAACAGGACCACTGTTCAAGCCGATGCGAATCTGAAATTTAATGTCTGCAGTTTCGTTATAGTCTGCAAGATCTTTAAGCATACCCTTTGCAAAATCAACCATGATGCGTGCATGATTTTCATTTGGCTCCGGTACACCGCAGGCAGCCATATAGGCATCTCCAATTGTCTTGATTTTTTCTACGCCCATTTCCTTGGCACGCTCGTCAAAGCGGCTGAACAGATTGTTCAATGCTTTTACAATTTCCTGAGCCTTGTGTCCGCTCGAAACCTTTGTAAAGCCCACAATGTCGGAAAAGAGCAGGGTAACATTTTCAAAGTCATCACCAAAGGATTTATTGCCTTCTATATCCTTAAGCTTGTCTGCAATTTTATCTGGAAGAATGGAACGCAGAAGCATATCTGATTTATCCTTCTCAATTTTGAGGTCGGCAGTGCGTTCCTGTACAAGAGCTTCAAGACGAAGATTTTCCATTTTGATTTTCTGTTCACGCCATAAGAAATAGCCGATTGCGGTACCAACCATTACAGCAATCAGAATTATCCAGAAAAGCGGACGCTGCCAGATGTACGGCTTTTGATAGAAGAACATCATCTCGTCGTTGTTCGACTGAAGTCCGTTTCCGTTAATTGCGTAAACAAGGAAAGAATGCTTTCCCGGAGTAAGGTTTGTGTAAGATACAACACGTTCTGCACTTGGAGTAGTGTAGTCTGTTTCAAAGCCGGTGAGCATGTGAGAGAAAATCAAACGCTCAGGAGCATCAAAGCTGATTCCAGTATATTTAATATCAATTCGCTTTGTACCAGGCTTGAGGATAATCATATCTCTTGAATGCTTGTAAACGTAAGAGTCTACCGTAATGGTTTCAATCTGAACCAGAGGAAGAATAGAATTCTTCTGAACCTTCTGAGGATCGTAAACTGCAATACCGTCTACAAGAGGAATCCAGAGGCGGCCCTGGCTGTCTATAATTGCGCGGGCAGTAGAGGTTGGACCGTCCGAATCCAGACCGTCGTTTCTGTTGTAATATTTTGTTGTAAGAATGTCGCGTTTGCCCGCAAAGAACTCTGCAACTTCTTCCATTGAAAGAGAAGCGATTCCGTGGTTGTTTGTAATCCATGCATTGTTCATGCTGTCAAACATAATCTGAAAAACAGAGTTTGTACCAATTCCGTTTTCAGAGTTTATTGAGTTGCAGTTAAGTCTTGTTTTTCTTGTAGAATCATAATCGTCTATGCGGGTAATACCACTTCCGGTACAAATCCAGAAGTTGCCGTCTGCATCCTGATTAATCTTAAAAATTACGTTGCCGGCAATTCCGTCTGCAGAGGTAAGGTGAGCGAACACCTTTTCATCCTTCATAAGGAAAATACCACCGCCGTCTGTACCAACCCAGATTACTCCGTGAGTATCCTTGTAAATTGCCATTACATATTCTGTCTCAAGCTCTCCGGTAATCTGCTTGAGAGATTTAATTGAACCGTCCTTATGAATAATGCTTAAGCCGGTTGTGGTTCCAACATAGTATTCATCCTTAGCGGTTTGAATTGCAACGCGAACCTTGTTTCCTGCAAGACCATGCTCTGAATCCCAGGATCTGATTGTTTTACCATCGTAAATAATCTGACCAGGCTTTGTGTAGCAGCTTACAAGAATCTTGCCGTCGGAAGTAGTTTCAACGTGGCGAACGCGGAGGTCCTTTGTGTATTTTGTAAGCTCATTTTCCACGCGCTCATCATCCTTAAAACACAAAACACCTTTATCTGTAGCAGCCCAGATTTTTCCGTCTGGAGCTTCTGCCATACAGTTTACGGTAACACCGAGTCTGTGCATTGTAAATTTACCGAGGGTCATTTTACCAATACCATTTCTGTCTGTGGCAAACCATACGTTTCCTTCGCGGTCCTGAATGATTTTATTTATATTTGAACCTGCAAGCTCCTGTGCACCATGGTATTCTTCGAATTTATCGTTTGCATAAATTACAAGACCATGCTCGGTTCCAAACCAGATAATTCCGTTTCTGTCCTGAAGAATTGTACTGGTTGGTGTTTTATCAAGAAGAGTATTTGTTTTGAGGAGGGTTACCTTGTCACCCTTCATTTTTGCAATACCCTTTTCTCCAAGACCAATCCAGTAAGTTCCTTCGTTATCCTGAAAAATTGAAGTTGCAAAATAAGTTGAATAAGCTTCTATCTGCTCCAGAGGCTTAAAAAGTCCGTCTTCGCAGAAAAAAAGACCGTTTTCGTTAGAGGTTGTAAGCCAGATTCGTCCGCTTGAATCGCAGTAAAGGTGAGAAGCAATTACACCGTTTGCAGTGGTTCCGGCACTAAACTGCGGGTTAATAAGCTTTCCATCCGGGGTGATATAAATAACACCACTGGCAGTTCCAACCCAGATATTTCCGCGCTTATCTTCGCAGAGAGTACGCACAGAATTGTTAGGAAGTCCGTTTTCTACAGTATAAATCTTGTTTCCGGCTTCTGAAATTTTATGAAGACCTTCATCATTAGAGCCCAGCCATATATCTCTGCGGCCGTCCTGAATTATAGTTCTTACAGAAGCAAACCCATAGGTTTTGTCCGAAATGCGGTTTATAGTACTAAACTCAACTCCATCGAATTTTACAAGACCTTCGTATGTTCCAATATCAATATAACCGTCGCTTGTTTGATAAATGTCATTTGCTGTAGTTCCTGAAAGCCCTCCGAAATCGCTCCAAGACTGATAAACATAATTATCAAAGAAACTACTTTGAGAGAAACATGAGAGTGAAAATGATACAAATAATATAGAAAAAAGTATTTTTTTCATACAAATATTATCAGCCCAATTGTGCATAAATGCAAATTTTTTCACTTTGTAGTATAATAGCGGAATATGAAAAAGCTTCCTCTTGCATTAAGAATAGTTTTGTTTCCGTTTAAGCTTATACTGGTTTTGCTGATTATTGCACTTGTATGGTTTACCTTCTGCTTTTTTGACAGAATAAAGCCTGCAGATGCGCTTCCGCCAGATTATGCAGTTTATTTGCGTACAGATTCTGTGTGGAACACGGCCGAACCGCTTCTGGATCTTGATGCAACCCTTATTGCAATGACAAGTCCGGAACTGCAGAAGTACCGAACAAAATATCTTGCAATAAAAAGCTCGAAATTCAGAAAGAATTTTCTTGTAAAAAAGGCATTACAGCGCCGTCTTGATGCGGCAGTTTATGGAGCCGGAGCTGATGAAAAGCCGGAAGCAATAATTGTACTCGATTCTGGCTTTCTTTCCGGAGTAACAAGATTTGCCCCGGTAATTATTCCGCGCATAAAAGCACTTGCTAAAAAAACAGAAATTTCTGTAAACAGACATGGAAATTTTTATCAGCTGCAGGATACAGGCTGCTTTGTAGTTAAAAAGAACCTGATTATTTTTGCAACAAGCAAGCCGCTTCTGGAAGAGGCAATGACCTATACCAACAGCGAATTGTATAAAAAGGCCGAGCTTGATGCAGTAAACGCAAAGCTTAAGGAGCCGCTGCGCATTTTTGCAAATGGACAGAACCTGCTTCCGCTTGTAAGCGAAAATTCTTTTATTAAAAAATATCTGGAATATATTCTTCCGTATCTTTCACAGACAAGTTATACAAGCCTTAATTTTGGCATTAACAATAATGAGCTGAACGTAAGCATTTCCATTCCAATGAATGACGAGGAGCCTGAGCATCCGGTTATAAAGCTTGCCAAAAAGGAATCAGTTGTACCGGCGCTGCTTCCAAAGTTCAGCGAGAATGTTCAGTATTATACACTGATTTCTTCGGGCACTTTGCGCGAGCTTTGCGCAGCTGCTTCAAAGGTAATTCCTGCCGAAAAGAATTTTGAAGAAACCTGGAACAAGTCTGACACAGTAAGCCGCATTGTGTTTAACCGTGGCCTGGACGAGCTTTTATTTTCGTGGACAGCAGACGAGTTTGCCGTGTTTGGAATTGAAGGAAAATCTGAACCGGTTTTTGCAATTAAAATAGCTGATGAAGATAAACGCCGCGAAATTTTCGACAGAGTTTTTTCGTCATATATTGTTCAGACAAACGACAGTCTTTTAGTAGACGGAGTGCGCCTGCCATGCATGCAGATGCCGGGCTTTTTACTTTCGGTTTTACAGGCAATGAACATAAATGTGCCAAAGCCATATTATCTTATTAAGGATAATTTTTTATACCTGAGCCAGTCGCCGGAAAATCTTGTTGCAATTAATTTTGACTATCAGAAGGCGAAGAAGCTTTCTGGCAGCGAAAACTGGATGCGTGTTTCTTCCGAGCAGTCGCCGTATTCTACGCTTTCGCTTTATTACAATCTGGAACGCAGTGTACCTTTTTTTATCAAGGGAAATACTGCAATGTCAAAGGTGCTTGGGCTTTATAATTCGGGCCGCTTTGATTTACGCATTAAGGATAATATTGTAAATGTTCAGCTGCAGGCTTCGGCAGTTGCGCTTGAGTCTTCGCGAAAAATTCCAGGCTTCCCGATTGAGCTTGAAAAAAAATCTAATGCACAGCTTATAAAATCAAACGCAAAAAAGAGCAGCATGGTTTACTGGGTAGAAACTGATAATACAGTAAACTCTCTGGACTGCGGAACCTTTGAGAAGGCAAGCATAGATATGCCTGAGGTTCGTTTTATTGTTGCGGCAAGCGAAAACACAACAAAGGCAAACGGCGGCGAAATCTGGGCAGTAACAAAAAGCGGAATGGTTTATCTTTTGAATTCAAAGCTGGAAAGTGTTCTGGGGTATCCGGTGCTTACAGGCATTACAATGACCTGCGGTCCGTTTACTTACAAGGATTCTGTCGTACTTGTTGGCAGAGAAGGTGAGCTTTGCTTTGTTTCAAATACAGGAGAAATTACAGTTCTTGAAACTGATATTGAAGATGGAATAAAGTCTACCCCGGAAGTAAACGGAGACATTATTGCCTTTTACGAAAAGGGCTTTTTTGGCGGCATACATATTTACAAGGACTTAAAGCCTGTAACAGAAGAGGGGCCTTTTGAGCTGGACGGAATTGCTTATGGTTCTCCGTGTATTTTTTCGGCAGGCGGAAGACAGTATGCAGCAATGATTACTCAGGCCGGCGAGCTTTATGTTTATGATTTTAATGGAAGACTTTTACAGCCGTTCCCGGTTACTCTGGACGGAGTTTTCTATCTGAATGTAAAAATGGCAGACGGCTACTTATTTGCACTTTCTGCCGCAGGCGAGCTTTACAGAGTTTCTCTGGATGGAAAAACCTTAAAGGTAAAAATACCATATTTTACTGCTAAAACCGGCCGCATTACAGTTTGTGATTATGACGGAAAAGGCGGACAGGAAATATTTATTTCCGGAGAGGGCAATTCACTTTATGGCTTTAGCAGCAACATGGAGCTGCTTCCGGAATTTCCTGTTTCTGGTTATGGTAACCCGCTGTTTATAGACTTAAACGGCGACAACAATAACGATTGTATTGCAATTACTTTTGATAATAAAATATCTGCAGCCAATGTGCTGAAGGGTGAAAGAAAATGAAAAAGTTTAAGCTGATGGCCGGCGTGGCCGGTTTACTTGCGGTTATGCTTGGAGCTGCTTCGTGTGCAACGCTGCAGCAGGATATTTATACCTCTACCGAAGAGAACGAGTATATCTACAGCTCCATTGAAGTTTATGAAGACCGGTTTATTAATATTGATGTACGATACCAGATGGAGAGCTCGGCCCCCCTCGTTCAGATTAACGGACTTCTGGCGGATATAGCGGCTTATAAGTCGTCGACAAAAGTGACGGAGCCGGCGCTTATTGCGCGAATGCGCGCGTTTGAGGGACTCTTGTTTAAGATGGCGGGGAAGAAGCGCGAGGCGGAGGCGGCTTATACTGAGGCGAGGGCGCTGCAGAAGGGCGACCGGTACGTTTTGTTATTGGGATGTCGGCTTGCAAAAAATTCAGAAGAGAGTCTTTTGCAGATAGAAGGCATATTAAAATATGATTCGAAAAATGCCGTTCTTCAGCTTGAAAAAGGCAAGCTTTTATATCAGCAGAAAAAATATGACCAGGCAATTTCTGTAATAGACAATGCATTTGTACTTTTTGATAACGAAGGTCTTCGAAGTTACCGCACTGTTTATAATCCTCTGCGAAGTTATATCTGGGACTTAAATACAATTTATGGCAGCTCAGCTGATTCAGACCAGAAGCATGATATGGCAGCCCTGCAGGGAAACCTTACTCTGGATTCTCTTGTGAGCCTTACCCTTGATAACACAAAGCTTTTGGACAGTTACCGCAATCAGAAAAAGCAGAAACTTGTTGCAAACCTTGAACGCGGCGGTTATTTTTCTTCTGCTTCAGATCAGCAGAATGCGGCAGGCTCCTCTTCGTATCTCACAGGGGCAGGAGAGCTTACTCGCAAAATGTGTGCACGTTTTATCTGGAACGCTTATGTGCGCCACAGCGGAAATTTGAGAATGCTTTCGCGCTATTCCGAAAAGTATAAAAAATCCGGCAGAACAAAAAGCCCTGTTGCAGACGTTTCTGTAGAGGATGCAGATTTTGATGCTGTACTCGGCGTGGTAGAAAGTGAGTTTATGGAGCTTCCGGATGGTAAGAACTTTAACCCGGATAAGGTTGTAACAAAGCTTCAGTTTATTACCTGGATAAAAAGGGCAGATAAATAAAGTGCCTGAAAGAACCTGCATCGCGAACGGCTTTTTACAAAACACACGGCGCACAGTTTATGTCTGTAGTAAAGTTTGGGCTTAAAAATTCGCGTTTCATTTCCCAGCCGGTTTTAGTCCAGAATTTTGCAAGGGTGATGGAGCGGCGGCCGTAGCTGTTTGTTATCTGGTCTACTGCTTCCATGAGCCTTCGTTTTTTTATGTCTTCTTTGGGGTCTATCCAAAGCCAGCCCTGATACTGTGCGGGCATAATGTCTAACAGCGAAACCATAATTACTTTGTAGCCGTAGCCCTGGCGGTATATGTAAGGGAGAATCAGCCGGGCAGCATTTACTAAATCCGGAGTGTAAGAGGTGAGGCGCGGAAGCTCTGCAAAGGCTGCGTTTGAATACTGCTCATCCGGATTATCAGAATAATAGTTGCAGGTGGAAATGCAGATCTGAATCATCTTACATTCCGAGTTCTGTTTACGAAGTTTTTCTACGGCAAGTTCCGTGTATTCAACAAGGGCGCATTCAAGCGTTGCAAGGTCATAAACCTTTTTTGAAAACTGACGGCTCGAAGTAATTATGTCTTTTTTCTGACGGGTGATTTTATCCATACAGCGCTTGCCGTTCAGCTCCATAACAGTTTCAAAGCCTTGTGAGGTAAGAAGTCTTTTTGCGTCGCACAGCGGCATGTGCTTAAGCATCAGCGCATTTTTAATTCCATGAAGCTCAAGCTTTTTTGCACGTGCCGGGCCAATTCCCCAGATGGTTGCACAGTCCGTTTCCGCAAGCAGCGCGTCTACTGAATCCGGATTATATACAAAAACGCCGTCATGCTCCTTTGCTTTTTTGTTGTAAAGCTTTGCCAGAGTTTTTGTAGGGCCGGCACCAACGCAAATAGGAATGCCAACTTCCCTGTAAACACGGTCTTTCAGTTCCCGGCCAATTTCTTCGTAATCAGAAATACTCCAGTTGCAGTCATCAAAAAATAAAAAAGATTCATCGATGGAGTAGCATTCAATATCCGGGGCATATTCCATATAAATGGAGGTAATGCGCCGGCTGATATCAGCATACAAAGTGTAGTTGCTCGAAAAAATTGTAACACCCTTATAGTCGCAGATGTTCCTTACCTTAAAGTACGGGTCGCCGCGTTTTATGCCACAGGCCTTTGCTTCTTTATTCAGCGCGACAATAATTCCATCATTATTAGAAAGAACAGCCACTGGCTTTCCACGAAGATCCGGCCGATAAATCTGCTCGCAGGAAGCGAAAAAAGCATTTCCATCAGCATGTAAAATCATAAATCTTTTACCGTATGCAGCACATGAGTTATGGCGCCCGTGATAATTGTTTCACACCTTATGGTGTAAACCCTTCCCAGAACAAAATGCCCTTCCGATTCGTAAACCACAAGAGAATTGCGGTTTATCTTTTTGGCGCGGTCAATAACAATCAGATCCCCAGAATAAATTCCCATGTTAGTGTAGTGCGAGCTTTCAATCCGCATAACCACAGTTGCAGAAGGATGCTTAATGATGTATGAGTTAAAATCAATCTGATGCTGTTCATAACCCTGCGCCGGGCTTGGAAATCCTGTAATCATAATTACCTCACTACTATAAAAATGTTTGACAGTTATTCTGTATTAAAGTATAGTAGTTTTAGGTGTCATAGAAAGGCACTGAAAAAATTATGAGTGCAAAAATCAGGGAAAATCACACAAAACCATTAAGATTATTTAAGATTGAGCAGGCTATCCAGAATCTGGGATACCCTAGTGTTGAACGACTCATGAAGGAGCTGGAAGTTTCCCGCCGCACAATCCTTCGCGATATTGATGAACTCAAAATCTATTACAACGCGCCCATTGAATATGACCGTATGCGCAAGGGCTACTATTACAGCGACAACACTTATTTTGTAAAGAACATGATGCTTACAGAAAGCGAAGTGTTTGCAGTAACAGGAATCCTTCCTTTGATGGAACGCTATAATAATACTCCGCTTAAAAAGACAATAGAAAAGGTTTATGACACACTGTCGCAGATGCTTCCGAATCAGGTAGAAGTGCAGTCCAGTTTTACAAACGACGTAGAGTTTATTGCAGACCCCATTCCGGTTATTGCAGAAGAAACTTTTAATGATGTTTTTAAGGCAACCAAGCTTCATAAAATCATGAAGTTTGATTATCGTTCAATAAAGGCAACAGATTATGTTCCGCACGAGCTTTATCCGTATAAGATTTATAATCAGAAAGGCGACTGGTATATTCTGGGCTATTCACCAAAGCACGAAAAGTTTGCAACCTTTACCCTTGCCCGAATGAAAAACATTGAGCTTGGAGCTGAGTTTAAATACGACAAAAATTATCAGCAGAAGGTTCATATAGATCCTAACTTTGGAATCTGGAACAACGAAACCAGGCCGCAGAAAATTGAACTTCTTTTCGATAAATCCATCAACACCTATATCCTCGAAAGAACCTGGCATAAAAATCAGAAGTGCAAACAGAATAAAGACGGCACCGTTTCCCTTAGTTTTGAGTCAAATCAGATACAGGAAACTCTCTTCTGGTGCCTGCGTTTTGGCGCGGCCGTTACAGTGCTCAATCCTCCCGAGCTGAAAAAACTTTATGCTGATGAAGTAAAAAAGATGGCGAAGAGGCTGAAATAAAATGGAGCGAACCTACATCGCCATTGACCTCAAATCCTTCTACGCCTCAGTTGAATGCCGCGAACGCCTCTTAGATCCGCTTACAACGCGCCTCGTAGTTGCCGACAAAAGCCGCACCAGCAAAACCATCTGCCTGGCCGTTACACCCGCGCTCAAAGCCTACGGGCTCAGCGGCCGCTCCCGCCTTTTCGAGGTAGAAGCCAAGGCCCGCGAAATCAAACGCCAGACCGGCAAAGAACTGGACTACATAGTTGCAGTTCCCCGTATGGCCCTTTACATTCAGTATTCCACACGAATCTATAATGTTTACCTTCGTTACTTTGCGCCCGAAGATATTCACGTTTATTCGATAGATGAAGTTTTTATAGACGCCACAAGCTATCTTTCTTTTTATAAGCTGACAGCCCGCGAGCTTGCCGTAAAGGTAATTCGCGAGGTACTTGCAGAAACCGGAATCACAGCCACAGCCGGAATCGCGCCAAATCTTTTTTTGTGTAAGGCCGCCATGGATATTGTTGCAAAGCATATTCCCGCAGATCAGGACGGAGTTCGCATAGCAGAGCTGGACGTTGAAGGCTTCCGCCGCCAGCTCTGGACCCATCAGCCGCTTACAGATTTCTGGAGGGTAGGCCGCGCAACAGCCCGCCGGCTCGAAAAATATTTTATCCGCACAATGGGAGACATAGCCCGCACCTCCTTGCAGAACCCCGAGCTTTTGTATAAGGAGTTTGGAATTGATGCAGAGATTCTGATAGATCATGCCTGGGGCATAGAGCCAGTGGGCATGAAAGATATCAAAAATTACAAGTCAGAAGCAAAGAGCCTTGGAAGCGGCCAGGTGCTTCACGAGCCTTACGATTACGAAAAGGCAAAAATCATAGTGCGCGAAATGGCCGAGCTTTTAGCCCTGGACCTCTATAAGAAAAATCTTGTTACAGATTCAATTACCCTCCACGCCGGTTACGACCAGGAAAGCCTTTATGTTCCCGGCTTCGACGGCGAAGTAGTGCGCGACTATTACGGCCGCGAAATGCCAAAGCCCGCCCACGGCAGCTGGAGCTTTGGAGACGAAACCAATTCTTCAAAGCAGATAGTTGAAGGCTTTGTTTCAATTTTCGAAAAGATAGCAAAACCCGCCTGGCTCTACCGCCGCATCAATATCACCGCAAACAATATCAAAAATGCAAGCCAGAGACAGCCGGGCCTCTTTGACGAAGTGGAAACAGAGGAGGGCGGCACAAGTCAGCACAAGGAAGACAGCCTGCAGAAAGCCCGCCTTGAGATAATCAGAAAGTACGGCAAGAATGCCATCCTCAAGGGAACTAATTTCGAAGAAGGCGCCACCACCCGCGACCGCAACGTCCAGATAGGAGGCCACAAAGCTTAAATTGCTGCGGTGGTTGAGCCTGTCGAAACCACCATGTGAGACGACCATGAACGAGAAAAACTACGACGATATCATAAACCACAACTGGACCCGCGACTCCCTGCCCAACCGCATGCCCCTTTCTCAGCGCGCCAAAATCTTTTTACCCTTTGCCGCCCTCACCGGCTTCGACGAAGCCCTGGACAAAACCCTCCAGACCGAAATCGCCGAAATAGAAGAACAGCACGGCGAAAGTCTGGAAGAATAAAAAAACAGCCTGTATCAAGATTTTTGTTTACCTTCTGGTGTTCGTCGTAAAAGAACAATATTATTAAAAACGTTCTTGACAGACGAACACTTTGATAATACCATATAATCATGGATAACACAGAAAATCTTTTAGAACTCATTGAAAATTTAAAGACGATTATGGAGCGCAAGCTTGCTGCTATGCCTCAGCGAATTCGTCTTTGGACAACTGAATTTAACTCAAAAAATAAACTTCCAAAAAATATGATTCTTACTGGTTTGCGGGGAATAGGAAAATCAACCTTTCTTTTGCATCATGCAAACCAGAGTGGCAAAAAGATGCTTTATTTTTCTGCGGATAATCCGCGTCTGACTGCTCTTAATCTTTATGATGTTATTGCGGCTGTTTTTATGCAGGGGTATGAAGGTGTAATAATTGATGAAGTTCATTTTGCCAGGAACTGGAGCGCTCAGTTAAAATCTTTGTATGATGATTATCCAGACCGATATGTTTGGGCAAGTGATTCTTCCGCTTTAGTTTTAAGAAGTGGAACAGCAGACCTTTCGCGACGTTATGTTTTTGTTCATATGCCGATTATGTCGTTCCGAGAGTTTTTGTATATCGAGACAGGAGAAGTCTATAATACAATAAATCCTTTTAAAATGAAAAAGGGAGATTCTCTGCCTGTAAAGCCGGAAGCTTCTATTCTTGATTTGTTTGAAAAATATAAGACTTATGGAACTCGTCCGTTCTATACAGAAGGTGATTATGAGAGCCGAAGTCTGGCTGTCCTGGATAAGACTCTTAATTCTGATGTACCATTTTTTGTTCCTCAGATTACCGAGGATAATATTCGCCTGATGAGTGCAGTTGTAGGATCTCTTTCAATGTCATCAATTCCGCGACTCCAGGTTCGCTCTTTATGTGCAGACTGGAATGTGAGTGCCGATAAGCTTTATCAGCTTTTAGAAGTTATGGAAGCAGTTGGCGTTGTTCGTATTATCCGCTATCCAAATGACACAAAGGCAAAAAGTGCCGGGGCAAAACTTTTCTTTGCAGATCCGTGCTTGTATTCTGTTTTACAAGGAAGTGCCGGAAATATGCGGGAGGCCTTTGTCACTGTTTTACTGCAGGAATCAGGCTACACTGTAAATGCATGTAAGAACGAAACTGATGGAGATTTTGTAATTATGAAAAATACCGGCACTCTTAATCTCGGAAACTCGCCAAAAATCAAAATTGAAGTAGGCGGTAAGGATAAGGTACTTAAACAGTCCGATTTGGTAATTCGCGATAATACAGACTACCCGGCAGATAAAGCAATTCCATTGTGGCTGCTTGCGATGGGGTGGTAATCCTTGGCACTAAAGTGTGATATACTATAATCATGTCTTTTAAGATTGAACGCAACGACATTACCAGAGTTTGGGCCGATGCAATTGTGAACACGGCGAATCCGCTTCCTTACGACCACGGCGAAGAATGCTTCGCACCTAATTAAAACAGATCTCCTTCCCGCATAAGTTCCGGCATATTCTTGTGAATTTAGAGATAAAAGCAAGTTAAAGGGGTATGTTTTGTATAATATTATGCTTTTACCCCTTTAACTCGCTTTTAGCCACGTTAAAACATTCGCCAAAATGGCGAAGAGACTAAAATAAAATTATTTCACAATGCCGTTCCTTGGCACCCTTGACCTTTATAATAAAAACAGAAAGGCTGAAGGAGGTGTCAGAATGAAAACACGACCAGAGTTTAGAAAGATAGCATTAGATTTCGCAAAACGAAATGGCTTTGATACAGTTCATTTCCAGGGAATGCTTAATAATTTCGAAGTTTATACAGGCGGATATAAAGTCCACTCTGTAGTCGGTCTTCCGCAAATCATCCTGACAGATGGAAAAACTGTAAAACTTGATGAAAAGAGCGACCCTCTCAAAATCCTGGATTCCTGTAAAAAACTTCCAAAAATTATTTTTGAATATGATTGTGCTGCTTTTTTTGGAAACAGTTATGCAATTGTGCTTCTGGAAGATGGCAGATTGGTCCGATATGAATATGCTTATTCCAGATTAGGACCAGAAGACCGTATGTTCGATGATGAAGAATTCATCCTGCTGAATAGTCCAGAACTTGTAAAAGAAATCAAGAAGCTTATAAAAGAAAACAAAGAAGAACTGAGAAAAATCTCAAGAGATATTTCGAATCCCACTATCTGTGATGGAGCAGTAGAAACTTTCAGATTCGGAAATATGAAATTTGAAGGTTCGAATATTCTTACCGTATCAATGGAAGGCTACAAAGAGGATCTGAAGAAATACAATGCAGTAGAAATGGGCTGGGAAGCAGAGCTTTTGCAGTTCCAGCGTTTATTCAAAAAGTTCCGGAATAAGTTCAATGAATATTTAGATGAACCATTTTTATTGGAGGAATAGAATTATGATGATGGATCCAAAACACTATGTAGGACAGTTTAAGAATGCTTCGTATCAGGATATTTTAAAATTCAAGAATGAATTAATTTCTGATATTGCGAAATTTGAAAATGACTCTGACAGAAAAGAGCTTGACTGGAATGTTTCTCCAGGACCTGACGTTCAGTATCAGTGGAACCTGGAAGTTCTTGGACTGATTGCTCCAATGCTGTCAGAAGCATTTAACAGAGAGTATGAGCAATAAAGTTGAACAGGGCGTTCCCGGTCGCCCTTCGGGCGCCCGGTCGGCTGTTCCGCACTTCGCTGCCGCTCATCCTCCTCGCTCGCTTACGCTCGCTGCGGTGGACGCCTTACGGCGGTGCTCCATAGCCTAACGTTTTTTATATATAAAGAAAATATAGTGTCATTATTTGGCACTTATAACCTTTATAATGAAACTATAATACTTCATGAAGAGATGCATATGGAGAATAGTTCTTGTTATTCATATAGAAACAAAAAAAACAATTATGAAAGGCTCATTATTATAGATATATGCTTTCTTTTTATTTATAATATTGTAAAGGGGTATTTGATTTTGAACAATTCTCCACTTCGATATCCTGGTGGGAAATCGAAATTATACAGTTTGGTAGAATCTATTATTTCTCAATATGGTGATACTGTCGATACGTATGTAGAACCTTTTGCAGGTGGAGCAAGTATTGCGTTAAAGCTGTTAGAAAATAAGAGAATAAAAAAAATAATTATTAATGATATTAATACAGGAGTTTATTCTTTCTGGAATTCTATATGTAATGATACAGAAGATTTTCTTAGGTTATTGAATGATACAGAAGTCAATATTGATAATTACCTGATCCAAAAGCAAATATATGAAAAT
The DNA here is from genome assembly GCA_946407195.1 of uncultured Treponema sp. Taxonomy (GTDB): domain Bacteria; phylum Spirochaetota; class Spirochaetia; order Treponematales; family Treponemataceae; genus Treponema_D. The sequence goes on along the minus strand of CAMJNC010000006.1, from coordinate 545 downwards.
GAAAAGGAGCCTTCCCTAGAACTTGGGTTTGCAACTTTCTTTCTTAATAGAACGAATTTTTCTGGCGTATTAAATGCTGGACCTATAGGTGGTTATAATCAGACTGGAACTAATTTGATTACTGCCAGATTTAATAAAGAAGATTTAATAAAAAAGATTGAAACAGTTGCTGAAAATTCTTCTAACATTGCAATATACAATTTTGATATTCTAGAGTTTATAAAGCAAGTTGAAAAAAAGAAGAAAAAAATATTTACTTATTTTGATCCTCCGTATTTTGTTAAGGGTAAAAAACTTTATACGAATTTCTTAGAAAAAGAAGATCATTTAAAAATTTTTAAAGAGATTACTAAAATAAAGACTCCATGGTTATTAACATACGATAATGTTCCTGCGATATCTGAGATTTACAAAGAATTTAAACAATATGAGTTTACTCTATCATATACAGTAAATTCTATTGCAAATAGAAAAGGTTCAGAACTCTTGGTAGCAAGTGATGAACAGAAACTTAAAAAGGTTTCAAAAGAAATAAAACAAAAAAT